>DATIRW010000186.1:0-3202 GCA_035469365.1 Thermoanaerobaculia bacterium
GCAAGCGCGGAGCGACGGCACAGATCCCGGCTAACGCGGAGCGACGGCCGGCTCCGAGGCTTCGGTCATGGCCCAGGAGTGGTAAGCGTCGGTGACAGCCTCGGCTTCGCCGTCGCGGACGAGACGCCCTCTGTGAATCCAGATCACCCTGCGGCAGTTCTCCCGGACCTGACGGAGGTCGTGCGAGACGAGAAGCACGGTCTTGCCCGCCCGCCGGAACGCGTCGATCCGCTCGTGGCATTTCGCCTGGAAGTGCTCGTCGCCGACCGCCAGCGTCTCGTCCACGAGGAGGATATCGGGCTCGACGTCGGTCGCGACGGCGAAGGCCAGCCGCGCCGTCATGCCGGAGGAGTAAGTCCGGATCGGCGAGTCGATGAACTCCGCCAGCTCGGACCAGGCGACGATGCCGGGCAGTCGCCGGCGCATCTCCTGTCGGGAAAACCCCAGGAGCGCCCCCTGGAGCAGGACGTTCTCCCGTCCCGTCAGCTCGCCGTGGAATCCCAGGCCGAGCTCCAGGAGCGGGGCGATTCTTCCGGCCACGACGACGCGGCCTTTCGTCGGGTAGAGCACGCGCGCGATCACCTTGAAGAGCGTGGATTTGCCGGCCCCGTTGCGGCCGATGACTCCCAGTGTCTCGCCAGGAAGGATGGAGAGATCGAAATCGCGCAGCGCTTCGATCTCGTCGAAGACCACGAGCCTCTTGATCTTCCGGATTGCGTACTCCTTGAAGGAACGGATCCGCTCCCGCGGGATCCTGTAGCGCAGGGTGACGCTCTCGAGCCGGATCGCCGAGCCGTCAGCTCTCGAAGGCGTACTGGTCGGCATGGCGGCAGAAGTAGGCCCATCCAATCAGGAGGGCCAGGAGAGACACGACGGCGGTCGCACCGAGCAGGGCGGGCGACGGGATCACCCCGTCGTAGATCGGCCGGCGGGAGGTCTGGATCAGGTAGTACATCGGATTGAGCCACAGTACGAGCCGGAAGCGCGCCGGGATGATGGAGGGGTGATAGACGATCGGCGTCAGGAAGAACCAGGTCTGCACGAAGACGAGGTACATCTCGCGAACGTCGGAAAAACGCGATGCGACCGTGAACAGAACGAGGCTCACGCCGGCCGAGAAGAGCGAGAGCAGCAGCACGCCGACGGGCAGGAAGAGCCAGGTCGCGTGAAGTGGAAACCTCATGACGAGAAGCAGGAGGAGCATGGGCACGGTCGCGAGCGCGAGATTGACAAGCCCGACGGCGACGGCCGACGCCACGAAGACGGATCGGGGGATATAGATGCGTTTGGCCATCTCGTTGGCGTCCCGGGTCTGGGAGGCGGCGTTCGAGGTCGTCTGCGAGAAGAAAGTCCAGAAGAGCGATCCGGCCAGGTAGTAGACCGGGTAGCTCCGGATCTGCGCCTTCAAGAGGGCGGAGAAGACGAGTGTGAGCGCCACCATGTTCAGCAGCGGCGCGAGCATCGTCCAGAACACGCCCAGGACCGACCTCTTATAACGGATCTTGATATCCCGGATCGCCATCTCGACCACGAGGTTGCGGTAGGCCCAGAGCGCCCGGGCCTCTTCGATCACTCGCGGCGGGCGGCCCGAAGAGTCGTAGAGGGGAAGAGCGCTTCCGGCGCCCGCGACTCCATCCGGCCTCACGCTCGCGATTCTATCGTCATGCGCCTCCGGTGCCGTGAGGCGGGGTCTTGCCTCCCGGCCATCTGCTCTAGACTTCTGCCGTGGCCTCGAACGATCGGACTGGAGCGTCCGCGCCAGCGCCGCCGGCGACAGACGAGGGGCCGCGATGACGGAAACTCGGCCGGGGAGCGAAAGAGTCTCGGCCGTCATCGTTCACTACCGCGCTCCGGACCTCACCGTCGCTTCCGCGAGAGCGATTGCGCAGACGGCTCCCGGCGCGGAGATCGTCGTTGTGGACAGCGCTTCCGGCGACGCGATCGGGGAGCGCCTGGCGGCCGAGGTCCCGCAGGCGCGCCTCCTCGTCGAGGCGAAGAACGGAGGCTACGGCGCCGGCTGCAACCGGGGCGCGCGGGAGACGTCCCGGCCGCTTCTCCTCCTTCTCAATTCCGACGCAGCCGTCGCCCCTGGCGCCGTCGAGGCGCTCGTCGCGGCCCTCGACGCCGAACACGCGGCGGCGGCAGCGGGCCCCCGGCTCCTCAACCCCGACGGAAGTCTTCAACATTCGATCCAGCGGCTCCCGACGCCGTGGCGGATCTTCTGCGAGAGCTCGGGACTGGCGTCTCCTTCGGGAGGCTGCGGGTTCTTGCGAGGTCATACGAAGACCCGCGAGGATCACGAGCGGCGCGCCTTCGTGCCGACATTGAGAGGCGCGGCGCTCCTCTTCCGGCGCTCCGATTTCGAGGAGGTGGGGGGATTCGACGAGTCCTTCTTTCTCTACGCCGAGGAGACGGATCTTCTGGTCCGGCTCGCGGCTCGAGGACGGGGTGTCCTTTACGTGCCGGAGGCCCGTGTGACTCACCTGGGCGGAGGCTCGGGAGGGGACGCGCTCTTCGGAGAGCTACACGCCGGGCTGCGCCATTACGTCGAGAAGCATCACGGGAGAATGGCCGCGCGCGCCGCCGGCGTGTTCCTCTTCCTCGGCGCGGCGGCGCGCTGGCTCCTTGCCTTGATCACCCCCGGAGAGACGGGACGCCGCCGGCGTGTTCGCTACCGCGCGGCGCTTCTTCGCGGGCCCTCTCCATGGTGACTCAGAAAAAGAAATTGCAAGGCATGCCCGGGATGAAGGCCGCTTTCTTCCGGTCGCCGTCGCATCTGCGGAGGTGGTTTGACGAGCATCACGCCGCAGCGCGGGAGCTCTGGGTAGGATACTTCAAGAAGCGCTCCGGCAAGCCGAGCGTCACCTGGCCGGAGTCGGTGGATGAAGCGCTGTGCGTGGGCTGGATCGACGGCATCAGGATGAGCCTGGATGAAGAGAGCTACACGATTCGCTTCACTCCGCGCAGGCGCCGCAGCATCTGGAGCGCCGTCAACATCCGGAGAGCCCTGGTGTTGGCCGGCGAAGGGCGGATGAAGCCTGCCGGGTTGAAGGCGCTTGACGCCCTCGGCGTGGGCGTCACCGCATACGGTGTTCTCTCGCGCGGCCTCCTCGGCGGCCGCTGGTCGAAGGAGCGTGCCCTGGCGAAAGGGGACATCCGCAACTTCCTTCCCCGCTTCCACGGCGAGAACCTCGAGCGGAAC
>DATIRW010000187.1:0-9062 GCA_035469365.1 Thermoanaerobaculia bacterium
CGACTAGAACCTCCAGGTCAGTTCGGCGGAGTACCGGCGGGGAGCGGCGACGTAGAACTGGCTGTCGCCGATCTCGCTGTCGGTCACGTAGTGGCGGCTGTCGCCGAGGTTCCGGCCGACGACCGCGATCCGGCCGAAGGAAAAATCCCAGGAGACGCCGGCGTCGGTCTCGTAGAACGGATCTGTCCAGAAGGTGTTGCGCCGGTTCAGAGGGCGCCGCGATTGGTGGCGCACGGCCACGAACGCGCCCGGACCCAGCGGGCGCCCGAAGCCGAGCACGACGTTCCACATGTCGCGCGGCACCATCTCCAGGCGCTTTCCGTCTACGACGCGCAGCTCCCCGTCGGGAGTGAAGAAGGAGAATTGAATGTAACGGGCGTCGTGGTGGACGTAGCCGGCGGCAAGCCGCAGTCCCTCGGCAAAGGGGGGAAGGTAGGTTGCATAAAGCTCCATCCCCTGGAAGCGCTCGCTGCCGGCGTTGGTCAGCGACGGCTCGCCGTGGATGTCCGGGACGCTGACGACGAGGTTCTCGAAGATCATGTGGAAGAGGGAGACATCGAACAGGAGCGTTTGGTCGAACCAGCGGGTCTTCACGCCGACCTCGCCCGACCGGGTCCTTTCCGGCTCGAGGATTTGCGCGGACTCCGCCTCCGAGAGATTGGGGGCGGCCGGCTTGAAGGCGCTCCTCGCCGACACGTAGAGGTTGACGGCGTTCAAGAGGCCGGACGAGGCCTGGACTGCCCGGAAGAGCGCCGAGACGCCCCCGGACCACTGGCCATCCGTGCGGCTGTCGTCGACGATGTCAGGTTCCGGGGAGCCGATCTCCTGCCCGAACGCGTGCAGGGTCTCCGACGTGTTGTCGTAGCGGGCGCCGCCGGTGAAGGTCAGGCTCGGTATCGGAGTCCACTCGTCGTTGACGTAGAAGCCGAGGAACGTGCGGCGGTCTTCGAAGTTGCGATTGTCGCCGGGCGGAATGTTCTCCAGCTTCGGCACGACCGGGTCAGGCGTCAGGAGGATGTCGAAGTCGAACCCGTGCCCGGCGGCAGTCGTGCGGCCCCAGGTCACGGCCACGCCGCCGACGAGCTTGTGCTTGCCGGCAGCGGTGAACTCCGCCAGGAGGCGCGCGTCGTCGAAGACGGTCTTCTGGACCGGCTTCAACTCCACCCCGGAGGCCTGGGCGGTGAACCCGTCGGAGGAGATCGGAAACGAGGTGACCGAGATCTGGTCGTCGCGCAAGAGGCCGAGCGTGTTCTCGAAGCGGAGGCCGGACGAGACCGGGAGCGAGAGCGTCGAGTTGAGCGACCAGACGTGGTGATCCTGGCGCGCGCCGATGACGGCGTAGTTACGGTCGACGTGGAATCCGGGCACGGGCTCGCCGGCGTCCACCGGGAGGGGCGAGCCGAAATCCTGGCCGTCATAGTAGGCCGCCAGGTTGACGACGAGCGACGCGGCGCCCCACTTCTTCTCTCCGGTGAGACCGAAACGGTCGGTCGAGAAGTCCGTGCGGTCCTGCCACCCGTTGTTCTTGCCTGCCGCGCCGAAGAGGCGCAGCGTGAAGTCGCTGCCCAGGTCGGCGGTGTAGTTGGCGTTGGCGTAGCGATCGGAGAAGGAGCCGCCCGCGAGGTTGACGGATCCTCCGGAGCCGCCGTGGCGGGTGAAGACCTGGATCATGCCGGCGAAGGCGGAGACTCCGTAGAGGGTTCCCTGCGGACCGCGCGCGATCTCGATGCGGTCGATGTCTTCGACGGGGATCTGGCTGAGGGAGGGGTTGAACGGTCCGCCCGCGGGAACACCGTCCACCGTGATCAGGAGCGCGTCGAACTCCTTCAGCCCCCAGAGACCGATGTTGGCCGCGCGCGGGCCGTTGTCGGACCCGTTGGCCGTGTCGAGGCCGGTGACGTCCTGCAGCGCGTCGGCCACGGTGCGCGCGCCGCGGCGGCGCAGCTCGTCGCCGGTGACGACCGACACGGCGTTCGACACGTTGATGCTCTCAGCGGGCTCCTTCGTCGCCGAGACGACGACTTGCTCGGTCGTCACGAGCGGAGTTGGAACGGGGGTCGGGGCCGGAGTCTGCGCCGGCGCCTGCCGGCCGGCGAAAAGAAGAAAACCTGCGGCCCCGCAGGCTCGGAGGAAGCGGTTCATGTTCGTTCCTTTCTGTCAGGTTTTTCGGAAGGCCGGACCGAGAAAGGAACGAGCCTCAGATCCTCGCGGGGACCTCGGTGGGTCTGCGCGGGAGAATCGGGCGGGCGGAGGCGGTCGATGCCGGGAGATTCTCGGATCGGACGGCGCACGACGCGGTCTCCTCCGGGGAAGGGCCGAACACGCGAGAAACGGCGCACGCAGGGCCTTCGCGGCCTTCCTGAATCTGATCGCCATGCTCCCGGGAATTCAGCGCTCCGGGAAGACGGTCTTCCTCAGATTCCTGCGTCCACCATTCGCCCTGCCGGAATGCGAGCACGGCCGGGGGCTCGCCCGCCGCCGGCAGGATCTCGAAGAAAGCACTCGGCGCGTCTTCGATCTCCTCGCCGTCGAGGCCGTATCGGATCGTGAGCCGCGCGCGGCGGGAGGGGAGATTCGGGACGCGCCACAGGAGCACTCCCGCGCCGGCGGCGAGCTGTGGCGTCACACGGACGGGAAGCTCCCGGCCCTCGATCGTCAGGAGAAGCTCGAGCTCCTCGACTCCCCCCGGAAGTCCCCGCCACTCGATCCTCGCCGTGTCACCTGCCCGGATCGTCCCGAAAACAGGAGGAGTGACGGAGACCTCGGCGGAGAGCCTGCCGCTCGTCGCGGCCAGGAGAATCAGAGTGATGGGAAGGCGCTTCACGTGCCCGGAATGATAACCGCAACAGCACGGAATAGGATCGACACCTTAGTCCAGGCTTCGGTGCCCGGCGGCCCCACCCGGGACCGAGCCCCAACCCCGTCCCCTACGCGACATCCCAGCGGCGAGCGAGGCGGCGCGCCGCGGCGAAGAGGAGGAGGGAGCCCGCCAGCAGGGCCGCGACCTGGGGCCAGAGGTTCACGATCGGCTCGTCGCGCCAGAAGACTTTCATGAAGCCGTCGATGGCCCAGGCGTTGAGCGTCACGAGCCCGAACTTCTGGATCGTCTCCGAGAGCAGGTAGCGAGGGACCATACTTCCGCCCAGGGCCGACATGGCCAGGATGAGCAGGTTCGACAGGGCGACCAGCTGTATGCGCGACCGGGAGAGCGCGGCGAGCACGAGTCCGAAGCAGGAACAGGCGACGGCGGTCGCCACGGTCATGATGAGAAAACCGGGGATGTGGCGGTGCAACTCGAGGCCGAAGAAGAGCTCTCCCCAGACGAACATCACGACGAGCTGCGTCACAGCCACGGCCGAGAGGTACGCGACCTTTCCCAGGAGCAGCCTGCCCATCGAGACGCGCGTCGACAGGATCCGGTCGAGAGTCCCGCTCTCGGCCTCCTCGATGAGGGCACCGCCTGCGCCTGCCGCCGAGAAAAGGAGGAACATCACTCCCAGCCCCGCGGCCAGCAGAGCCGACGTGGGATTTTTCTTGGTCTCCCCGAGGATGTCGCGGACCTGAACGTCCACGAGCCCCGCGGCCGCGGCGCCGCCCGCCGGCGTGACGGACGCTGTCCGGTCGCGCAGAACCCGGAGGTTCTCCTCCATCTTCGCACGCTGCTCGGCCGTGAGACCTCCTCCCCAGCGGTCGATCTCTTCCATCCCCGTCCGCGCCATCGCCTCGGGCATCGCGGTAGCAACGATTCCCTGGAGGAGGCCCGACACGACTTGCGGCGCCACGGGGTCCGAGCTGTCGGCCAGGAGCTCGAGCTTCGGGCGGCGCGCCGAAGCGCCGAATCGGATGGGCGTCCGGCCGAAGTCCTTCGGGATGATCAGGGCGAGGGGAACATTTCCCTCCCGCACGGCCGCCTCGGCCGAGGCGCGGTCGAAAGGCGTCTGGGAGCGGCTTCCCTTCGGAATGGTTCCCGACACGACGCTCAAACCCTTCTCGGCCTTCAGGGCGGCGACCAGACGGCGGGAATTCTCGCTCCCGTCCTCGTCGACGACCGCGACGGAGATCCGCCGGGCGCCGCCGCCGCGCGAGCTTCCGAAGAGGCCGGC
The DNA here is from genome assembly GCA_035469365.1 of Thermoanaerobaculia bacterium. Lineage (GTDB taxonomy): Bacteria > Acidobacteriota > Thermoanaerobaculia > UBA5066 > Gp7-AA6 > JAWOLE01. Next base: position 4,104 of record DATIRW010000187.1, read on the forward strand.
GAAGATAGAGAAGAAGACGATCGGCACGACGAACGCCAGGACGAACGCGGCCCGGTCGCGCCGCAGCCTCGCCAGGTGCGTGCGGACGACGGCGAAGATCATTCGCGCAGCTCCCGTCCGGTCAGATGCAGGAACACCTGCTCGAGCGTGGCGCTCTTTAAGGCCAGGTCGCGGATGCCGATCCCCTTCGCATGGAAGATCTCCAGGAACTCCCGGATCTGCACCGCCGGGTCCTCCACCGAGGCCTGCACCTTCGTGCCGTCCACGGTGGCTCCGAACTTCGTGAGAGCCTCGCGGACGTCCGCCGGGATGGCGAGTTCGGTCTCGATCGAGACGGTCTGCGCGGCCCCGAGCGTCTGGCGCACGAGCGCGTCCCTGGTCCCCGAGGCGATGATGCGGCCGTGGTCGATGATCGCGATCCGGTCGCAGAGACGCTCGGCCTCCTCCATGTAGTGTGTCGTGTAGAGGAGCGAGACGCTCCGCGCCTTGAGCTCCCCGATCATCTCGTAGATGCGCTCGCGAGACTGCGGGTCCACGCCGACGGTAGGCTCATCCAAGAGAAGCAGCCTCGGACCGTGGATCGTGCCCGCCGCGATGTTCAAGCGCCGCTTCATGCCGCCGGAGAGCCGGTCCGTGCGCTCGTCGGCCCGGTCGGAGAGACCGGCCCAGTCGAGGTTGGCGACGATGGCGGTCTCGAGCGCCTGTCCTTCGAGTCCCTGATACCGCCCGAAGGTCCACAGGTTTTCGCGCGGCGAGAGCAGCGGATAGAGCGCGATTTCCTGGGGCACCCACCCGCGCAGCGCCCGCGCGCCGGAATCGGCTGGAGAGAGCCCGAAGAGGCTCAGGCCCCCCGAATCCTGCAGGACCCGCCCCGCGACGCCGCGCACGGGCGTCGTCTTGCCGGCCCCGTTGGGCCCGAGCAGGCCCAGGATCTCCCCGGGGAAGATCTCGAACGTCACGCCGTCGAGCGCCTTGCGGCCCGCGAACGCCTTGGAAACGTCGCGGACCTCGAGGGGGAGTGATTCCGTCATGGCGGGCTTGCGGCTCTCCTCGCGAGCGAGTCTACCCCGCGACTTGGTGTATCCTGCGCCGCTCGCCGCTCGAGCGTTTCTGAGCGATGGGGGACCCGCGAAGGACATGAACGGTTCTGTCTTTGCCCTGCTGCTCGCCGCCGGGTGCGCCGGGATCGTGATCAGTTTCGCGAGGGCTCGCTCGCGAGCGGTCTTCGCCCAGGACGGCTTCGTTCAGCCGGGACGCCGCAGCGTGGCCGTCGCCCTGCTGGCGGGGGTGCTGCTCCTGACGGTCGCCATTCCTTTCGCGGGAGGGCTGGCGGGAGGGCAGCCCGAAACCAAGGACCTCACGCTCGTCTCTCTCTTCGCGGTGCACCTGATCCTGATCCTCTTTCTGACGTTCTATTACGTGTTGTCGGGCCGGCATTCAATCCCGGAATTCCTGAAGCTGACGAGCGCCCGTCCCGCCGCGGACCTCGGCGCGGGATTCCTCATTGGTTTTGCGGGATGGCTGCTGACGATCGTAGTCCTCCTGATCGTGATCGGTCTCTGGTACGTGCTCCGGTTGCGAGGGGCCGCCGCGCCGGAGCGCGAGGTCTCGCCGACGATTGTCTGGCTGGTCGCCCAGCCGCTGGCCATCCGGATCCTGATCGTCGTGTCGGCGATGATCGTCGAGGAGCTCTTCTTCCGGTCCTTTCTCCAGCCTCGGGTGGGAGCACTCGCCGCGACCCTGATGTTCACAGCGGCCCACGGGGCCTATGGACAGCCGCTCGTGCTCGTCGGGATCCTCGTCATCTCGACCGTCCTCTCGGCGGCCTTCGCGCTCTACGGCAATGTCCTTCCCTGCATCATCGCCCACGGCGTCTTCGACTCGATCCAGATGTTCGTCCTGATCCCCCTCGCCTTGAGGCCGATGGGCTGAAGCAGCGTCTCGACGGCAGCCGACGCGGCCTGATCTTGCGTCCGGAAGCCCGGGAGGTCCGGCAACTTCTGAAAACCGGCGGCCACGACAACATCGAGACCTTGCCGCGCCACCGTCTCCTTCTTCGGGCTCCTGGCGCGCGCTCTCGTCCAGGCGGCTTCGAAGCGCTCGGCGGAAGCCGGCGAGTCGAAGCGCGTCCGCCAGAGGTAAGCGATCGTCCGGCCGGCGGCGAAGAAGACGATCCGGTCTCCCCGCCATCCCGATGCCGCCGCGTCCGCCTGGTCTTCTGCGAGCGAGCGGCGCAGGAGGAAACGCAATGTCCATTCCCCGAGCGTGTCGGCATAGAGAAAATGGAAGCCGGAGGGAGAAAGCCGTTCCGAATTGCCCGGCAGCAGGTTCTCGGCCGGAACGAAGCCCGGTCCCTCGTGAAGGATCTCCGAAGAGGACATCGGCGGGTTCTTCCAGAGCCGGTCCACTCCCGCCCACCCCTTGCTCTTGACGACCCGCCGCACGAAGGCCGTTCCCTCCGTGTAGGGGAAGAAGAGCTGTTCGACGAAATAGTCGGGGATGTCCTTGGGAACGCCGGACCGCTCGAGCGCGCCGGCGGAGAGGAGCGGTCCGAGCATCTCTTCGGCGCTCTCGTCGGCGCCCGGCACGCCCGCCAGGACGACCCGGACCATGACGAGCGTCGCTTCCCCTTCGAGCAGGCTCTCGAGAGCGAGCGCCCTGTCGCCGTTCTCCTTCAGGTCCTTCAGGCGCCGGTCGAGCTTCAGGCTCTCGTCCTGCAAGGCGTGCGTCAGCTCGTGGGCGAAGATCAGCTTCTCCGACATGCCGGCGGCGTCGGCCATCCCGGCGACGCCCTCGATGTCCTCTTCGTCTCCGGCGCCCTCCTTCTGGAGCGCCTTGTCCGCTCCGCGGACGACGTAGAACCGCCGGGGCTCCGGGTCGTAGAACGCGATGACCTGGGAAGCGTAGAAGTCGACGAGCCGGTCGAGCAGGTTGGGCGTGTCCTGGATGAGGCCGAGCGCGACGAGGGTCCTCAGCGTATCGTCGGGGGGAGCCGGGAAAGACTCGGCGACCTTCGAGCGCAGGACCTTCTTCAATTCCGCCGCGTCGATCTCGCTCGCGGGGACGGCCCTCTCGAAGCGCCGCCCCCGGACCTTTTCGACCTCGCGAGCGACCTGCGAGACCCGCGCCGGAAGCAGGGCCGTGGCGCCCAGGGTGGCGAAGACGAGCAGCACAGCCAGGCGGCGCAGAATCTTCACGACCGGCAGGGTAGCATGCGGAAAAGCCTTGCTATCTTTCATCGCGGCCTTTCGCTAAGATGCCGCGGAATTTTCGAACGTGAATGAGCTCGCAATCTTCGCCCAGCGAACCCGGACCCATCCGGATGTCCCTCTCCAGCCGTTTCGAGAACATCGAAATGGCACAGCATCTTTGCGGCAAACTGCTGGAGGGGTGGGACTTGAGCGAGGAAACAACGCACTGGATCCTTATGGCCCTGCGCGAGGCCCTGGCCAATGCCATCAAGCACGGCAACGCTCAGGACACGGACAAGCGCGTTCATCTCGAGATGGACGTCGCGGACTCGACGCTCCGGATCCGGATCCGGGACGAGGGACGCGGGTTCGATCCCGAGGGGGTCGTCGATCCGCTCGCTCCGGAAAACCGGCTGAAAACCTCGGGACGCGGTATCTTCTACATGAAGACGTTCATGGATGAGGTCCGTTTCCGTCAAATCGACGGAGGCGGTATGGAAATCGTCCTGACAAAAGACTTGGCTCAGGGCAGGCACAAGAAGGAGGAGGGGAACTGACGATGAAAACGACCGTGCGCGAGGCTGCCGGTAGCGTCCAGATCGTGGATCTGAAGGGGAAGATCACGATCGGAGCGGGAGACGTGCAGTTGCGGGAGACGATCAACCATCTCGTGGAAGCAGGGAAGAAGCACATCCTGATCAACATGCACGACGTGACGACGATCGACTCCTCCGGGATCGGCGAGCTGGTCGGGTGCTACACGTCGGTCACGAACAAGGGGGGAAAACTGAAGCTCCTCCACCTGCCCCCGAAGATCAACGACGTGCTCACGGTCACGCAGCTGATCACGGTGTTCGACGTCTACGAGTCGGAGCCGGAGGCGGTGGCGAGCTTCGCCTAAGCCACCGCACTCGGATCCTGCGGCGGTGCGGACGCCGGCCTTCGACGCCTTTGCCGCGCGCGCGCTGCCTCCCCTCGAGCGGGAGCTTTCCCGTGCGCTGCCCCCGCTCGCCGGCCGCGCGCCCGCGCTTTCGAGCGCCATAGAAGAGGCCGTTCTCTCGCCCGGCAAGCGGCTGCGGCCGCTCGTCGCGCTCGCGGCCGGGGAAATCGTTCGCGCCCCGGCGGCCGCGCCGATGGCGGTCGCGGTGGCGGTCGAGTTTCTGCACGCGGCTTCTCTCGTTCTGGACGACCTGCCCTCCATGGATAACGCGCGACGGCGGCGCGGAAGGCCGTCGCTTCATGTCGTGCACGGCGTCGCGACAGCCGAGCTGGCGGCGGTGGCGCTCGTCGCGCGAGCCTTCGAAGTGGCCGCGGACGCGCCGGAGACGCCGCCGCGAACGCGCGCGCGCGTCGTCCACGAGCTGGCCCGGGCGATCGGCGCCGAGGGCAGCTGCGCCGGGCAGGCCGCGGACCTGGCGGCCGACCCCGCGAACCTCGGCCTCGAAGACCTCGAGGCGATTCACTCGCGCAAGACAGGAGCTCTCTTCGTGGCGGCGGTCCGGGGCGGGGCGCTTTCGGGCGGGGCGGGGGAGGAGACTCTCGAGGCCCTGACGCTCTTCGCGCGCAACCTCGGCCTGGCCTTTCAGATCACCGACGACATGCTCGATGTTTCCGGAGACCCGAAGCGGATGGGCAAGGACACGCATCGCGACGCCCACCGGGCCAATTTCGCGACGCTTTTCGGACTCGCTTCGTCCCGGAAGCTCGTCGAGGAGCTCCTCGAGTCCGCGGTGACCTCGCTCTCGCCCCTCGGCCGGAAGGCCGCGGT
>DATIRW010000188.1:0-3227 GCA_035469365.1 Thermoanaerobaculia bacterium
GCCGACTTCCCCGCCGAGATGGAAGTCACCCGGGAGTCGGCCGGCCTCTGGGCCATCAGTCAGGGATTTACCGACGTCGGGAAGGACGACGCCGACATCCTCGCGCGGGCGTCCTTCCTGTACGACTCGCTCTACGCGCACCTGAAATGCGCTCTCTCAAAATAGGAATGGATGGGGAGGTGCCCATGAGGATTTGCCGGACACTCTGGATCGCACTCCTGTCGTTCTACCCGATCGCGTCGTCCGGGCAGCCCGCCTCCGGATCGAAGACGTTCACGTTCGAAAGCGATGCGGTCGGCTCGCCCCCGGCCGCGTTCGAGTATGCCCGGACGGGTCAGGGCGCCCAGGGGAAGTGGGCCGTCCGCGAGGACAAGGACAGGCCGGGTAACCGCCTGCTCGTCCAGGAGAGCGCCGACCCGACCGACTACCGCTTCCCGCTTGCCATCGTCAGAGAGGGCTCCTACAAGGACGTCACACTGTCCGTGCGCGCCCGGCCCGTCTCGGGAGAGGTGGACCAGGGCTTCGGCATGGTCTGGCGCTACAGCGACGCCGACAACTACTACGTCACCCGCTGCAACGCCGACGAGGACAACTGCACGATTTACCACACCGTCAAAGGGCGCCGCCGGGCGTTCCGGAACAAGCCGGTCAGGGTCGCCAAGAACGCCTGGCACACGCTGAAGCTCGACGCCACCGGGAATCACTTTGTCGTCTGGTTCGACGGAACGAAGGTTCTCGATGCCACCGACGACACATTCAAGGACGCGGGGCGCGTCGGGCTCTGGACGAAGGCCGACTCGGTCATCCAGTTCGACGACTTCACGGTCGAAGGACGCTGATTCTTCTTTGGCGGCCGGAAACCGGGCAGGCATGACGGAGCGGCGGCCGCAAGAAGAGCACGACCGGAATAGTCCGAGAAACGTCGGGTTCGGAGAGGCCTTCCGCTACTGGGTCCGGCTCGGCTTCGTCAGCTTCGGCGGGCCCGCCGGCCAGATCGCCATCATGCAGCGGGACCTCGTGGACCGGCGGCGATGGATCTCACAGGAGCGCTTCCTTCATGCCCTCTCCTACTGCATGCTCCTGCCCGGGCCGGAAGCGCAGCAGCTCGCGATCTACATCGGCTGGCTCCTCCACGGGACGCGGGGAGGGGTCGTGGCCGGCCTGTTCTTCGTCCTCCCGTCGGTCTTCATCCTCTGGGGGCTCTCCGCGATCTACGCCGCGTACGGGACTCTTCCCGCCGTGGCGGGGATCTTCGCGGGCCTGAAACCCGCCGTTGTCGCGCTCGTCGTCGTGGCGCTCGTCAAGATCGGGGCTCGCGCCTTGCGGCCGCGCGGGCTCGTGGCGATCGCCGCCGCCGCCTTCGTCGGGATCTCCGTTCTCCACGTTCCCTTCCCGTGGATCGTGATCTGCGCCGGGCTGGCGGGCTTGCTCGCCGGCCGGATCTGGCGCCGGGAATTCTCCGCCGCCCGCCCGCTTCCAGGAGTGAAGGAGGCCGACCCGGCTTCGGAGCAGAGCCGCGCTCGAACCGAGGAGGCCCGCCGTTCGTGGTCGCGGGCGCTCAAGATCGGCGCGGCCGGTCTTCTTCTCTGGAGCGCCCCCTTGCTCGCCCTGGGCCTGTGGCGCGGCTGGTCGAGCCTCCATGTTCTCCAGTACCGTTTCTTCACGCAGGCCGCCTTCGTGACCTTCGGTGGCGCGTACGCGGTCCTCGCCTATGTCCTGCAGGCGGCCGTCCAGTCCTATCATTGGATCACGCAGCACCAGGCGATCGACGGCCTGGGCCTCGCCGAAACAACGCCCGGCCCTCTCATCATGGTGCTCCAGTTCGTCGGCTTCATGACGGGTTGGAATCGGCCCGAGCGGATGAGCCGTCTCGCGAGCGCTTCCCTCGGCGCCGCCGTGACGACCTGGGTGACCTTCCTCCCCTGTTTCTTCTACATCTTCCTGGGAGCTCCTTATATCGAGAGCCTGCGAGAAAAGAGGAGCCTGACCGCGGCGCTATCGGGAATCACCGCGGCGGTCGTCGGGGTCATCCTGAATCTGGCGGTCGTGTTCGGCGCGGCGGTCCTCTTCCCGTCGGGATTGGGCAGCCATCCCGACGCCTTCGCACTGGCTCTGGCGCTGGCCGCCTTCGCGGCCCTCTTCTTCGCGAAGGTCGACGCGGTCTGGGTCGTCATGGCCGGAAGCGCCGTCGGTCTGGCACGCGCCCTGCTCCGTTAGCCTGAGCGCCCGTTTCCATAGAATGCGCGCGTGACGGAGTGACAACATGAGCGGATGGGTCTTGAACCGCGAACGACGAAATCCGAAGAGCCTTTGAGGCCGTGTCCTCAGTCTCCTTCCGCCGGGCCGCTCGCTGGAGGAAAGCCTTCCTGATTCCCGCTCTCGCCAGTCCCCTGCTCGGAGCCTCTCCGGCGCCCGGGCCCGTGACCCTCGAACAGGCGCTCTCTGAGGCGCGCGCCTCCAACGCGAAATTGCCCATCCCCGCCCTGGATGTGGCCATCGCGCGAGAAAAACTGAAAGAGGCGACGGCGGAGCGATGGCTGAAGGTCGCCGTCGAAGGAGATTTCGTCTATGCGCCGCCGTCCGGATACGACCCGGTCGTCACGAACGCGGGAGAGTTCCGGCTGCAGGCCGTCGGCCGCCAGCCCCTCTACGACGGCGGAGCCCGTCGGGCCGCCGTCGCGCGCGCCCAGGCCGGAGTGGACGCGGCAGCCGGGCGCTACCGGATCGAGGAGAAGGACCTGATCCTAGAGGTCACGAGCCGCTATGCCGAGTCCCTCGCGGCGCTCGAGGAAGCCTCGGCGCGGCGGAGCGCGATCTCCCGGCTCGAGAGTTACCGGACGAACCTGAAGAGCCGACAGGCTTCGGGCCAGGCAGTCGCGGCGGACCTGATCAAGACGGAGGTCCGGCTCGCTTCCGAAGAGGCGAACATCCTCGAGGCCGAGAGACGGGCCGACGAGGCGCGGATGACGCTCGCCGCCCTCATGGGCCGCGCCCCCGCCGATCCGCTCGAGCTCGCGCCCGCGTCTGATCCCGATCTCGCGGCGCCGGCAGAGCCCGCCGACTGGGAGAGCGCGCCGGAAATCGCGGCCGCGGCCGCCGAGGCGCGGGTCGCGGACGCCGGCCTGGCGAGCGCGCGCGCCGAGTGGCGTCCCCATCTTGCCCTCTCCGCTGACATCGGCTTCTGGGGCTCGGACACCTCACGGTGGAGTCCAGTGGACCTGAAAGCC
>DATIRW010000189.1:0-16548 GCA_035469365.1 Thermoanaerobaculia bacterium
CTGGGGCTCATCGGCCTCGGCGAAGGACTTCGCATGGTGCGTCGAGATGGCCAGGATGCGGCGCGCGCCCAGATGCAGCGCCGGGGCGAGGGGCGCCGAGAGCCGGATTCCGCCATCGCCGTGCCAGTGCCTGCCCAGGCGCACGGCGGGAAAGATGATCGGCAGGGAAGCGGAGGCGAGGACATGATCGATCGTCAGCTTCGCGCGCACGCTGCGCCTCAGCGGGCGCTCCCACATCTGGATGTCGCAGCCCGCGGCCCAGGTCACCGTCTGGCCGGTATTGTAGTCGAGCGTCGTCACGGCGACTGCTTCGGGGTCGCAGCGTCCAAGATTTTCGGCAAGTCCGGCGATCTCTCCCCCTTTGTTCTCGGACAGAAGCCGCTCGAGCAGCCGCCGCAGGGGTGCCGTCTCCACGAGACCGTGAACGCGCGGCGCGACGGGACTTCCTCCGGAGACGAGCGTGGCGCCCCAGGCGAGCACGCTTCCCGCCAGAGAGGAAGCATCGATCTCGATGACGTCCTCGAGATTGAGCTTGCGCCAGACATCCGCCAGGGCTTCGACTCCGTCGGCCAGCGACCCGTGATACGCGGCGAGGTAGAGCGCGTTGATGGCCCCCGCCGAAACTCCGGTGATGATGTCGAATCGGACGCCGGGATGACGGCGCGCGAGCCCCCGCAGCACACCCACCTGGTAGGCCGCGCGCGCGCCGCCGCCCGTCAGCACCAGCGCGAACGAATCGCTCTTGCCGGCCACGCTCCTCCACACTATAGAAATCGAGGGTCGAGAGTCGAGAGTCGAGGGTCGAGAAAAGATTCGGAGGTTCTCTCGACTCGCGACTCTAGACTCAATCGACGTTTCCGCAGTAGCGTTACAGCATGCTCCACACGCGCGTCTGCAGCCTCTTCGGCATCGAGCACCCTGTTCTGCTGGGCCCCATGGGATCGGCGACCGGGGCGGCGCTGGCCGCCGCCGTCTCGAACGCCGGGGGCCTCGGAACAGTCGGCTGCGTTGGCCGGACGCCCGACTGGATCGCGCAGACCGCGCAGGAGATCCGGGAAAAGACGGACCGGCCATTCGGACTGAACCTGATCCTCTTCGACGCGGACGAGCAGGCGTTGGATGCGATCTTCGACGCCCGGCCTCCCGTTTTCTCGAGCGCCTGGGCGTGGCCCGAGCAGGATCTGCGCGCTCTCTTTTCGCGGGCGCATGGACTGGACGCGCGGGTCGTGCACATGGTCTCCGGCGTTCCCGAAGCGTGCCGCGCCGCGGAAGCCGGGGCCGACGCGATCGTCGCCCAGGGAACCGAGGGGGGCGGGCACGTCGGGCTGATGGGGACGATGGCGCTCATTCCGCAGGTCGTGCGCGCGGTCGCTCCGCTTCCGGTGATCGCGGCGGGAGGGATCGCGACGGGCGAGGGGCTGGCGGCCGCGCTGGCGCTCGGCGCCGAAGGAGTCCTGGTCGGCACACGCTTCCTCGCAACCCCCGAGGCTCCGGTCGCGGACGGATTCAAGCAAGCGATCCTCGCCAGCGACGGCCACGACACGGTCCTGACGGAGATTCCCGACATCGCCCGCGGGCGCGTCTGGCCGGGCGCGTACTCCCGCGTCGTGCGCAACCGGCTGATCGAGACGTGGGCCGGGCGCGAAGGAGAGCTCCGCGCCCGCCGCGCCGAGGTCGGACCAGCGATGGTCCGCGCCTTCCAGGCGGGAGACGTCGACGGAGCGCCGCTCTTCATCGGCCAGGACGCGGGCTTGATCGACGCGATTGTCCCCGCGGCGGAAATCGTCCGGCGCATGGTCGCTGACGCCGAAGCCGCCCTGCGCCGCGCCGCCGCCTCTCTCTCCTGATCCCCGTCCGACTCCCCGGAAAGGAAAGCGGGCGCCGGAAGCGTTCCCGGCGCCCGCGGAAGGAACCGTGGGAATCGTCTTTCGCGCAAACCTTCTGCCAGCGCCTGGGACCCCCATCTGATGCACTCGGATCTATGCCGGCTTTTCGCCCGGTGCCATGCTCCGGAATCGGAGCTGTTCCACGCAGATTACGAACCGGAACGGAGCGGGCCGGTAGCGCGCGAGTCGCGATTGACTGCCCGATGGCTGTGCTGGAGAAAGGACCGATTATGTTGACCGAAACACTGGAAACGAAGGCGGAACTCGCCACACCGAAAATCGGCGCCAGGTCTCACATGGAGACTTTTGCGCTGAGGCGGGATTCCCAGGGGAACCATCGGCTGGAGGTGCCGTACCGCGGCACGCGCCTGCTCCGCCATCCCATGTACACGAAGGGGACGGCCTTCAACCAGGAGGAGCGCGACGCCTTCGGCCTGGAGGGTCTCCTGCCTCACCACGTCAGCACCATAGAGCAGCAGGAGCGCCGCATTTACGCCAACATCGCGCGCAAAACGGACCCGCTCGAGAAGTTCATCGGCCTGGCGGCCCTCCAGGACCGCAACGAGCACCTTTTCTACCGGGTCCTGATCGATCACGTGGAGGAGCTCCTGCCCATCGTCTACACGCCTACGGTCGGGCTGGCGTGTCAGCAGTTCAGTCATATTTTCCGGCGGGCTCGGGGACTCTGGATCACGCCCGGGCACCGGGGGCGGATCTACGAGGTCCTCGGCAACGCCCCGTTTGCCGACATCCGGCTCATCGTCGTCACCGACAACGAGCGCATCCTCGGCCTGGGCGACCAGGGCGCGGGCGGCATGGGAATCCCGATCGGTAAGCTGGCGCTCTATACGGCGGCCGCGGGCATCCATCCCTCGCAGACCCTTCCCATCAGTCTCGACGTCGGCACTGACAACGAGGCGCTCCTCGACGACGAGCTCTATCTGGGCTGGCGGTTCCCGCGCCTGCGCGGCGCCGAGTACGACGCCCTGGTCGAGGAGTTCGTCCAGGCGGTCAAACGCCGCTTCCCGAAGGCGCTCCTACAGTGGGAGGACTTCAAGAAGGTCAACGCGTTCCGGCTGCTCGACCGTTACCGGAAGGTCATCACCTGCTTCAACGACGACATCCAGGGAACCGCGGCAGTGGCGACGGCCGGCATGATGGCCGGGTGCCGAGCCACCGGGATTCCGCTCGCAGAGCAACGAGTAGTCATTCTGGGCGCGGGCGCCGCCGGAATCGGCATCGCCCGCCTGCTGCGCGACACGTTTCGCCGCGCGGGCTTGAAAGGCGAGGACCTGACGCGCGCGATCGCCAACATCGACAGCCACGGTCTCGTCGTGGACGACGAGGAGATCCGCGACGTCCACAAGCGCGACTTTGCCTGGCCGGCCGCGCTGGCCGCGAAGATGGGCCTGGGAAAGGGCTCGCCCCGGGATCTGCTGGCCGTCGTCAAGGCCGTCCATCCGACTGTGCTCATCGGCACGTCGGGAGAGCCGGGCACGTTCACCGAGGCTATCGTGCGCGAGATGGCCAAGCACGTCGAGCGGCCCGTCATCTTCCCGATGTCCAACCCGACGAGCAAGACCGAGGCGAAGCCGGTGGACATCGTGGCCTGGACGGAAGGCCGCGCCTTGATCGCCACGGGAAGCCCGTTTCCTCCGGTGCCTTATGAGGGCCGGACGATCACGATCGGCCAGGGTAACAACGTCTTCATCTTCCCCGGCGTGGGGCTCGGGACTCTCCTGTCCGAGGCGACGGAAGTGACCGACGGGATGTTCGCGGTGGCCGCCCAGAGGCTCGCCGACGAGGTGAAGGATTCAGACCTCGCTTCGGGAAGCCTCTTCCCATCCGCGCATGAGATCCGGCGCGTCAGCGCCCGGATCGCGGAGGCCGTGATCGCCGAAGCGCGGGACACAGGCATCGGGCGCGCCTACCTCGACGAGGACATCCCCGGTGTGGTGGCGTCCGCGGTCTGGAACCCGGTCTATCTCCCGATGGTCCCCGTCTGACCCCGGCGAGTTTCGCCGCCGATTCTCGGGCCGGTTGACCGGAGAGATAAGCTCCCCCGGTCAATCCCTGTCCGGGCGCGCTTCGCGCCCACGAAAAGGAAAGAGATGAAGTCAGCGAAGCTCTTCGTGCCGTCATTCCTCGTCCTTCTCCTGATTGGCGCGGGCCTGCCGGCGGCTTTCACGTTGGGACAGCGGCCGCCGGAGCCGGTGGCGCAACCGACCCCGGCCGTCACGCCGGCCCCAACGCCGCTGCCGCAAAACCCGGCGGAGGAAAAAGAGAAGCCAAAGCCCGAGGAGAAGAAGTGGAACGTCGAGGCGCCTCCCTATCCGATGCCGGTCGAGGCGGTAATCGACACGGACGAAGGGACCTGGATGAGCCTCGACGTGTCGCCGGACGGCAAGGAGATCGTCTTCGATCTCCTGGGCGACATCTACGCCTTGCCGATCGGCGGAGGGGAAGCGCGCGCTCTCACGTCGGGAGTCGCCTGGGACATGCAGCCCCGCTACTCCCCCGACGGCCGGGCAATCGCGTTCACTTCCGACCGCTCGGGAGGAGACAACGTGTGGGTGATGAACCGCGACGGCTCCCATCCCGCGCCGGTGACGAAGGAGGACTTCCGTTTGACCAACAGTCCTGTCTGGTCGCCGGACGGCGACTTTCTCGCCGCCCGTAAGCACTTCACCGGAACGCGGTCGCTCGGCTCGGGTGAAATCTGGCTGTACCACCGCTCCGGAGGCGAGGGAACCCAGATGGTCAAGCGCCCCAACGAGCAGAAGGACCTGGGCGAGCCCGCTTTCTCTCCCGACGGCCGCTACCTCTACTACAGCCAGGACGTCACGCCGGGGCGAATCTTCCAGTACAACAAGAACCCGCACGATCAGATCTACGCCATAGAGCGGCTCGACCGGGTGACGGGCCGGACCGACCGGTTCGTGCGCGGACCGGGGGGCTCAATCCGACCCATGCCTTCACCCGATGGCAAGCGGCTCGCCTTTGTCCGCCGGGTGCGTTTCAAGACCGTTCTCTTCGTCAAGGATCTCGTCTCGGGCCACGAGCGGCCGCTCTACGACGGCCTCGACCGCGACATGCAGGAGACCTGGGCGATCCACGGCGTCTATCCCGCCATGGCCTGGATGCCCGACAGCCGCGCGATCGTCGTGTGGGCGGGAGGGAAGATCCGGCGCGTGGATCGCGAGAGCGGACAGAGCGCCGTCATCCCGTTCCACGTCAAAGGCGCTCGCAAGACGGCGGAGGCCGTGCGGTTCCCCGTGAAGGTCGCGCCGGACCGCTTCTCGGTAAAGATGCTGCGCTGGGTGACGGTTTCGCCGAAGGGGAACCAGGTCGCCTACGAGGCGCTGGGGCGCATCTGGGTACGGGACCTTCCGGAGGGCGCGCCCCGCCGTTTGACCAAACAGACGGATCACTTCGAGCTGTATCCCTCCTTTTCCCGCGACGGCCGGTCCATCGCCTACGTTACCTGGAACGACGAGAAGGCGGGGACCGTGCGGATCGCGCCGGCCGGAGGAGGCGAGGGGCGGGTCGTGACAGGTGAACCGGGTCTGTACCGGGAACCCGTCTTTTCGCCAGACGGAACCAGGATCGTCTACCGCAAGGACTCCGGCGGCTTTCTCGTGACACCCGACTGGTCCTCCGAGACCGGTCTCTACTCTGTGCCCGCGGGAGGAGGCAAGGCCTCGCTCGTCTCGCGCGAGGGATTCGCTCCTCAATTCGGCGCGGGAAGCGACCGCGTGTATTTCACGAAGCTCGAGGAGACCGAGGGCAGCCGCGAGCAGCGCGAGGAGGAGAAGCGCGTCTTCGCATCCTGCGCCCTGGACGGCGCGGAACCGCGCGAGCACTACGTCTCCGAGAACGCCACGGAGTTCGCGATCTCGCCAGACGAGAAGTGGCTCGCCTTCCGCGAGCGGTACAACGCCTTCGTGACCCCCTTTGTCCGGACGGGCAAGCGGATCGAGATCGGGCCGAAGGCGAAGTCGCTTCCCGTGGCGCGGGTCTCGAAAGACGCCGGCGAGTACCTCCATTGGTCCGGAGATTCCCGAAGCCTCCATTGGGCGCTCGGCCCGGAGCTCTTCACGCGGGCCCTCCCGGAGACCTTCGCGTTCGTTGCCGGCGCCCCCGAGAAGCTGCCCGAGGCGCCGGAGAAGGGAAAGCCGATCGGGTTCGAGGCGGCGTCCGACATCCCGAGCGGGTCGCTGGCCTTCGTCGGAGGCCGCGTCGTGACGATGGGCGGCGGCGGCGACGAGGTGATCGAAGACGGAGTCGTCGTGGTCGAGGGCAACCGCATCAAGGCCGTCGGCCGGCGAGCGGATGTCCCGGTGCCCGCGGGAGCCCGCGTCGTGGACGTCTCGGGCAAAACGGTCCTGCCGGGCCTCGTCGATGCGCACTGGCACGGCACTCTCGGCTCCGACGGCGTCATCCCGCAGCAGAACTGGTCCACCGACGCCGGGCTCGCCTTCGGCGTGACGACCGCGCACGATCCTTCGCATGACACGGCGGAGTTCTTTGCCGCGAGCGAGATGGCGCGCGCCGGGCTTCTCCGCGCGCCCCGCCTCTTCTCCACCGGCACGATCCTCTACGGCGCCGCCGGCGACATCAAGGTGGAGATCGACAGCCTCGACGACGCGCGGGCACACCTGAAGCGCATGAAGGCGGTGGGCGCCTTCAGCGTCAAGAGCTACAACCAGCCGCGGCGCGAGCAGCGGCAGCAGGTCCTCGCTGCGGCGCGCGAGCTTCAGATGATGGTCGTCCCGGAGGGAGGATCTCTCTTCGAGCACAACATGACGATGGTCGTGGACGGCCATACCGGAATCGAGCACACCCTGCCCGTCGCGCGGATCTACAAGGACGTGCTCCAGCTCTGGCCGAAGGGAGGCGTGGGCTACACGCCGACGCTCCTCGTCGGGTACGGCGGGCTCTTCGGGGAGACATACTGGTACCAGCACACCAACGTCTGGGAGAACCCGCGGCTCTTGAAGTTCGTCCCTCCCGCCGAGCTCGATGCCCGCTCGATGCGCCGCGTGATGGCTCCCGAGGAGGACTTCAATCACTTCGCGATCGCGCGGATCGCCAGGCAGCTCTCCGACGCCGGCGTCTCGGTCCAACTCGGCGCGCACGGCCAGCGCGAAGGCCTCGGAGCGCACTGGGAGCTCTGGATGATGGTCCAGGGGGGCATGACGCCGCACCAGGCTCTCAAATGCGGGACCTGGAACGGCGCGCGTTATCTGGGCCTCGACGCCGACCTGGGGTCGCTCGAGCCCGGCAAGCTCGCCGACCTGATCGTCATCGACGGAAATCCCCTGGCCGACATCCGCCAGAGCGAGAAGGTCCTCTACACCGTCGCCAACGGCCGGCTCTACGACGCCGCGACCATGAACCAGGCTGGCAACCACCCCGCCCAGCGGGCGAGGTACTACTGGGAAAGAGACTGAGGGCGCCGCGGGCGTCGAGCCGGCAATGCGGCCAGGCCCATCCCCCCGCCCGGCTCCCTAGTGATCTTAGCGATCGCGGTCATGGCCATAGGCATGCTCGTGGTCGTGGCCATGGTCGCGCTCGTGTTGGCGCCACTCGCGGCGCGCGCGGATGTCTTCGCCTACGATCACCGTCTGGTTGGACCAGTGGCCGGGTTCGTAAATGTAGCCCCCCTCGGAATGAATGTATCTCGGTGCGATCCAGTAGGCACTGGGAGCCGCGGGACGCTCCCAACGGCCGGAGACCCAATCCCAGCGTCCGCCGTCCCAATGCCAGAAGCCGCTGACCCACACGAAGTCGTGTCCGGGACGAGGCCCCCGTCTCTCGTGCCGGGGCTCCGGCGGCCTGCCCACCGTGACCCGTACGTCCAGGCCCGGAAGCGGAGGCGGGAATGGGATCTGCGGCAAGGCCGGCGCGGCCACACCACCGAGGACCGTCGCGGCCAGAATCGCTCGCTGAAGAGTCTTGAAATTCATGTACCCCCCTTGTGCCGCGTTTTTCCGCGACGATGCCTAAACGAGCAAGGCACGTGCCACGCCTCGGTCTCCGATCCCGAGGCGCGGCGCGCGAGATAAGATGCTTATCCCAAGCGTGAAAGGATGGAGTAACGATGGAAACGATCGACTTCGAAAAGCTCAACCTGATGGACGCCCTGGACCTGGCCATTCTCATCGAGGAGGAGGCGGGCGAGCGGTACCTCGAGTTCGCGGAACAGATGGAGAACCAGCACACGGCCGAGGCTGCCCTGTTCTTCCGGACCATGATCACCAACGAGGCCAAGCACGGCGAAGAGCTCTCAAAGCGCCGCCGGGCCCTCTTCGGGGAGAAGCCGCGCAAAGTTGACCGCTCGTTGCTCTTTGACGTGGAGGCCCCGGAATACGAGAAGGCGCGCGCCTTCATGTCGCAGCGCGAGGCCCTTGAAGTGGCCCTCGACGCCGAGAGGAAGGCCCAGGCCTTCTTCGCCGAAGCGCTGAAACACGTGACCGATCCCGAGGTCCGGCGGCTCTTCACGCAGCTGCGCGAGGAGGAAGTTCTCCACGAGCGGCTGGTGGCCAGGGAGCTTTCCGCGCTTCCGCCCCCGACGGACATCGACCCTTCGGACTACGCCGACGAACCGGTGGCCCAGTAGGCACCCGGAAGACACGGGCTTTCATGGAAGCCCGAACCGTTCACGAGCGCGCGATGGACCTGCGGACCCGGGCCAGTTCGCTGCGCCTCTCCTTGTCGAGCTTCGGGTAGGCGAGGTCGAGGCCCTCGAGAGTCTGGATGATCACGTCGGCCACCACGACACGGGTGAACCATTTGTGGTCGGCCGGAACCGCATACCACGGAGCCCACTTCGTGCTTGTGGCCGTGATCATCTCTTCGTAGGCGCGCGCATAGTCCTTCCAGAGGCCACGCTCCCGCGCGTCGGCCGTCGCGAACTTCCAGTTCTTGTCCGGATCGTCCAGGCGCGCCAGCAGCCGCCTCTTCTGCTCCTCCCTGGAGACATTCAGGAAGAACTTCCGAATGACCGTGCCGTTTCGAGCCAGGTGGCGCTCGAAGGTATTGATGTCGTCGTAACGCTCCTTCCAGATACTCTTCGTCACAAGCTCGCTCGGGAGTTTCTGCGACTCGAGGATGCCGCGGTGAACGCGGACAACGAGGACCTCCTCGTAGTGAGAGCGGTTGAAGATGCCGATCTCCCCCCTCTCCGGCAGGTGCCAGGCGGCGCGCCAGAGAAAGTCGTGGTCGAGCTCCTCCGCCGAGGGTTCCTTGAAGGAGTGGACCTGCACGCCCTGCGGGTTGACGCCGGACAGGACGTGCTTGATCGTCCCGTCCTTGCCCGCGGCGTCCATCCCCTGGAAGACGAGCAGGAGAGCCCACCGGTCCTGCGCGTAGAGCCTGTCCTGTAACTCCAGCAGCTCTTTCACGCCCTTTGCCAGGAGCGCGGCGGCCTCGTCCTTTCGCAAATCGAGGCCGCCGGTATCGGCCGCATCCCATTGCTCGAGCCGGAACCGCTTCCCCGCGCCAACGCGGTAGCGATCAGCGAGCCTGCGTTCCGCCTTCTTCACCGCGGCCATCCTAACCCTCGCGGAGTGTCCCGAGCCCGCTCAGCGAGGGCTGCGACTTGGGCGCGTTCGGCTCGGCGACGCCCTCCGGAGCCGTGCCGTGAGTCACGACTTCGTCCTCCTCGAGGCTCGATCTCAGAGGAGCAGAATGAAACCCCACCCCGCGATCGCGATCCCGAGAGCACACGCGATCCGATCTCCGTGCGGCGCAACCTGTTCGACGGCGATCACGAGCGTCAGCACGGCCATCCATGCCAGGTTCATGACACCCATCGCGAATCCGGTCATCATCATCAGCCAGCAGCATCCCAAGCAGAATGCGCCGTGGGCGATTCCGAGACGAAGCCCCCCGCGAGGCCCGTTTTGCCACCGCGACAGAAAATACGTCAGCGGGTTACGGCAGTGAGCGAGACAGGCCCGCTTCAGCGGCGCCAATTGAAACAATCCGGCGAGAATCAACAGAACACCGGCGGATGACGCGGCGAACCTTCCGTCTCGGAGCAGGTTCATCTGCTGCAGAGCGACCTGGATCGCGGCCGCGCCAACGCTGTAACAGAGCCAGACGAGGAAGTAGCCACCAGCGAGAGAGGCAACGGGTCGGAGTGGCGACGATCGGCCCTCCACGTCCGCCGTCAGGGCCGCGAATGTCATCAACCAGCGCAGAAAGGCCGGCGTCATCATGGCGACCATCATGGCTTGCCACATGACCACGGCATAAACAAAAGAAGGACCATCGACGTCGTGACGATGGGGCGCCAGAAATCTTGAATGAATGCCGGGCGGCGCGCCCGCCCCAGTGAGCCACATCCACGCCGCGAGGGTTACGAGCGCGGCCGACCCTGAGATCAGGACGCGCGTACCGCGGGCGAGCGCGGCAGGCGCGAGAAAGGGTTGAAGAGGAGACACCTACGAGGCTTCCACAATCCAGTCGAAATTCGAAAACAGTCCGTGCGTCTTTGCGTTGCTGATCCGGATGAGTCCGTCGTCGTACTCGGTCACACCCGTCGCCAGGACCTGAGTCGGAGAATGAATCTGATTGAAAATGTTCTGAAACAGGACGGGCCGCGCGCGGTCCCGTCCCCGAATCGGAGTGACTGCCGCCTCGAGCAGACCGGGGATCCTCGCCTTCTTTGTGCCACCCTCGTCCGCGAATTCGACCGGCAGAAAACGCGTATCCAGCCAGCGGCCCACGAAGCGGGCCAGGACCGCCCAGGGGCCGCCGGCGCGGCCCGTCAATATGGCTTCGACAGCCCGACGCTGCGCCGGCGAAGCGGCCTCGTCGATGACGATCACCTCGGTCCAGTTCCCTTCGATCATGTGTTGCGGCGAGTCGTAGGCGATGACGGCCTTGACGCCGGCCAGAGAGATTTCGCCGAACGTGCCCTCATCGACGCGAATAGCCCAATAGCCGACGCACCGTTCGTGCGTGCAGAGCTGATCGAAATGCATGTGTCCCGGACAGACGAGCTGACAGTTGCAGTTCTCGAATAGCAGTCCGCGCGCCCGCCACGCGATCTTCCGCTCCGCCTCCATCGGCCTCCCGATCCTGGGATCCGGAATATACAAGCACCAGCGGCTGTGCGTGACGTCTTTACGTGCCCGGGCCGCCGGTTGCGATCAGAGAACCGGTCCGAGACGGCGGGCGAAAGCGTCGCCCGCGCGGTGGAAGAAGGACCGGCGCGACCAGGCAGCTGCGGTGATCTCGACCGACTCCTTAAGGTCCTGCTCGAATTTCTCGGAAAAGGCACGGCCGGTCTCCTCGTCCAGCATGACGATGTTGCACTCGGCGTTGAAATGAAATGAGCGGAAGTCCATGTTGCTCGATCCGGCGATTGAAACGAAATCGTCGGCGACGGCCGTCTTGGCGTGGAGCACGGCCCGCTGATACTCAAAGATCCGGACGCCCCGCTCGAGCAGCGCGGCATAGTAACCATGCCCGGCATGGCGGAGCAGCGGCACATCGCTCCGGCCCGGCAGAAGGAGCCGGACGTCCACGCCGCGCCGGGCCGCCTCTCCCATGCGCTCGACGGCGCGCCAGCGGGGCGCGAAGTAGGCATTGGTGATCCAGAGGCGCCGGCGCGCGGCCGCCGCGATGGCGGCAAGCACCGACACCACCTCGCCGGTGCCGCGAAAGGGGCGCGAATCCAGCACGAGGATCGCGACGCCGCCCGTCTCCGGCTCGAGCGGCTCGAGAACGATCGGACTGCCGCCGGCGGCGTCCCACGCCTCGGTGAATACGATCGCCATGCCCCACGCCGCGGGTCCCTCCACTCTCACGTGCGTGTCGCGCCACGGGCCTCCGTGCCGCGAGAGGCTCGAGCCGTACTCGTCGCCGATGTTCATGCCGCCGGTAAAGGCCGTCCTGCCGTCGACGACGAGGATCTTGCGGTGGTCGCGGAACGGCTGCAACAGCAGGTGGGGAAAGAGCGGGTGGAAGAGACGGACCTCGATTCCCCGCGCGCGCATCTCGTTCCAGAAGGCGCGCCGCGTCGCGATCGAGCCGAACGCATCGGCGAGAACGCGCACGCTGACTCCCCGGCCGACCGCGCGGCCAAGAGTCTCCATGAGGGAACGGCCCGTCGCGTCGTCCTTGAAGATGTAGGACTCGACGAGGACTTCCTTCTGCGCCGCGTCGATCGAGGCACACATTGCTTCGAAGGTCTCCGGTCCGCGAAAAAAGGCACGCACCCGATTGCCTTCGAGGATCGGAGATTCGTCGATCCTCCGCAACAGGACGGCGAATCCCGGGTCTCGCAGCCCCTCCGGAAGTTCGGCGGCGAGCTTTCCGACCGATCCGACACGCAGCTCCGGCGGCAGCCTTCGCCCCGCCCTGGGGCGGAGCTTCGGAAGCCAACGCCTCCTTCGCAGCCTCATGAGGAGCAATGAGATCAGAGTTGCGGAGCGGTTACCTGTCCCAGAACCCGACCGCCCGGTCAATGAGCCCGTCGGGGGAGAGGTCGAACACATTGATTCCAGTGCCGGCCGCGTCGCCGTTCGCTTTTTTCGCGATCCAGGGGGCGATCGCGGTGCCGTGGGTGCGGCGGACGTCGCCGGAGCGGATGAGAGTCATGCCGGGCATAAAGACCTGGATGGCATCGAGGTTCGCGAGCAGGTCGTCCAGCCCCTCCGTCGCGCTGTAGGCATCTCGGAATACGATCGCCGGCGTCGCGCAGGATTCCATCAGCTCGCGGCGGGTCTTGGCCTCCGGCTCGCCCCACGCGCGCAGAAACGCGTCCACGCGCTCGGTGACGTTGCCCTGCGCCTCGTCGGCGACAGCCTTCGAGAAGAGAGCGAGCTGGTAGCGCCACCCCTGCACGAAGTGGTCGCGGATCTTCGCGCTCGAAAAGGCATGGTGGAGCTTCAAGAGAGTGCCCCGCTCCGACTCTTTGAGATGGATCGTGACGAGCGACGGAACTCCCCCGGTGACGTAGGTGAAGACGATCCGACGCGGCGGCTCGATCTCGACAATCTCGCCCTTTGCCGTGACGCCGTTGGGGTAGTGGATGAAGACGTCGCCTCCGGGCCGCGGGTCGACGCGCGAGCCCTCCCCCCACCAGCGGGCAAAGCGATCCGAGTCGGTGATATACGCGAACACGGTCTCGCGCCGCGCGCAGATGGAGATCTCCCGGTCGAGGGTCTCGGTCAGATCGGTCATGGTTTCGTCCTTTCCCGGCGGCGCCGGCGGCGTCCTGTTCTCTCTTCCGATTCGGCGTGACGCTTCAGGTCGGTCAGCGCCTCGTCCCACATCGTTTCCAGCCATTTCCCCAGATGCCCGAACTCCTTGCGGCGGGCGGCGTAGTAACGGAACCGCCCTTCTTCGCGGCGCGTGAGAAGGCCCGCCGATTCGAGCACCTTCAGGTGCTGGGAGATGGCGCCGAAGGTCACATCCGGATGAGCCCGGCGGATGTCGCCCGCCGACCGCTCTCCGTCCCAGACCAGCTTCAAGATCTCCCGGCGGCGGGGCGCCGCGAGCGCTTCGAATACGGCGGCCACAGACATAGTTTAGTACTCACTAAAATAATACGCAAGTCGACAGAAGGGGTTCCAGCGTGAACCGGGAAGGCGGACTCAGGTCTCGAGGCGGGAACGGATCTCGTCGAGGTGTTTTTCGACTTCGGCCGGCTCGACGGGCTTGACGATATGACGGTGGAAGCCGGCTTGCGCCGAGCGAAGCCTGTCATGCGGCTGCCCCCAGCCGGTCATCGCGATCAGGATGGCATCCCGGGTCTCCGGGTCGCTCCTCAACCGGCGGGCGACCTCATAACCATCCAGCCCGGGCATGCCGATGTCCAGCAGCACGACCTCGGGACGGAACTCGCCGGCAACCGCGAGCGCGGCCTGGCCGTCGTAGGCAACGCGGACCCGGTCACCTTCCATCTCGAAGATCATGGCCATGCCGTCGGCGGCGTCGGAGTTGTCGTCCACGACGAGGATCCGCAGCGGACGCTTCTCTCCCGGGACCGAGGTACGTTCGGGCCGCGGCCCGGGAGCCGGCGCAAGCGCCTCCATGGCAGGGAGGCGCACGACGAATTCGCTTCCCATCTCGAGCCCCGGACTGAAGGCGTCGATGGTTCCGCCGTGGAGCTGCACGAGCTTCTTGACGAGAGTCAATCCGATTCCCACCCCGCCCGCGGCCCGATCCACCCGGCGTTCCCCCTGGACGAAAAGATCGAAGATGCGGGGCAGCATGACGGGTTCGATGCCGATTCCGCTGTCCAGCACGCGAACCACGGCATTGCCCCCCTCCGATCGGACGGTCACACGGATCCGGCCGCCGAGATTGGTGTACTTGGCGGCATTGGTCAGGAGGTTCGTCAGCACCTGTTCGATGCGGGCGGGATCGGCATGGATCCAGAGCGGCTCGGAAGGGGTCTCGACCGTGACCTGGTGTCCGCGCTCGCGAAGGAGCGGCTGGGTCGACTCCACGGCGGCTCGGGTGATGGACGCGACGTCGACCTTGTCGCGACGCAGGCTCATCTTCCCCTCGCTCAACCGGGCCACGTCGAGCAAGTCCTCGAGGAGCCGCGCCATGTGCCTGACCTGGCGCTGCGCGATCTCCAGGGCGCGCGCCGCCGTGTCGGACGTCACCTCCGGGTGCTCGAGGACATGGAGCGCGCTGCGGATCGGCGCGAGCGGGTTGCGCAGCTCGTGGGCGAGGACCGCCACGAACTGGTCCCTCTGGCGGCTTGCCTCCTCGAGCGCCTCGATCTTTCGCCGCTCGGTCAAGTCCCGCGTGACCTTGGCGAAGCCGACGTGCCTGCCGTTTTTCCCGTGCAGCGCAGTGATGATCACGTTTGCCCAGAAGCGGCTGCCGTCCTTGCGCACCCTCCATCCCTCGTCTTCGACGCGGCCGTGCTCGAGCGCCGTGCGCAACTCCCAGTCGGGCTTGCCGGCGGCCACCACCTCGGCGGGATAGAACACGGAGAAGTGGCGACCGATGATCTCTGAGCTCGTGTACCCCTTCATGCGCTCCGCCCCGGCATTCCAGCTCGTGACGTTTCCCTCGGGAGTCAGCATGAAGATCGCGTAGTCCCGAACGCTCTCGACGAGGAGGCGGAAGTGCTCCTCGCTCTGGCGAAGCTCCTCCTCGGCCCCCCTGCGCTCAGTCACGTCGCGCGGGCCGAAAGCGTTTTCGTCGAGACTCCGCGATCTGGTCATCATCCTCATGCTGGCACTCCGGGGATCGTTGGCCGCAGGGGACACTGCAAGACGCGTGCACGCCGGGCCCCTGACGCCCCCGGCGCCGAAGACGGCCGGAAGTCCTTCAGTTCCAGTGCTTGAAGTCTGGGGTCCAGTACTCCGCGATCGTGTGGCGCAGGCCGCGGCACATGTAGATCGGGCGGTTCTCTTCCGCCATACCCCAGGGGTGGAAGTGCTCCCCGGCCTTTTCGACCGAGAGGCAGTGATCCTCGACGCCTCGCCGGCCCCACTGCAGCCAGATGAGGTTCTCGGGCTCGACCTTTGGCGGCCCCCAGAAGTAGTGATTCTGATGGGCGCAGATAGGAGGCGGCAGACCATATGCCGGGCCGAAGAGATTCAGGGCGCCGGCCTCGCCGTAGTTGCTCGCGAAGATACCGGTGCGCGCGCGCTCCTCCGCCGGCAGCGACTTATAGATCCGGGCCACGTCGGCGACTAGCTCCTCCCAGCCGAACTGGTCGCCGAGACGCTGGTCGAGAGGGCCCTCGTGCCGGACCTCGGTCCTCGGCGGCGCGAGGTGGATCCACCTCTGGTAGGCGAGAAGCTTCTCGGGCGGAAAGAACGGCAGGATCGCCGGCGCCAGGATCGCACCCGCGGCGACGACGTAAGACGCGACGGCAGCCTTCGGCCAGATTCTGCCTCTGCTCCATGCTCGGCGCTCGAGCCACCCGTCGATCGCAACGGCCCCGGAAGCGAAGAGCATCGGATAGATCGGGGCCAGATAGTAGTTCTTTGCTTTCGCAGCGATCATGACGGCCAGCAGCACCAGGTAGGTCCAACCCAGGACGCGCAGCCGCGAGCCCCGGCCGGCGAGGAAGGAGACGAGCCCCGCGAGCCAGATGGGAAAGAGCAACGGGTGGAGGAGCAGGATCTGCTGGCCGATAAACGCGACGGGGCTCAGGACGACGTTCTTTCCCATCCGTTTGACGTTCTGAAGGTCCTCGATCGTGGGAAAGCCGTGCCGGATCTGCCAGAGTATGTTGGGAAGGAAGAGGAGGAGCGCGATGCCGCCGCCGATCCAGATCCAGGGCCTGGCGAGCTCACGCCGCTCCCGGGTCAGAAGCAGAGCGATCACGAAGGCGCCGCCGAAGAGGAGCATCGAGTGTTTGTTCTCGATCCCGAGGCCGGCGAGCACTCCGAACCACAACCAGAGCCGGGAGTTGCCCGTGCGGACGATGCGGATGACGAAGAAGACGCACCCCATCCAGAAGAGTGACTCGAAGCCGTTCATCGTGAGGATGCTGTCCATGCCCAGATAGATGGGCGCCGCGAGCGCGCAGAGGCCCGCGAGCGCCTGGGCGAAGCGACCTCCGCCCATTTCGCGCGCCAGCGCCATCGTCAATGCCACCCACGCGGCGCCGGCCAGCGCGGCGATCGTTCTCAGGACCGGGAGGGAGCCACCCAGGAGGAGCGCGAGCTTC
>DATIRW010000190.1:0-8892 GCA_035469365.1 Thermoanaerobaculia bacterium
GAGCGACCGCCGTGCGAGTCAGTTCCGCCGAGCGCGCTTCGAGGCCTTCCCGAGCCAGCGTGCGGCGGTGGGTCCGGAACGTGTTGGCCGTCAGGATCTCAGCGCCGGCGGCTGCCTCCGCCCGATGAATCGCCAGGACGAGCTCCGGGCCCTCCATCAACGCCCAGGCGCTCCAGAGAGGCAGGCGCACCTGCACTCCGTTTCGCTCGAGCTGGGTTCCCATCGCCGCGTCGAGGAGAATCGGGGGACCTTCGCGAATCCGGGTTCGAAGCCCCTCCCCTCCCGGAGACGGCTGTATCGGGACGTCTTCCATAAAAAATAAGGCCAGAGGTCACTCTGGCCTGAATAACATAAACAATTCTTGGCGTCTTGCCTTAGTAGGCCTCGAGGTACTTTTCCACCTCCCAGGGCTGAACCTTGGAGATGTACTCCGCCCATTCGCCCCGCTTGGCTTCCAGGAAGTGGGACAGGATGTGGTCGCCCAGCGCCTCGGTCACCACGTCGTCTTTCTCCAGGTTGTCGAGAGCCTCGGAGAGGTTGGCCGGGAGCTGGTCGATCCGCAGCCGCCGCTTCTCGCGCTCGCTCATCTTGAAGACGTTGCGGTCCACCGGCTCGCCCGGGTCCATCTTGTTCTTCACGCCGTCGAGGCCCGAAGCGAGCATCACGCCGAAGGCGAGGTAGGGGTTGCAGGAGGGATCGGGCATGCGAACCTCGATCCTCGTACCCATCCCGCGCCGCGCCGGCACGCGCACGAGGGGCGAACGGTTCCGCATGGACCAGGCGACGTTGACCGGCGCCTCGTACCCCGGCACGAGCCGCTTGTAGGAGTTGACCAGGGGGTTCGTGACCGCGACGAAGGCCCTGGCGTGGCGAAGGATGCCGCCCGTGTAATGAAGGGCGGTCTTGGATAGCTGGTGCTTGGCCTTTGCGTCGTAGAAGACGTTGTTCCCCTTGGCGTCGAGGAACGACTGGTGCGTGTGCATTCCCGAGCCGTTGATGCCGAAGATCGGCTTGGGCATGAAGGTGGCGTGCAGGCCATGATCCATGGCCACCTTCTTGACGATGAACCGGAAGGTCGAGACCCGGTCGGCAGTCGTCACGGCGTCGGCGTACTTGAAGTCGATCTCGTGCTGGCCGGCCGCGACTTCGTGGTGGGCCGCCTCGACCTCGAACCCCATCTGTTCGAGGGCGAGCACGATGTCGCGGCGCGCTTCCTCTCCCCGATCCACGGGGGTCAGGTCGAAATAGGCGCCCTGGTCGTGCGTGTCCACGATCGGGTCGCCGTTTGCGTCGCGGCGGAAGAGAAAGAATTCCGCCTCGGGACCCGTCACAAGGATGTACCCGAGGGCCGCCGCCTTGTCCATCTGTTTCTTCAGCGTCATGCGCGGGCAGCCGGGAAATGGAGTTCCGTCGGGGTTGTAGACGTCGCAGATCAGGCGGCCGACCTTCTCCCCCCCGTTGTGAGCCCACGGGTAGATGGCGAAGGAGTTCAGGTCCGGCACGAGGTTCATATCCGACTCCTCGATGCGGGTGAATCCCTCGATCGACGAGCCGTCGAACTGGATCTCGCCTTCCAGCGCCTTCTCGAACTGAGAACGCGGGATCTCCACGTTCTTGATGACGCCCAGGATGTCGGTGAACTGGAGCCTCATGAACCGGACGTTCTCCGAGTTGCACACTTTCAGAATCTCCGGCTTGGACAGGCCCGGTCCCGCGGCGTCGAACTTCAGAATCTTCGCCTTCGCCATTTGCTCTCCTTTTTTGACAATTTCCGCAAGATTCTAGTGTCATTTTTCAAAAACTCAAGCTGTTTCTTGGAAAAAAGGCCGGAAATTATGCAGAGATGCACAATTCTCTGTGCAAACAGCGTGGAAACCGAGGGCCGGGAACGCGCCCCTTCGAATGGTGTAACTTATTCTTGTCTCGAAGGGGGAGACATGGGCACGGTCGAAACTCTCTCGCCGCGAACCGTCAGGGCCAGGACCATCCTCAAGGACCTGTCCGGGCAGCGTCTGAGGGAGCTGGCGAGTCCCGGGGAGAAGACCACCGAGTACGGCTCGCCGGTCTATTCGACGCGCGTCAAGAACCGCTCCGCCAAGAACACCTACATCGTCTCGGACGTCTCGGTGGGAGTGATGCAGCAACCGATGGATCCGGCGAGGGCACTCGAGACGGTCCGCCGGGTCCAGGAGGCGCTCTCCGGCATGGACCTGATCCAGGTGGACCGCCGCATGGGCGACACGCCCGACGCCACGCTCCGATGCCGACTCTTCGTTCCCCGCGACTACGCCCGCATCGCCTTCATGTGGCACAACATGCTCTTTCCATCCGACTCTTCTTTCGAGCCGGACTTCGTCTCCGTCTACGCGCCCGACTGGCCCGAGAGGCTCATCTTCTGCGACGTCACGCAGCGCTACACCTACATCCTCGGGACCGACTACCCGGGAGAGGCCAAGAAGTCGATGCTGCGACAGGCAATGTACTGGATCAAGCGGCGCGGGGGCCTGGGACTCCACGCCGGCTCCAAGGTCCTGCGCGTCTTCGGGCCCGACGGAGCGCTCCGGGACGTGGGGTTCCTCCTCTTCGGACTCTCCGGAACGGGCAAGACCACCCTGACCCTTCACGACCACGGGCTCAAGGAGCCCGAGAAGGCGATCATCAAGCAGGATGACGTGGTGCTCCTGAACGCGGAGGGGGGCGCCTACGGCACGGAAGACGGCTTTTACATCAAGACCGAGGGCCTCGAGCCCACCCAGACCGTTCTCTGGGGCGCGGCGACGCACTCGACCGCGGCTTACGAGAACATCCGCGTGGACGACCAGGGGAAGGTGGACTTCCTGGACACGTCGATCACGTCCAACGGGCGCGGCGTCGTTCTGCGCCATTTCATCCGGGGAACGGGCGAGGGGATCGACCTCGCCAGGGCGAACAAGATCGTGTTCATCACGCGAAGGAACGACGTCGTGCCCGTCTGCGCGCGGCTCTCCTCCGAGCAGGCGGCCGCCTATTTCATGCTCGGCGAATCCATCGAGACATCGGCCGGCGATCCCACCCGCGCCGGCCAGGCCAAGCGCGAAGTCGGAACGAATCCCTTCATCGTGGGACCCGAGTCGGAGGAAGGCAACCGGCTGCTCGAGATCCTGCGCCGGAACCCGGACATGCAGGCGTACCTCCTGAACACGGGCTCCGTCGGCGCCAGCGATGGCTCCCCCGGCGAAAAGATCTCGATCAAGGTCTCCACTGAGATCATGAAGCAGATCGCCAGGGAGAGGATCGTCTGGCGGCGCGATCCCGACTGGGGTTACGAGGTCCCCGCCCACGTCCCCGGTCTCGACCTGGCCAGATACGCGCCGGACAGCTACTACTCTCCGCAGAAGTACCGCGAGCTCGTGGAAAAACTGCGCTCCGAGCGGAGGAGCTGGCTGTCGCAGTTCCCCGGCCTCGATCCCGTGATCCCGCTCGCGATCGAAAGCTAGAAAACGGCAATTCCGATGGTCGGGGTCCGGGGCCTCGAAGGCATCGTCGCGGCGGACTCTTCGATCTGTTACATCGACGGCGCGCGGGGCATCCTCTCGTACCGCGGCATCGACATCCACGATCTGGCGGAAAAGTCGACCTTCGAGGAGGTCTGCTTCCTCCTGTGGGAGGGAAGGCTCCCCCGGCGGGAAGAGTTCGCGGCCATGCGCGGCGCGATCGGCGGGCAGCGCGCCGTCCCGCCGCAGACGCTCGAGCTCGTCGGCCGGCTCGCCGCCCGCTCGGCCCCGATGGACGCGCTGCGCACCGCCGTCTCCGCGCTCTGCGAGACAGACCCGGACGCCCGGGACATGAGTCCCGAGGCCAACCGCCGCAAGGCCGTGCGATTGACGGGGCAGATCGCCACGGTCGTCGCCGCGTTTCACCGGCTGCGTCAGGGCAAGGCGTTCGTGCCGCCCGACCCGGGCCGTTCGCACGCCGACGATTTCCTGAGGATGGTCGACGGCGAAACGGCCCCCTCATCCGCCGTCCGGGCTCTCGACACCGCGCTCGTCCTCCATGCCGACCACGAGTTGAACGCCTCAACCTTCGCGGCCCGCGTGACCGCCGCCACTCTGTCCGACATGCACTCGGCGATCACGTCGGCGATCGGAACGCTCAAGGGGCCGCTGCACGGCGGCGCCAACGAAGCCGTCCTCCGCATGCTCACCGAGATCGGCTCCCTGGATCGCGTGGACGAGGAGATCCGCGCGCGCCTGCGCCGCAGGGAGAAGATCATGGGTTTCGGGCACCGCGTTTATTCGACCGAGGATCCGAGGGCGACGCACCTGCGCGCCATGTCCCGGGCGGTGGCGGAGTCCTCCGGAGACACGCGCTGGTACGACATGTCACGCCGCATCGAGAAGATCATGAACGAAGAGAAGAAACTGAACGCCAACGTGGATTTCTATTCGGCCTCGCTCTACTCCATGCTGGGTCTTCCGCCCGACCTCTTCACGCCGATCTTCGCCGTCTCGCGAATCTCCGGATGGACCGCCCACGTCCTCGAGCAATATGCCAACAACCGCCTGATCCGCCCCCGCGCCGAATACACCGGCCCGCCGTATCCCCAGCCCTACGTCCCGCTGGATGCCCGTTAGGACACTTCTCCGCTCGAGGTCAGGACAGGCGCCGGCTGCTCAGCCGGAACTTGCTCGCCGAACCTTCCTGGCGCCAGCATGGCTGCGAAATCGGCAGGGTTCCTGATTTTCTGCTCCCGCATCCAGGCGTCCGCGGAATCCACGAGGGCCTTTCCCTTCTCTCCTCCGAGGATCGTTCCGAGGCATCGCCGGCTCACGGCGGCATAGAGAACCATGTCGGTCATCGCGAAGTAACTCACCGCGAAGCCGAGTCGCCGCGCGGCCTGGTTCCAGTCTCCCTGGATAGAGGCGATTCCGGCCCGCGCGAGAGCTGCGAGGGCATCGGCCCAGCGGACCCGTTCGCGCTCGAGTCGGCGCACATCGGAGAGGGCTTCCTCGAGGAGCGATTCCAATTCCGGGGCGTCGGCAAGGGCAGCCGTGGCGATCCGGCTGCGGGCGCAGAGATGGAGCCACTCGACCCGCAGGTGGTGGACGCGCATCAGCCGGGAACGCCGGAGCGCCTCCCGCCTCTCCCGCATGAGGCTCAAGGCGACGCGCGGTTCCCTCATGTAGAGGGCGATATCCGCTTGCGCGAAGAGGGCGTGATAGTGCTGCACATAGAAGCCCCGCTTCGACCAACGCGCGACGGCATCCTGCGTATCCGCCCGCGCCTTCTTCGGCTCGTCGGCGGCGAGCCAGGCGACGTAGCCGTGCCGGGCGCGCAGACTCGTCTCGGCAAAGAGGTCGTCGCGTTCTTTTGCCTCCCGCAGAAGAGTCGGGAGACGGGAGGAGAGCTCGGCGATCTCGCCCAGATAGAAGAGGGCCCGCAAGGAGATGATATGAAAAGTGTCGAGCTCCCAGGCGACGCCGGTGCAGCGCTCTCGCAGGATGGCCTCTCCCTTCTCGGTCAGATCCCAGGCCGTCTTCCACCGGCCCTCGGCGAACGCCGTGATCCCCACAGCGAGCTGAGCAACCCCGATCGCCTGGGGATGGCCGACCCGCGCGGCCAGCTGGGTCGCCGTCTCCACCAGCCGCGCCGTGCGCCGCGCGTTGGGAGGTCCTCCCATGGCGGAATAGCCCGCCTCGTTGGAGATGGCCCGCGCGATCCGGTAAGGCTCGCCGGTCTTCAGCGCCAGCAGCAGGTGACGCGCCTGATAGTCCCGGCCCCGGGGCGTGTCGATGATGCTCAAGCCCGACGACAACGACCAGAGGGTATCGATGCGCATCAACTGCTCGGGAGCGACCTCCGAGGCGTCTCGCTCGCGGAATCTCAGTCCGCGCAGCCGGATCCGGAGCCGGTGAAAAAGGAACGAAAGAATGGATCCCAGGTTGCTCTCGAGATACCGGAATCCCAATGTCGCGAGAACGCTGCGAAATACCGGCATGCTCTGATCGATGTGCCCGCTCAAGAGAAGCTGCTCGGCGGCGCGACGTTGAAGTTCGAGACCTTCGGCCTTGCTCGCTCCCCGCGACGCCGCCATGTACGAGCCGGCGGCCTCCGCGCCACGGCCGGCGTTCGCCAGGGCGTCTCCCAGATCGACCTGCAGCGCGCGGCGGGCCTCCGGTTCGGCCCCGGCGGAGAGTTCCAGGGCCATGAGGTACAGCCGCGCCGCCCGATCGAACGCCAGAGTCTCGGACGCCCGCTTGGCCGCGGTGGCCGCGTACTCGGCGGCGCGGTCGAGTTCTTCCGCTCCCTTCCAGTGCATGGCGAGCCACTCGGGGTCAGCCTGCCCCGACGCCTCCAATGCGACGGCCAGCCGCTGGTGTCGCGCCTTCAGCTCCTGCGGCGAGAGGCCGTCCGCGACGGCTTCGCGGATGCGGTCGTGGTAGGTCTCGATCTCCTCGCTGGTCTCGGTCTCGCGCGTCCGAATCAGGTGTCCGATTCTCAGCCCCTGGACGACGTTCTCGCGCGGATCGGGCTCCGCGGCATGGCGGATCACGTCGAAACGGACCGGCCGGCCCGCCACGGCCACCATCTCGAGAAACCGTTTCGCCGCCGGCGAGAGGCGGGAAACGCGGGCGCGGATCACGCGGTCCAGAGTGATCGCCGTCTCCGGGTCCTTGTCCGCCGGGACCACGATGGGCTCGTCGTCTCCCTCTCCGCGCGCGGAGCGCGCCAGCTCGGAGAGAAAGAACGGGTTCCCCGACGACTCGCGGGCGACGGACTCGGCCAGCGCTTCCGTTTCCGGGCGCGAGTCCGTCAGGAGCGCGCGGGCGAGATCCCGCGCATCCCCTGGATCGAGCCGATCCACCTCGATCTCCCGCCACTCGGGTGATCCGAGCCTCTGCGGCAGAATCTTCAAGAGCGCCGGGCTCGTGGCGGCTTCCTCGCTCCTGTAGGCCACCATCAGCAGGAGCGGGGGGGAATCGGGGGGACGCATCAGCTCCTCAAGCATCGCCGCGCTGTCTACGTCTCCCCAGTGCAGATCGTCGATGAAGAGGACGAGCGGGCTCTCTTCCGCCAGGCGCGCCGCGAGCTCCCGGAAGGCGCCGAACGCGCGCCGCCGCAGCTCCTGGACGTCCCGGATCTCGAGCACGCGGCGCCGCGCGCCCGCCACGGCCTCCACCCGCCGGAGCACTGGAAAGAGGCGCGCCAGGGCCAGGACGTCCCTGGGCATGAGCGCTTCGGCCCTTGCGAGCGGCAGCCGCTTGAGGTGGTTGCTCAGGCCGTCCATCAGGCTGTCGAGGGCCTTGTAGGGGACGGACTCTCTTTCGTAACAGCGGCCGGCCAGGATGACCACGGGTTGGCCCGTGCGCAGCGTGTCGAGAAAACGGCGGACGAGCGCGCTCTTGCCCACACCCGATTCGCCGTGGACGGCGACCGTGACGGCCTGTCCCTGTTCCGCTTTCCGGAACGCCTCCAGGAGTTGCTCCAGATGGCGTTGCCGACCCACGAACAGACCCCGCACGCCGATCCGGGAGGTCGGAGACTCCGGGCGCGGCGGGGACCCGCCGAGCCTCCGAAGGATCTCGGCGCCGTCCGGCCGGCGGCCGGGATCCCGCCGCAACAGTTCGCAGCACAATTCATCCAGATCCTCGGGGATGCCGGAGGCCAGCTCCCGCGGGGGTCTCGCCTCCCGGATCCGCTTCTCCCGGAGGATCTCGGCCGAGCTGCCCGCGAAGGGACTCGTTCCGGTCAGCGACTCGTACAACATCACGCCGAAGCTGTACCAATCGCTGGCCTGCGAAACGGGCTGACCCGCGCCCTGCTCCGGAGACATGTATGTCGGCGTGCCGGCCATCGCCATGCTCTGATCGCCTTCGGCCAGATCGAGCTCGGTCACCAGGCCGAAATCGAGCAGAACGACTCGATCGGACTTCGTCACGAGGACGTTGGAGGACTTGATGTCGCGATGGAGCTTCCCGGCCGCGTGCAGCGCCCGAATGCCGGAGGCCGCCTGAAGGAGGGCGGACCGCAGGCGCGCGACATTGACACGGGTGGGACGGGCGCCATCCACCCAGGTGGGAGCTTCCGGCGCCGGGGCATCGGCCGGTAATTCGACGGTCTGCGCGTCGGGCATGGAGCCGACCGGCGCCCTGCCTTCCGAATCCGTGTCGCAGCCCTCACGGGAGTCACAGACATAGTCGTGAAAGCTCTGCCCCTCGACGAGCTCCATCGTGAAGAACCATTGCCCGTCATCGGACAGCAGCTCGTAGAGAGCCGCCAGATTGGGATGCGTGATGTCGGCGAGGGACCGAAACTCCTTCTTCAACCGGTAGAGGGCCTCATCGCCCGCCCGCCGAAGCGTCTTCAGGGCGACGACGCTCGAACGCTCGCGGTCGTACGCCTCGTACACGACCCCGAAGGCTCCGGCGCCCAGCCGCCGCCGCAGCTGGAATCGCGCCGTTCCTGCGAACGGCTCCTCCACCGCGTCCGCCATTTCTCCGCCGTTCTCTCCGCCGGGCCGCCGCGCGTCTCGGGCCGGTATTCTACTTGCGATAAGCCGCTGCCGGGCCGAGCGCCTTCGCGCGTTTGGTCCCGAGCGGCGCATGCGCGCGGCGTCTCTATTCGCCCAGGTAGGCTTCCTTGACTTTGGGGTTGGCGGCGACTTCGTCGGAGGTGCCTTCCAGGGAGACCGTCCCGGTCTCCAGGACGTAGGCGCGGTTGGAGTGCTTCAAGGCGGCCATCGCGTTCTGCTCCACCAGGAGCACGGGAGTTCCCTGCCGGTGAATTTCCTCGATCGCCTCGAAGATCGCGTGGACGAGAATCGGCGCGAGGCCCAGAGAGGGCTCATCCAGGAGCAGGACCTGGGGCCGGGACATCAGGGCGCGCCCGATCGCGAGCATCTGCTGCTCCCCG
>DATIRW010000191.1:0-5962 GCA_035469365.1 Thermoanaerobaculia bacterium
TAACGGCTCGCGACGAGCGCGTGACGATGACGCCGGACATAGCCGTTGCGACCCGGGCAAGCGACTACTTCGCCGGCGCCGACCCGACGCTCGAGGCGGCGATGAAGGCGTTGACGGCCAACCGGCAGTAGGCAGAGAAGATCTCGCCAGCGACGCCGCCGGGGTGAAGTCCGGGCTTGCACGCCCGCCGGAGAATCTTCTACGGCACCTTGGAAGCGAGGACATCGGCTTTCTCTATGACAGGCGGCCGCGCGAAAAGCTCGGAGGCCTTCGCCAGGAGCGCCGCCGCGACACGGCCGGTGAGATGGACCTGCCGGCCCGCTTCGTCCGGGAACGCGTCGAAGATGCCAAACGTGGACGGCCCGAGTCGAATGCCGAACCAGGCCGTCGTGGCCGGCTCCTGCTCTACGAGGGCCAGCCCCGACTTGAGAAAGCTCTCGACCTCGGCCTCCCTTCCGGCTTTCGCTTCGAGACGAACGAAGAGGGCGACCTTGACCATGACGTCTCCTTTCAATGGGTCTGAATCAATTCCGCGAGGGCCTCATCGACGATGTCGAGGTGATGTTTCCGGTGGGAGCCGCGATCCAGGTTCGGCGCGTCCGGACGCGCCAGGGCGGTCTCGACCACTTCATCTGAGACTTGCAGGAGGAACGCATCGACCTCTTCGGCGGCCTGCACCGCCGCCGCCGCGGCGCGCTCGGGCGGGATCAGCTCCAGCAGCGGCTGGACCGCGTCATTGAAGAGATCGCCGTCATACTTGCGGGCGTCATCAGGAGGATCGCCGCCGCACATGTCGCCGGCGGCCCACCGGCGCATCAGGCCGAGGCGCTGGCGATCCCAGAGCGCGAGGTGGGCGAGCGCGCCGGCGACAGTCCAACCGTTGGGAAGGCGCACTGCCAGCTTGCTCGCGTCCAGCCGGGCGACCAGCGCGCGCAGGCGCTCCCGCTGCAATCGGTTGCTCTCCGCGAAGGCTTCCGAGACGGGCATCGCAGTCCTCCGATCTGAGGGCCTTAAAGGCGAGGAGCCTTCGTGGCGGCCCCCTTTTCGTAGATGATCGCCTGGTTGACCTTGCCGGCTGCGTCTCTCGTGAATTCGACCTCTGCATCCTCCGATTTCAGGAAGAAGCTCGAGCTCGACTCGGCAAACAGGTGGAAGGCCAGATCCCCCGTAGCTTGCCCGATGAGCCGGCCGTCGGTTCGCGTGATCGTGAGGTTGTATCCGCCGCCGAAGTCGTACCGGCCGACGTACTCCTCGAGCGTGCTGACGGGGACAATGACCTCTTTGCGCTCGTTGCGTTCGATGAACCAGCCGAGCTTCTCGGTGAAGAAATCCGGATTGTCGAGCTGGATCAAGTGCCCCGCGCCCTTGACGACCTCGCGGTGCGCTCCGGGAATCCCGGCCTCGATGATGCCGCAGTACGCGTGCACGTCGGGGATATCGGCTTCTCCGACGAGGATGAGCGTCGGCGCGCTTATCTCGGAAAGCCTGGCGACGGCGGGCGGCGAACTCCGGATTTCCATGTCGCCGCTCTTCAGGTTCTGCGGATTCCCGGCCAGAGCGTCCCGAAGCTTCCTTCGGGCGGCCTCGTGGCCGGGCGCGATGATGTAGAGATCCCTGGACCAGTTGTCCGCCGCGTCGGCGACGTCTCCCTTTTCGAGCGGCGCCATGTTTCGACGGCCTCGCTCGCGAAAATGATCCGTCATCCCCATGCCGTGGACGATCGGACCGACGAGCAGCAGGCCCTTCACCATCCCAGGATGGGCCAGCGCGAAGTCAATCGCGAGGGCGCCTCCTGAGGAGTTGCCGGCGACGATGGCGCGCTGCACGCCGAGGTGCGTCAGCAGGGCGTGCAGATCCTCCGCCTGCGAGAAACGGGCGGCTGCGGCTTGCGACCGGCCGTACCCGCGGCGGTCGTAGCGAATCACGTGAAATTTCCCGCAGAGCGCGCTCCACGAACCATCCCATGTGACGGAGTGAACGAGGCCGTCGTGCAGGAGAACGACGGCCGGACCGGACCCGCACTGCTCGTAGTAGATCTTCGAGCCGCCGACGTCCAGGGTGTTGCCGGCCGGCGGCGCTCCGTCGGATGCCGCGACGTGACCGGCCGCGCCGAGAAGAAACGGCAGGAGGATCGTCATGCCCTTCTGCCGCAGGCTTCGAATAGACCTCCGTTGCCGACGGCGGCCCGCGACGGAATTCAGGCAAAACGATGCTCTCATGGCTGTGGCCCGGCGTCCCGGCCCACGCCGAGGGAGTCGGCAACCCGGTTGATGTAGTTGAACCACGAGGCGATCAGGGTGATCTGGAGAATCCCGCGATCGTCGAAGCCGGCGGCGCGCAGGCGCGCGTGGTCCTGCGGCGTCACTCGCGTGGCGTCCTTCGTGAGCAGGGCGACGTAATCGAGCATGACGCGGTCCCGCTCGTCGATCGGCGCTGTCCTGTAGTCCCGCCGGATCGCCTCGACCAGCTCCTCATCCAGGGTCACCCGACGCAGAAACTCTGCGTGTGACTCGATTCAATAGAAGCACCGGTTGGTTACCGAAACGACCGTCGTGATCATCTCGTGCTGCCGCCGGGTCAGCGGCAGATCCGGCGACATCAGCGCGCCGAACGTCGCGAAGGCGTGGTACAGCGCGTCCGGGATCAGGGAATGGGACGCGACGACGCCGGCCGAGTCGTCGGGGTTGAGAGCCGTCGGCTGCGCGTATTCCGGCGGATAGAGAACGCGCTGGCATTCGATCGCGCCGCGGAGCTTCTCGTCCGCCTCCGAGAAGGGGATGGTCTTGATCCACGTCATCTGTTGTCTCCTCCCTCGAGAGTCTCCACCCCGATCACTTGCCGGGCCGAGAGGACATGGTAAGCCGGCAGGCCGAGGAGCACGAGGGCGAAGCCGGCCAGCGCCTGGAGCGGCCGGGCGAAGGCGATGAGAACGATGACCGCGACGAGGAACAACACGAAGAGCGCGGGCGTCGCGGGATAGCCCGGCGACTGGAATCCGGGCGTCTCCGGCTCCCTCCACCTGAGGACAAACAGCCCCGCGGCCGCGAGCGCGATGAAGGCGAGCGTGGTGCACATGAAGAAGGCCACGACCTGCGGGAACGTCCCGGAGAGCACGAACACGCTGGCGATCGCGGCCAGCAGGGCCGTCGCGCGGGCCGGCGACTTCGTGACCGGATGGAGCGAGGCGAGCGCGGAGGGGAACACGCCGTCCAGGCTCATGGCGAGGTAGAGACGCGGCGCCATCAGGAGAAGCGCCATCGCGCTCGCCGCGACGGACAGGACGACGACCGAAGCGAAGACCGCGGGTCCCGCGCGGCCGAGCATGGCCTCTCCGGCGCGCCTGCCGAACGCCGAGGCGCTCGTCGCCTGCTCCGACGGCACGAGGTACAGGAACGCCAGCGTGGTCACCAGGTAGGCCGCCGTCACGGCCGTCACGCCGAGCGCCAGCGCACGCGGCAACTGGCGGCGCGGATCGCTGATCTCACCGGATACACGGCTCGCCTCCCAGAAGCCGCCGAAGGAATAGAACACGGCGACGAGACCGAGCGCCAGCGCGTCCCCGACAGCGGGAGCCCCGGGGCGCCGGGCCGCGAAGGGCGTGAAGTGGGACCAGCTTCCGGCGCCGATCGTCAGCGCGGCGACGGCGACCGCGGCAAGCGCGAAGATCTTTGTGGCTGTCAGCAGATTGAGCACGCGGGCGCTCACTCTCAACCCTGCCATGTTGACGAGCGCCAGCGCCCAGACCGTGCCCAGGGCAAGCCAGCGCTCGCTGCCCGTGGCGGCCGGCCACAGCACGACGAGGTACTGCGAAAGCCCCAGCGCCAGCGCCGCCGTGACGCCCGGGTCCATGATGAGGATGCTCTGCCAGCCGTAGAGGAACGCGACTCGCTCGCCCCAGGCCTGCCGCAGGTACACATAGGGGCCGCCCGCCTGCGGGTATCGCACCGCGAGCTCACCGAAGGTGAACGCGCCGGCGAGGACCAGCGCGCCGCATGCGAGCCAGAGGCCGAATGTCAGAGCCGGGGAACCGAGCGCCCCGATCAGCTCCGCGGGCGTCAGGAAGATCCCGACGCCGATCGTGTGACCGACGACGAGCGCCGTCGCCGACCAGAGCCCGAGCTTGGGCGATCCGGTCTCCCGATCAACATCCCTCGGCAAGGCGGCATCTCCTCCGAGAATGAGCTGCGCCAGCTTACTAGGGAGCGCCGCGGCCCACGAGAACCTCCGTGATCGTGAACGCCGACAGGCGGGGCCCCGCGCCAGGTTAGCGGAGCGCATCAGGCAGGCTTGCGGGAGGGTCTTTACCTCGAGTACGCCTTCCGGTCGTTTGCCGTTTCGCGGATTAAGCCTTTGTTCAGGATTTCCGACCAGGTCTCCTTCTAGAAATCGGCCGATGAACTGACGCGTCACTCGCCTTGCCGTCTCGGCCCCGGCCTCAACGAAAGATTGCTATCTCGCAGCGCCTGCTTACATTACCGTCGATTGATCGCGGTGGTCTGGCTTGAGTTTCTTAAGGCCAACTAAGCAGGAGATTGACGATACCTAAGCACGGAAATCTTCTTTCCGGGCTCTGACTACTTAGCCCCATGATTACAAACAAACACCCCCAGCGGATGTCTCAACGGATCCTTTCTCTCTTCGCGTCGAGTCTGCGTGTTCTGCTTTCTTCTTCCGCTCTCGCGGCCGTTGTTCTGCTCTTCCTGGCCGCCTCGAGCGAGCCCGCCTCGGCCAAGGAGGACGTGGCGGCGCCGCCCGCGGCATTCGCAGCAGTCACGGCCAATCCGGCGGCGAAGTCGCCGGTTCAGTTCACGGGTGCGTCGCAACCTGATGCGATGTCATGGCACTGGGACTTCGGCGACGGAAAAACTTCCGCTTCGCAGGATCCCGTTCATGCCTTCGCGAACCCCGGCGACTACCCCGTGGCGCTGACGGTGACGACTCCCCATGGATCCGTCACGTCCAGCCAGATCGTGTCGGTCACTGCCAGTGAAACCTTGAGGATCATCTCGTCCCATCCCTTCGACGTGACGTTGTCGGCGGCGGACCCGCGAACGGGCGCGACCGGGCAGGGCCAGGTGATTTCGCAAACCGATATCTACGGGCTCTTCAGCATTCCTGACATCACCGGAAACGCGGGCAACCCGGAGGTCATCGTCAAGATGGTGGACGCCTCGGGGATCGGCCAGAGCTACTGGGTCTTCTTTGGAGCACTGACGGACTTGACTTATACGCTGACGGTCACAGAAGTGGCCACCGGACATACCAAGACGTATCACAACGCCCAGGTCGGGAGCACGGTCTGTGGTCAGTTCGACACCTCCGGCTTCGACTTCATACCCACGCCGACGCCTCCCGCTCCGACTCCGACGCCGACGGCCCCTCCAGCCGTGACGCCGACCCCCACGCCGACCGCGCCGGCAAAGATCGTGGTCAACCTGGTCGCGACGGAGTTCGAGTGGAACTTCAACGGCGCCGGCCCGAACTTCACCATGCAGGTCGGGCAAACCTACGAACTGCACATCAGCGACGGCGACCGGGCCGGCCTTCCGGCGCACGGATTCGGCGGCGTGCCCGGCCTCGGCATCCCGGCGCGGGGTCTTACCGCGGGCGGTCCCGCCACGATCGTGACCATCACACCGAACGCCAGTCAGGTCGGCACATTCGCCTACGCCTGCAATATGCCGAGTTGCGGAATCGGCCACGGGAACATGTTCGGAACAATCAGGGTCGTGTCGTGAGCGGGCGTCCCGAGGACCGCAGTGAAGACAGGGGAAGAACAATGAAGCGAACCAGGATCGCCGCTCTCGCAGTATTCGGCCTGATCGCAGCCCTGGGAGTGACCCTCCTCGCCACGGAGAGGCAGGAGGGTCCCTCCGCTCTTTTCAAGGAGTTCTGCGCCCGGTGCCACGGGGAAGACGGGACCGGCAACACGCCGAAGGGAAAGCAGCTGATGGCGCGCGAT
>DATIRW010000192.1:0-5256 GCA_035469365.1 Thermoanaerobaculia bacterium
CCGCTGCTCCGGCATACCGCCGTAATTGCGATCCGTCTTCACAATCACGGGGCCGGCGTAGGGGTTGCCGGGGCGCAACAGATTCGCGCTGATCCTGGACTTGGAGATGTCCAGGACCCGCCGGTTGATCACCCGAGGGTATCGCTGGATCAAGGCCTGATAGTCGGTCGGGACGACCGTCATGTCGATGTGGGGAAGGAGAATGTCAGCGGGCACGGCGGCTCTCGGGCCGCGAAGAACGGAGACTTCCAATCCCATCGCCTTCCATCTCCTCGCCAGCGGGTGCACCAGGTAGCACGTGGACTCGAAG
This sequence comes from Thermoanaerobaculia bacterium, assembly GCA_035469365.1. Taxonomy (GTDB): domain Bacteria; phylum Acidobacteriota; class Thermoanaerobaculia; order UBA5066; family Gp7-AA6; genus JAWOLE01. Next base: position 311 of record DATIRW010000192.1, read on the forward strand.
GATGCGTCGGCTTCGTGCGTGAGTACGGCAATGTCCGGTGAACGCACGCGATCCTCGCTTTCCAGGATGGCAGTCAAACGGCGTCGTCGGTGGGGTCACTCAGGGCTCGAGCCAGCCCCGGGAGCGGTGGACGGCCCTGGTCCAGCCGCGGTAGGCGTCCTCGCGGCGGTCCTCGCTCCACTCGGGTTCGAAGGTCCGGTCCTCGCGCCACAGGCGTGAGAGCTCGGCGAGCGAGGGGTAGGCGCCGCAGGCGAGGCCGGCGGCCTGGGCGGCGCCGAGGGCCGTGGTCTCGCGGACGGCGGGACGCACGACGGGGATTCCGAGGACGTCGGCCTGGAGCTGCATGAGGAAGTCGTTCACGGTGGCGCCGCCGTCCACCTTGAGTGACTCCGGCGAACGGCCGCTGTCGGAGATCATGGCCTCGAGGACCTCGCGGCTCTGGAAGGCGATCGCTTCGAGGGTTGCGCGCACGAGGTGGGCGCGCGTCGCGAAGCGGGTCAGGCCCACGATTGTGCCGCGGGCGCCCATGTCCCAGTGCGGCGCGAAGAGACCGGAGAACGCGGGCACGAAATAGACGCCGCCCGCGTCCGGGACGGAGCGCGCGAGAGGCTCAGTCTCCGCCGCGGTCGCGACCAGGCCCAGCCCGTCACGGAGCCACTGCACGGCGGATCCCGTGACAGCGACCGAACCTTCGAGCGCGTAGGCGCGCTCTCCCGAGGGCGCGGCCGCCGCGGTCGCGAGGAGGCCGAAGCGGCTCTCGGAGGGAACGTCGCCCGTGTGCTGCAGCAGGAAGGAGCCGGTGCCGTAGGTGTTCTTCGCCTCTCCCGCGCGAAAACACGCCTGCCCGAAGAGCGCCGCCTGCTGGTCGCCGAGATCCGCGCACACCGGGATCCGCGCGCCGAAGGGTCCATCGGGAAGAGTCCAGCCGTAGGGTTCCGCCGCGATGGAGGGTTCGATCCGCGCCAGGGCGCCTGCCGGAACCTCGAAACGGTCGAGCAGGTCCGGGTCCCAGCCGAGAGTGGCGAGCGCGCAGAGGAGCGTGCGCGAGGCGTTCGTCGGATCGGTCACGTGGGCTCCGCCGTGAGAACCTCCGGTCAGATTCCAGATCACCCAGGAGTCCATGGTGCCGATCCGCAGGCGGCCGGAGGCGGCGAGAGGACGGGCCTCCGGCACGTTGGCGAGGAGCCAGTGGATCTTCGTCGCCGAGAAGTACGTGCGGATCGGAAGTCCCGTGCGCGCCCGCACCTCCGGCTCGAAACCGCCGGCAATGAGCGCGCGGCACTCGGTGTCGGTGCGCGTGTCCTGCCAGACGATCGCGGGCGCGATCGGGATCCCGGAGCGCGAGTCCCAGAGGACGACCGTCTCGCGCTGGTTCGTCACGCCGAGCGCGAGCACGGGCTCACGGGGCCCGGCGGCAACCGCTTCGGCGACGGCGCGGTCGACGTTGTCCCGAATCTCGAGAGCATCGTGCTCGACCCAGCCGGGATGGGCAAAGACCTGCGCGTGCTCGCGATAGGCGGAGGCGATCACGCGCCCGCCGAGATCGAACAGGAAGCAGCGCGTGCCGGTCGTTCCCTGGTCGATGGCTGCGAGGAGGGACATCGGACAAAACCTATCAGCTTCCCGATTCCAGCTCGCTCCGGCTAGCGCAAACGCGTCTGGCGATGGAGCGCGGAGCGAGCTAATCTGGGATTGATGGTGCGCCGAGGGGAGATCCTCAACAGTGTCACGCACCTGGTGGGGTCGTTTTTCGCGGTGGCGGGGCTCGCTGCCCTGCTCGTGGCGGGGGTGCGCGCGGGCGACCCGTGGAAGATCGGAAGCTTCGGCGTGTACGGGGCGGCCCTCGTCGCGCTGTATCTCTTCTCGACGCTGTACCACAGCCTGGACGGGCGGCCGAAGAGGATTTTCCGCAAGCTCGACCACACGTCCATCTACGTGCTGATCGCCGGGACCTACACCCCCTTCGCGCTCGTCGCCCTGCGGGGACCGGTGGGGTACGGTCTGCTGGGAGCCGTCTGGACGCTCGCGGCGGTGGGGATTCTCCAGGAGTTCCTTCTGCGGAGGCGGATCGAGGCCCTGTCCGTCGCTTTGTATCTCTTCATGGGCTGGCTGGCGCTCGTCGCCTTCGTGCCGCTCCTGCACGCGATCGGATGGGCGGGGATGGCGTGGCTCCTGGCCGGAGGAGTCCTCTACACGGCGGGCGTCTTCTTCTACCTGGTGGACGAGAAGTACGCGCACAGCCACGGCGTCTTCCACCTCTTCGTGCTCGGCGGAAGCATTCTGCATTTCCTCGTGGTGCTGCGCTTCCTCGCCTGAGGAGCGGCTCTACTCCCTGGCCGGCACCGAGCCGAAGGCTGGCCGGCCGACGGGGGAGACGTGGTCTCCGGCGACGGCAAGAACGTCACGATGCCGGACCGGGATCGAGTCGGACGGCGTCAGGCCCAGGAGACGCGGCGCGCCCATTCGGGGAGCGTCGTCGGCGCGACGCCGGATTCCCTGGACGTGGCCGGGATGTCGACGTCGTAGCCGACGCGGTCGAACCACTCGAGCATCAACGCGTAGTCCATGCTGAACTTCCGGACCTCTTCGATGGGGAGCTGCACGAACTCCACCGTCTTCCCCATCGCCTGGCCGATGATCCTGGCCGTGTCGGGCAGGGTGCGGGCGTCGCCCGCGATGTCGATCGCGCGGCCGTTCAACTTCTGGTGATTGTCGAAGGCCCATCTCCCGTATTTGCCGATGTCCGCGACGGCGATCATCTGGAGCACAGTCTGGGGCTTGACGGCCATCATCAACTTGCCGCCGAGAATGCCCGGCTTGAACGAGTCCAGGAAGAAATTCTCCATGAAGAAGACGGGCCGGAGGACGACCTGGGACGGGAAACCGAGCGAGCGGACCACTTCCTCGACCCGCCACTTGTTGTCGAAATGCGGAATCCCCGTCTTGCGGTGGGCCGAGGCTACGGAGCTGTACACGAAGAGCCGCACGCCCGCCTCTCGGGCGAGCTTCGCGAAGCGCTTGCCCTGGACCTCCTCCTTCTCGACGCCGGCTTCCCAGGTGTTCTGCACTGCGAAGGCACCCCAGACCCCCGCGAGCGCCCGGGCGAGCGAAGCTTCGTCGTCCAGGTCGCCCTGCACCATCTCCGCGCCGAGCTTGCCCAGGCTTCGCGCCGGATCGCTCTCCGGTTTCCGCGTCATCGCCCGGACGTGATATCCGCCTGCCAGCAGCTCGCGGGCGACGGCGCCGCCCTGATGCCCCGTCGCCCCGCTCACCAGAACCGTTTTGGAATCGGCCATCGCGCTCTCCTTTTCCAGAGTCTTCCAGGAGTCTCCGCCGAATAGGATTGGGAACCATATCTTCCTGGCGCCGCAGGAACAAGCCGGCAGAGTGATAGAGTGCCTCAATCGACTCCGCTCCTTCGGGTTCCGCGTCGAACGCTTTCATTGCACAGGAGAATCGTGTGAAAACTTGTCGAGCCCTGTCCGCCGTCGCAATCGTTCTCGGGGTGTCAGGCCTCGGCTGCTCCACCGCGAGGGCCGCGCGCGTCCTCGGCGCGCCGTCCAGCCTCGGCAACGGCACCGTGGCGAGCTACGCCGAGATGGACGGGTCCGGCGCCCCGAAGGCGATCGGCGTGGTCTTCTCGCCCGGCGCCCTGGATGCTCTGCCGGCGGCGCCGTCGGACGGGCATCGGTGTCTCGACGCCAACAACGACGGCGTGATCGACCTCGCCACCGAATGCTCGGGCTGGCACGAGCGCGTCCTTCCCATTCCGAGCGAGGTCAGCCGGCGGCCCGAGGTCCCGTTCAAGTGGGCCCTGCTCAACTGGAACCCCCGCGGGCATATCCCGCCGGGCGTGTTCGACACGCCTCACTTCGACGTTCATTTCTACATCGAGCCGATCGAGAACATCTTCGCCATCCAGCGGGGGACCTGCGGCCTCGAAATGGTCCGGTGCGACCAGTTCGCGCTGGCGCGCAAGCCGTTGCCGGGAAACTACCTGCCGCCGAACTTCCAGGACCTGGGGCTGGTCGCGCCGGCCATGGGCAATCATCTGGTCGACCCGACGGATCACGTGTTCCACGGCGAGAAGTTCAAACGCCACTGGATCTACGGCGCCTATGACGGCCGCGTCATCTTCTACGAGGAGATGGTCGACCGCGCCTACATGCTGTCGAAGCCCGACGCGTGCTTCCCGATCCAGTCACCCGCCGCCGTCGCGCTGACGGGGTATTACCCGACACGGTCCTGCATTCGGTACGCGCCCGGGAAGGACGAGTACACCGTCTCCATTGAGGACTTCGTGCTGCGCCAGGCGAGTCCTCCCGGTCCGCTCCGGGAGGCGACGGGCGGCAAGCAGTAGCGCGTGCCGCCCCCGGCCTCCCCGGCCTCCCCGGGTAAGGGAGCAGGGGCGGTCGCGGCTTGCCTCCGGGCGTTCATCAACGGCTGTCTCCGGGACTATCCGAGGATCCGGAGATCCAGCTCTCGCCCGATGCCGCCACGAGAAGGGCGGCGACGAACAAATCGAAGACGAGGAATGCGCACATCCTGGCGTTGCCTCTCATGGTCTCGGATTTCCCGGATGGCTTGACGGAGCAGATCCCTCGTTGCGCACGGGATGACATGGCACGGGATCGCGCGCGGTGTCACTTCTTCCTCCCGAAGCCCCGGATGTCGTTCTTCACGAGACTTTCGATCTGCTCCGGAGTCAGTTTCTTACCGAAGGCCGGCATCGATTCGCCTCCGGCGATGATGGCCTTGATCAGATCGGCGTCGCTCTTGGCCGACCGCCAATCCGGGTCCGTGAAATCGCGCGCCATCAGCTGCTTTCCCTTCGGCGTGTTGCCGGTCCCGTCTTCCCCGTGGCACCGGGCGCAGAACTCCTTGAAAAGAGCGGAGGGACCCTCCTGCCTCTCCGTGGCGAGGAGGGTCACTCCCAGGGCTGCGAT
>DATIRW010000193.1:0-12638 GCA_035469365.1 Thermoanaerobaculia bacterium
CGTGGATGGCGCTGTTGAACCAGATGAAGCTGCCCTCGCCGATCGCGGTCGAGTTGAAACTCGACTCAATCGAGCTCAACCCGGTACACGCTCTGTCGCTAGCGTGAGCGGAGGACATCGCGGTGTCCGAGGACATCGCGGCGTCCGAGGACATCGTGGCGACCGAGGACGCGGCCTGGATCCCATCCGATGATGGGGATGAGACTGCCGCGCCAGAGACAGCCGTCAGAGCCCGCATGATCACTGGTAGCTTGAGACCGACCCCCTGCACCAGAAGCGCGACACAGACAAACCCAAGCACCACGTAAAGGAAATTCCGGGCTGGTCGTCTCATGGCTCAATCCTCCCAAAAGTATAGAAACCCGCCTTCCCTGACTCTCGTCAGCATATGGAGAGACATTCACGGTGTCAACAGGAATCGCCCCTGCTGAACACAATTTTATGTGCTCGATATGAGCATGTAACCTTCATGCTATCAAGGTGTTAGACTTCGACGTGTCATCTTCTTAGACTAAAGTCGGGGGTGTCTCAGGGTGTCTCACTACGGTGAAATCCGGGCCGTTGTGGGGCCAGGCCTATGTTATACACTTAGGCTGAAAGACGGATTTCGCGAGACAGCCGAGGATTAACGGACGTTCACTGCCGGAGGCTGGCCTCGATGGCCTCAAGAGCCGGGTCCCGGCCTGAAAAATAGTCGTTCGACGACATCGGCGCGGAGATGTCCGGCGCCAGATTCGGAATGCTCAGTTCCTCGTAATATGGCTGGTGCTCCGGATAGGGCGCGCCGGAATACCGGTGGAAGCCGTTGGAATAGCGGATGATCGCGTGCGAGTTGGGCAGCTCGATCTTGCCGCCCTCCGCCCAGAAGTCGAGGCGATCGCCGACTGTCTCCCCGACGAACGTCGCCTGCGTGAATTGCCTCATCTGCGCGGCGTGGTAGAGCCCGGCGGAGAAGGTGCAATGCCCGATGATGACGAACAAGTGGCCTCGGCGGTTGATCTTCTCTTCTTGTCCCAGGCTCTTGATGAAGTTTTTGGCCACGTCCAGATTACCGCCGCTGTTCAAGCGCAGATCCACCACGACATCGCGAACCGGATGCTTCCGGGCGAACGCCAGGAGGGAATCACCGAATGCCGCGAGGCTCGGCCCCTTCTCGGCGTTGTCGGAATGATTGAATTGAACGTAGAGAAGACCGGCCTCGGGAAGGAACTCGAACCAATACGGCTGTTCGGGATGCCGGAGGTAGAGGGGCAGGGCGGCCGCGTCGGCCGCGAGAGCGGTTGCCCACGGCGGCTTGCCCGTCGCCATGAGCGGGGAAAGGTCCTGCCACGATTCACCCGCCATCGCGTCCCTCTTCACGGGCTCGGATCGAACCAAGGTGACGAATCGGACTCCTCGGGCATCTTCGAACGTGAATGAGGCCTGCTTCATGCTGCGGATCAACCCGAGCCCATACAGGATGTCGGGACTCGTGAGATACAGCGGGCTCAAGTAATCGGCCCAGGAGGCGTTACCGGCGAACAATCCCGCCACCCTGTCCCTCGCCTCGGACAGCTCGTGGCCGTCGATGGCGACCGCCCGGCAGCCCAAGGCCCGCCGGTACGGGGGCGCCGTCCTCACGACGTAGGGTCCGTCGCTGAACCACCAGATCCGGATCGGGAAGCTCGTCGAGAACGATCCCTGCCGCGTGGGATCGAGACGCAGCCGCGTGTGAGCGTTATCGCCGAGCGCGACGGCATGAGAAAGAGCCACGAGGATCTCGGCGTCGTTCTTGCGGGGCAGGTCGAGCTTCAGCCGGGCCATGGCCTCTCGGAACGCCTGGCGGGCGCCAGGGGTGAAACTCCGGTCGTAGTCGGCGAGGTGCGTGGCGGCGAAATCGAGATCCTGCTGCCACTGCTCGAGCCGGTTCGCGGGCGCCGGCAAGGGGACGACTCGGGTGAGCCGCATCGGAGTCTTCTGTCCGCCCTCCAACACGTGCCCGACGATTCCCTGGTTTGTCAGCGTGCCGTCGAAGATGAGTGAATCGAGCTCGGGCGGGAGCTGAAAATGGACCTGCGGGAATTCGCCCCGGATGTCGCGAAGCGGAAAGTCTGGCAGGCCTCGAATGCTCATGGTGCCGGCCCACCCGACGCCGGCCGGCTTCAAATGCACGAGAAAGATCCAGGGCCGCTTCGGGGAGGCGATGACCGTCTCCCAATCCCCCTCCAGGGTCTCACGGGTTGGATCGCTCGGCAGAGCCGCCGGGGCGGCGGCCCCCAGCGCGGCGCATAGAACGAGCAACGCGCAACCCCTGTAAAGACGCATGGCCGGCCTCCTCTCCCGGTGCTACGGGCTCGAGTCGATTCTAGTTTCGGGGCAGGACCAATGTCCCTTCGCAGAACGGCTCGGCCCGAGGCAGCGGCGTAACGCACGCTCCGGCAGCTTGAGCGACCAAACGCCGAGGCGTATCGTGGGACCCGTGGCATTTCGCGCAGGCGGAAATCGCCGATCTTTCGTCCGACGACGTTCGCACCGGGCTCGAGGAGGCCGAGAGGTGATGGTCTGTTTCCGAGCGAGCTCCCGGCAGAACGACCCGCCTCGGAACGACGAGTGAGCAGCAGAGAGCACTGGGACGCGGTCTACACGACCAGGGGCGCGGATCGCGTGAGCTGGTTCAAGCCGCACCTCGACCGCTCGCTTGCCTTCCTGGAAGCCGCCAATGTCAGCCGGGACGGTGGCGTGATCGACGTCGGCGGGGGCGCATCGACTTTCGTCGATGATCTTCTCGATCGCGGATACACGAATGTTACGGTGCTGGACCTGTCGAGAGCCGCCCTGGACGCGGCCCGACGCCGCCTGGGCGAGCGCGCTGGACTGGTTCAGTGGATCTGCGCCGATGTCACGGATGCCGAGCTGCCGGCCGGGGCCTACGACTTCTGGCACGACCGCGCCGTGTTTCACTTCCTCCGCGATTCCCTGGCCCGCGGACGCTACGTGGCCGCGGTGCGCCGGTCGCTCAAGCCGGGCGGCCATATTGTCGTGGCGACGTTCGGGCCTCACGGCCCCGAGAAGTGCAGCGGTCTCGAGGTCATGCGCTTTACCCCGGAGGCGCTCCATGCCGAATTCGGATCCGAGTTTGCGCGGCTCGCGAGCGCGACGGAGATCCACACGACGCCCGGAGGCACCGAGCAGGAGTTTGTCTACTGTTATTGCCGGCTGCCCGGGTGAAGAGCGTGAGAGGGTCATGGCTTTTCAAGACCCCAACAGGAATCCCAGGCCTCTGGTGGGTGGCTTTTCGGGAGGGTCGGACATGAAGCGATCTGCTCTCGCCGTCATCGTGTGTGCTGCTCTTCTGTTGCCGCTCGGCTGCGGCGACTCCTCGCCGACGGGACCCGGCATGACCCCTTCCTGGCTTCAAGCACTCATTGCCCAGATCCAGAGCGAGCCGGTAACGTCCCCTCCCACGGCGATCTACAGCTACAGTTATCGCGGGGACACGGTCTATTTTCGGACGAGCCGCTGCTGCGACATCAGGAGTGTCCTCTATGACAAGAACGGCACCGTTCTCTGCGAGCCCGACGGGGGAATATCCGGCAGCGGTGATGCCAGGTGTCCCGACTTCATGCAGACCCGGTCCGATGAACAGCTGGTGTGGCGGGATCCCAGGGTCTGACGGGTTAAGCGGAGCCGTGCCGTGAGGCGCCCCTCGGCGGCGCGGCCGCCCCGAAGGTGGCGCACTCCACGTCGGAGACGCGCTGGATTTCTGGCGCGTTGAGGCGTTGGAACCGGACAGGCTGTTTCGGCTGAGGGCGGAGATGAAGCTGCCGGGCCTGGCTCGAGTCCGAGGTGCGGCCGGCACCGGGCGGCGCCCGGATCCGCCAGAGGGCGGTCTATGATCTGCGGAGGCTCGCGGGACTCTCGTACTGGGTCTCTGCTCTACCCGTTTCACCGTGTTGTCTTCGCGGCGACGTTACGCGGCATCGCCTGCGCCTCCCGAGCGGCCGCGACATTTTTGGAGTCTTCCTGATGACGAACTCGAGCCGATCGCCCTCCTCTGCTCCCGGCGGTCGATGGAGCAGCCTGCTGTTGTCGCTGGGAGTGACCGCTCTTGCGGCCGCGGTCGGCGCCGTGGCCTCAGCCGGCGCGCGGAATTTCTACGGCGCACTCGCGAAGCCGGCCTGGGCCCCTTCACCCCTGGTCTTCGGGCCGGTCTGGACCGTGCTCTACATCCTCATGGCGGTGGCCGCGTGGCTGGTCTGGCGCCGGGGCGGCCCGGCCGCGGCGAAAGTTCCCCTGGCGCTCTACCTCTTCCAGCTCGCTCTCAATGCGCTCTGGACCTGGTTGTTCTTTCGCTGGCGGTTAGGGGGATGGGCCTTGCTCGAGATCATCGTCCTCTGGCTCGTCCTGCTCCTCACGGTCGTCCGCTTCTGGCGCGTGCGGGCGGCGGCGGGCGCGCTTCTGCTGCCCTACTGGGCTTGGGTTACCTTCGCCACAGCGCTGACGGCCGCGGTCTGGCAACGCAACCCGGACATCCTTTAGCGGGCTGCTGGGGAGGAGTCCATCGTCGCGGATATTCGCTGGAGGAGAAATCGTGAGCAAGGGAGAGTTCCGGTTCTCATACTTCACTCCCCAATACGAGGCGACGCTAGCGTTCTATCGGGATGGCCTCGGGCTCCCACTCCTGGAGTCGTGGGACCGGAACCTCGACGACCGCGGAACTCTCTTTGCCGCCGCTTCCGGAGTCATCGAGGTGCTGGCCCGTCCGGAGGGCGCTGAGCCGGCCCATCTCTGGGACCGCCGGCCTCCGCAGGGCGCGTTCATGGTGATCGAGGTCGACGATGTGGACGCGCAATATCAGCGGGCGGTTGAAAGAGGACTTTCGATCAAGCAAGAGCTCGCGGACCAAAAGTGGGGCCACCGCGGCTTCTGCCTCCTGGAGCCAAACGGCCTCGTCCTGTACCTTTTCAGCGTGATCGCCGGGAACCGCGAGTGATCTCGTGGCGCACAGCGGCGGACTATCATGACGACGAGAGGAGACCCTGATGTCGTCCGGTCAGAAAGGCGCCCCGGAACTCGAAGGAGTCGTTTTCGCTTCCAATCTGGTCGAGCCGCAGCCGGGCGCGGTCGTCAGCCGCACCCTCATCAAGAAACCCTCGGGCACGGTCACGGTCTTCGCGTTCGACGCGGGAGAGGGTCTGAGTGAGCACACGGCGCCCTTCGACGCTCTGGTCCTCGACCTCGAAGGCGAAGCCGACATCTCGATTTCCGGCACGCCTCATCATGTCAGCCCGGGGCAGATCCTGAGACTTCCCGCGGGGAAGCCCCACGCGGTCAAAGCCGTCACGCCCTTCAAGATGCTTCTCGTCATGATCCGGGAATAGCAAGGCCGAGGAGAGGTTGGCCCTCAGCGCGTTCGACGACAAGTCCCGGAGTCCCGATCCCGGGCAGTTGCGCGACGCGCTCGGACCGGCCGGGAGCCTGTGGCGGCAGCTCCTCGCTCGTGCCGCGCAACGAGATCCGAGCGTCGTTCAGCTCTGGCACTTCGCCGGGCCGAATTACGGCTGGTCTCTGCACGTGAAGCGGAAGGATCGGGTCATCCTCCATATGACTCCGTCCAGGGGACACTTCCTGACCGGGATCGTTCTCGGCGAAAAGGCGGTCGCGGCGGCTCGGGCGAACCGCTTCCCGAAGCCCCTTCTCGACGCCATCGAGGCGGCGCCCCGGTACGCCGAGGGCCGTGGCATTCGCCGAGAGGTCTCTTCGGCGCGAGATCTGCGCCTCGTAACGCGGCTCCTCGAGTTGAAGATGTCCGGCTGATCCGCGGCCCCGAGCACGCGGTAAACTGGGCCGGCCATGGAGCCCGGATCCCCACCGTCGGCCACCTCTCATTCTTACGACGTCCTCATAATTGGAGGGGCGGTTTCGGGCGCCTCGACGGCGATTCTCCTGAAGCGGAGGATGCCGAGTCTCAAGGTCCTCGTGGTCGAGAAGTCGGACCGCTTCGACTGGAAGGTGGGAGAGTCCACGGTCGAGATCTCGGCCTACTTCCTGACGCGCGTCCTGAAGCAGTACGACTACCTCTCGCGCGAGCAGCTCCCCAAGCAGGCCTTCCGCTACTGGTTCGTCAACGACAAGGTCACGCGCCTGAGGGAGGCCTCGGAGGTCGGACCGACGCAGCTCGCGCGCACGCCTTCGTTCCAGCTCGACCGCTCCAAGCTCGACGAGCACCTGCTGAAGGTTGCCGCCGAGGAGGGGACCGAGGTCTGGCGCCCCGCGCGCGTCACCGCCTTCGAGCTCGGCAACGGCGCGGGCAACCGGGTGACCGTCGAGCGCGAGAACGGGGAGCGCGTCGAGGTCGCCGCGAGGTGGGTCGTGGACGCCAGCGGGCGACACGCGATGCTCGCCCGCAAGCGCGGAGGCGTCACGCCGATCGAGTCGCATCCCATCTCCGCGATCTGGGTCCGGTACAGGGGGGTCAAGGACATGGACGGCCCGGAGGTCGCCGGGACGGATCCGTCCGATTCTTTCACGCGCGCCGTGCTCGCGTCGCGGCGCCTGGCGACCAACCACTTCACGGGCTGGGGCTACTGGATCTGGTTCATCCCGCTCAAGGACGGCGAGACCTCCGTCGGCCTCGTCTGGGACAGAAGGCTCGTCACCCCGCAGGGGACGACGCCGCTGGAGAAGCTGCAGCATTTCCTCGACGCCAACCCGCTCTCGCGCGAGCTCCTGGAGCACGCCACGCCGGCCGAGGGAGACTGCCGCTCTTACGGCCACCTCCCCTACTTCGTGGACAAGTACATCGGGCCCGGCTGGACCTGCGTCGGAGACGCCGGCGGCTTCCTCGACCCGTTCTATTCGCCGGGCCTGGACCAGATGGCCTTCTCTGTCCACACGCGCGTGGATCTCATGACGAAGGCGCTTGCCGGCGCGCCGGCGGAGGAGATGGACAAAGCCTACGAGGAGCACAACCGCTGCTACGCGCGCTTCTTCCGCTACTTCTACGAGTCGATCTACAAGGACAAGTACTACGTGATGGGCGACTACGACACGATGACCACGGCGTTCCTTCTCGACACCGGCCTCTACTACGCCGCCGCGATCATGCCGGTGTACCGCTGGTCGCACGACCGCCTGGGATTCCCCCCGTACTACCAGGACGGCGCCGAGATCGGCTACTACCCCATCCGTTTCTACAACCGGCGACTCGCGGCGATCGCGAAGCGCAAGAAAGCGCTCGGCATCTACGGCAACCACAACGCGGGCCGCCGCCCGGGCTTCGTCGGATACTCGGTCCGATCGGCCTTCCTGGTCATGATCGCGCACGGGCTCTTGCGCTGGTGGAAAGCGGAGCTTGCCAATGCCTGGACCCACGTCGTCAGGCCGCGCCGAGCTTCGGTCTCACATCCCGACGGGATGGTGGAAGCTCCGAAAGCAGATCCTTCGCTTCGCTCAGGATGACAGGGCGTGTTGTCATCCTGAGGAGCGAAGCGGCGAAGGATCTGCCCGGCTCGGGAGGAGAGCAGATTCTTCGCTTCGCTCAGAATGACAGGGATCAATAGCGAAGGGATGAGAGGGGCTGGCCTTCATCCTGGCCAGCGGAAGAGCCGCATGAAGGCGGCGACCCCGAGCCCCCAGACGCCGTTCAAGAGCAGCGCCCCCACAACGAGAGAGGGATTTCCTCCGCCGGCCGCGGGCTGACCCTTCAGAGGGAGAACCACGAAGAGCGCGACGAGGCTCGGCGCCACGGCACCGACGATCAGAGCGAGGATCCAGTAGAGCGCCGATCCCCGGCGCCGCCGGATGACGAGCCAGATCGCGATTCCCCAGACTCCGCCCCAGAACGCGAGTGAGAGGACCGACGGAATTCCGAAGGGTGCCGTCGGCTCCATCGAATACGGCACGCGCGGCGAGGCGCCCGCCGCGTGCAGGATCGCCAGCAACCCCTGGTGGAAGACCAGCGTGGAGAAGAACCCTGCCAGAAACGCCTTGAACCAGGTCATCCCGGAAGTCGCCCCATGCAAGATTCACTCCTCACAGCCGCCCCGGCGCCTGCCGGATATATCTTCCCCGAATGAAGATCGAAACGTTTGCCCTCGAGCGGTGGATGACGGCGTGGGAGACGAAGACCCCCTTCGACATCGCCGAGAGCGGAATCTTCCCGATGAGCGTCCGGGAGCTGCTCGCCTTCGAGCCAAAGGAGGAGAGCGACCGGATCCTCGCGCGCCTCCTCGACCTGCGCCTCGGATACAGCGAGGCGCCCGGGACGCTGGAGCTGCGCTCGCTGATCGCGGCGACCTATCGCGACACGAGGGCCGAGGAGATCCTCGTCACGACGGGCGCCATCGAGGCGAATTTCCTCCTCTTCAACGCGCTCCTCGAGCCGGGCGACCACGTCGTCGCGGTCTATCCGGCCTATCAACAGCTCTACAGCGTCCCGCGCGCCATTCCCTGCGACGTGGCGCTCTGGAAGCTGCGCCCGGAAACCGGGTTTCGCTTCGACCTGGATGAGCTCGAACGGCTCGTGACGCCGCGCACGCGAGTGATCGTGATCAACACGCCGCACAACCCGACCGGCTCGATGCTCTCCGCCGAGGACCTGCGCCGGATCGACCGCCTCGCTTGCTCCGTGGGAGCGCGGGTCCTCTCCGACGAGGCGTACCGCTGGCTCGAGGTGCCGGGCGGCGAGCCGCTGGCGCCGCCGATGCGCAACCTCGGGGGCGGGAACATCAGCGTGGGGACGCTCTCGAAGCCGTTCGGGCTGCCGGGCCTGCGGATCGGCTGGATCGCGGGGCCGTCCGACCTCGTGGCGAAGTGCTGGGCCACCCGCGACTACGTCTCGCTGTCGCCCGGCAAGTTGAACGACGCGCTCGCCGTCCTCGCCTTCAAGCACCGGGAGCGGATCGTCGAGCGCACGCAGGCGATCGTCCGGCGCAACCTCGAGACCGCCCGAGCGTGGTTCGCGGAGAACTCGAGCGTCGTGTCGTGGACGCCCCCGCGGGGAGGGCTGCTCGCCTTGATGAGCTATGCGCTCGACATTCCCTCCCTCGACCTCGCCAATCACCTCGCGGAGAAGTACGGCGTCATGCTCGCGCCCGGCTCCGCGTTCGGCATCGAGCACCACCTGCGGATCGGCATCGGCCAGGAGCCGGAGACTTTTGCCGAAGGCCTGCGCCGAACCGCAACGTGCTTCAAAGACCTCAAAGCCGCCGGCACCCCCCTGCGGACGAGTCCGGGATTCTCGTCATCCTGAGCAAAGCGAAGAATCTTTTCCTCAAACAGGGCAGATCCTTCGTCGACTCCGCTCCTCAGGATGACAGAGGGAAAAAATACCGTAACCTCACGGCGACGGCGACGTATAGACAGTCTGTAAGGCGGTTGTATAGACTGTCTTTAGGACGGAGCGCGATGGAACCGACGCCGACCAATCTGCTTCAGGGGACCCTCGATCTGTTGATCCTGAAGGTCCTGATGCTCTCGCCGCTGCACGGACTCGGTATCGCGCGGCGCATCGAGCAGGTTTCCCGCGGGACGTTTCGGGTCAAGCCGGGATCACTTTTCCCGGCGCTCCACCGCATGGAGCAGGCGGGGTGGCTGGCCTCGTCCTGGGGAGAATCGGAGAATGGGCGCCGCGCGAAGTATTACCGGCTGAGCAAGGCGGGCCGCCGGCAGTTGAAGACCGAGACCGAGGAATGGGGGCGCGTTGCGCTCGCCATCGCCGCGGCCCTGCGGGCGACCTGATGCCGCTCCCGGCGCGTCTCGTGAGTCTCTGGCGCGACCTCTTCCAGAAGGCTCGCGTGGATTCCGAGATCGACGAGGAAGTGCGCGCCTACGCGCGGATGCTGGAAGACGAGAAGGTCGGCTCGGGGATGACGGCGGAGCAGGCGCGGCGCGCCGCTTCGATCGAGATCGGCGGGGTCGAGCAGGTCAAGGAAAGCGTGCGCGACGCGCGGCTCGGGACGTTTCTGGGAACCGTCGTCAGCGACCTCCGCTACGGCTTCCGCGCCCTGGGAAAGAATCCCGGGTTCGCCGCCGCTGCGATTACGGCGCTCGCGCTGGGCATCGGCGCCACGGCCGCGATCTTCAGCGTCGTCAACGCGGTGCTGTTGAAGCCCTTCCCCTACCAGGATCCCGACCGGCTCGCCGTCATCCTTCACCGGCGGATCAATCCCGTCGCTCCCGCGAATTTTCTGGACTGGCGGCGGGAGGCGACGGCCTTCGAGCGGATGGGCGCGGCGGACAACTGGGTCCCCAATCTGACGGGTGGCGCACAGCCGGAGAGCGTGCAGGCGGTCCGCGTGACATCGGACATCCTGCCGATGCTGGGAGTCCGGCCGCTCTACGGGCGCGTCTTCCTGCCGGAAGAGGAAGAGCCCGGCAAGGAACACGAGGTCGTCTTGAGCCATCGGCTGTGGCAGCGCCGCTACGCCGGCGACCCGAAGATCGTCGGGCAGTCCATCGTCTTAAACGGCGAGCCGCACATGGTCGTCGGTGTGATGCCGAAGGGCTTCGACTTCCCTCCGTTCTGGGCAACGGGGACGGAGCTCTGGGCGCCGAACGTCCTCGCTCCCCGCGCGGCCAACCGCGAGGGGCAAAGCCTCCGGGTGTTCGGACGTCTGAAGCAGGGCGTCCCGCTCGCGTCCGCGCGGGCCGAGATCGGGACGATCACCGCGCGCCTGGAAAAGCAGTTCCCGGGCTCCAACCGCGACGTGACTGTCAACTCACTCACGGAGACCGTGGTCGGCAACGTCCGGCCGGCGCTCCTCGTGCTTCTGGCGGCGGTGGCTTTTGTTCTCCTGATCTCCTGCGCCAACGTCGCCCACATGCTCCTCGCGCGCGCCGCGGCGAGGCAGAGAGAAGTCGCGGTCCGCGCCGCTCTCGGAGCGAGCCGTTCCCGGATGATCCGCCAGTTCCTGACGGAGAGCCTGGTGCTCGCGCTCTTCGGCGGCGCCGGCGGAACGCTTCTCGCCCTGTGGGGAACAAACCTTCTCGTTTCTTTAGGTCCCGCGCACCTGCCGCGCATCGAGACCGTCGCGCTCGACGCCCGCGTGCTCGCCTTTACGCTCGGGGTGTCGCTTCTGACCGGCATCGCGTTCGGCCTCGCGCCTGCCCTCAAGGCCTCCCGGCGCGACCTGACGGAGTCTCTGCGGGAGGGAGACCGGGGCGCGACGGAGGGATCGCAGCGCAGCCGCCTGCGCGGCGTCCTGATCGCGTCGGAGTTCGCGCTGGCCCTCGTCCTGCTCGTCGGCGCCGGTCTGATGATCCGGTCGTTCGTCGCCCTGGAGTCGATCGACCCCGGGTTCGATCCGCGGCGTGTTCTGACACTGGCGGTCTCGGTGGCCGGCAGCGCCGAGGCGGAGCCGCAGAACCGGACTGTCTTCTACCGGCAGGCGCTCCAACGGATCGGCGCGCTCCCCGGCGTCGTGTCGGCGAGCGCCATCAATCATCTCCCGCTCGCCGGCGACATCTGGGGATGGTCGTTCTCGATCGAGGGGCGTCCCATCCCGGCGCCGGGAGAGAGCCCCGACGCCGCGTACCGCGTCGTGCTCCCCGGCTACTTCGCGACGATGGAGATTCCGATGCTGCGCGGCCGCGACATCGCGGAGAGCGACGACCTGCGCGCCCCCGGCGCCGTCGTCATCAACGAATGGCTCGCAAAACGACATTGGCCGGGCGAGGACCCGATCGGCAAGCGGATCACGTTCGACGACCAGGACAAGAACCCGTACTGGCTCACGGTCGTGGGCGTCGTGAAGAACACGGTGCGCGACGAGTGGGCAGCGGCGGCGCAAGGCGAGATCTACCTCGCCTATCTGCAGCACCACCGTTACCGGGAGGCGCCGTCGTCCCAATACGCGTACTTGACCTTCGTCGTCCGCACGACCGCGGATCCCGCAGCGCTCGCGCCGGCGGTGCGGCGCGCGGTCTGGTCCATCGACCCGAGCGTCACCATCTCCCAGGTGCAGACGATGGAGCAGGTCGTTGCCCAGGCCAACGCCAGGCCGCGGTTCTACCTGCTTCTCCTCGCCACGTTCGCCGGCGTTGCGCTCATCCTCGCCGCGGTTGGCATTTACGGGGTGATCAGCTACTCCGTGTCACGCCGCCGGCACGAAATCGGTCTGCGCATGGCTCTCGGCGCCGGACAGCGGGACGTCCTGCGCCTCGTCGTCCGGCAGGGAATGCGCATCGCCCTCGCGGGCGCGGGCGCGGGCCTCGCCGGCGCCCTCCTCCTGACACGCCTGATGTCCACTCTGCTGTACGGCGTCGGATCCAACGACCCTGTGACCTTCGTCCTGGTAACTCTCACCTTGACTGCGGTCGCGCTCGTCGCCAGCTACATTCCCGCCCGCCGCGCAACACGCATCGATCCGCTCGTCGCGCTCCGCCACGAGTAGCAGCAGATTCCAGATTCAGGCAGGAAGCGTGTGCTCAGCTCCCTTAACCTGACACCTGATAAGTGATACCTGACACCTACTTGAGTGCTTCGGCGCCCGCGCGAGCGCACTGGCCGTCCTGGGAGCTGGCACCGCCGGAGAGGCCGATCGCGCCGACAGTCTTGCCGCCGGACACGAGAGGGACGCCTCCTTCCACGGGGATCGCGCCCTCCAGACCGAAGGCGCGGAGGCCGTCTCCCCCGCCGGCGAGCATCTCCTGGAAGG
>DATIRW010000194.1:0-2922 GCA_035469365.1 Thermoanaerobaculia bacterium
ATCTCCTGTGCCTGCTCCTTCGCCTTCTTCTCGCTTCCGCCGAGGATGCCGGGCGCCTGCAGGTAGAACTCGATCAACCCGAAGCGCGCCTCGAGATTGTCGGGATCGAGCGCCGAGGCCTGCTCGAACTCTTTCCTGACTTTCTTCGCGAGGGAGGGCTGCTTCAACACAGCCGCCCGGATGGCCTGGTACCCGTATGCGCGTCCGAGCCACAAGTGGTACTCGGTGCTTGATGGTTCGATCGCGATGGACTCCTCCATCCACTCGACCGCGAGGCCGGGGCTGCCTTGCGCCAGATAGACCCGGCCGAGGTAGCTTGCCGCCCGGGCGTCACCCGGATTCTCCCGCACGGCCAGCTCGAGCGACAAGCGCGCCTGCTCGAACTTCCTGGCTGCGAAGAGCTCGGCTCCCTCGTCGCTCCTCGATCCTGCGGCTCCGGCCGATCCCGCGAGCAGATACAGGCCCATCGCCAACGTAAGGAGACGCGCGTTTCTATTCATGAGCCACGAGCCATTGACACGTTGCGACTTCTTACCACGTCCGCCGGAGAGAGGAAATTCGGGAACCGGCCCGTCAATGCGGGTTCCCTTGCTGACAGAATGAAAGGCGTGTCGAGGCCCTTCCGACTCTCCCGGTCCGCGCTCCTTCTGGCCTTGCTCGCCGTGTCTTCGGCGGGGAGTTCCTTTCTCCAGACTCCTCCCGCGACTCCTGCCCCTTCCGGGAGGGGGAAGGCCGTGGCGCCGCAGCCTTCACCGCAGGAAGCAGATTGGAAGGAGATCGATCGGCTCGTCTCGGAACAGAAGTTCGAGGAGGCGACCGCCCTTGCGGCGCGGCGAAAGCAGACTGCGCGCGAGAAGGGCGATGAGGCCGAGTGGACACGCGCGCTGATTCGGGAGGTTCAGCTGCGGACGGGTCTCCACGGCTACGAGACGGCCGTGCGGTTCCTGAAGTCGGAGCCCTGGCCGAAAGGGCTGCTCGGGCGCGCGGCGCTCGAGCTTTTCTACGCGCAGTCGCTCCTAAACTACTTTCACGCCTACTCGTGGGAGATCCAGCAGCGGGAGCGAGTCGAGTCTTCCGGCGCTGTCGACCTGAAAGCCTGGACCGCGACGCAGATCTACGCCGAGGCCGAGCGGGCCTTCCTGCGACTCTGGACGGAGCGCGAGGCGCTCGGACGCGAGGACGTGAAGGCTCTCGCCGAATTTCTCGAACCAAACAGCTACCCGAGCGGCGTGCGCGGCACGCTGCGGGACGCCCTGTCGTACCTCTTCGCGGTGCTCCTGGCCGACACGTCGGGATGGAGCCCGGCGCAGTCCAACGAGGTCTTCCGCCTGGACCTTCCGGGGCTCCTGCGTTCGGGGCAGGCGCGCTCCGCGAAACTCGACGACGACGGCGCGCACCCTCTCCTCCGGCTCGTAGCCGTCCTCGACGACCTGGAGACCTGGCATCAGGGCCGTGGAGAGCGTGAAGGTGCGCTCGAGGCGCATCTCGAGCGGCTGCGCCGCGTCTTCGCTTCGTTTTCGGAGGAAGAGGATCGCCGCCGGATCGAGAAAGACCTCGAGGAGCGGCTCTCTTCCCTGGCGGACGTGCCCTGGTTCGCGATGGGCAAGGCGCAGCTGGCGGAGTTCGTCGAGCGCCCGGACCTCTCCGGCGATCTCGTGCGCGCCCGCTCGATCGCCGAAGAAGGCCGCAGGGCCTATCCGGACTCGATCGGTGGCCGGCGCGGCCTGGCGATCGTCAAGCGCATCGAAGCCCCGGACTACCAGATCCACGCGATGCAGAGCGACGGGCCGGGGCGGCGCTCGATTCTCGTGAGCCACAAGAACGTAAGGAGCCTCCGGTTCCGCGCCTTCGCTCTGGATCTCGCGCAGCGCGTCGAGACCGCAAAGAACCAGTACTCGGTTCTCCCCAATGGGGCGGAGCTTGCGCGGCTCATCGACAGCATGACTCCCCGCGCCGAATGGAGCGTCGCGCTGCCGGCGACTCCGGATTACCGCTCGCACTCGACGTACGTGACGCCGCCCATGAAGGAACCGGGCCTCTATATCGTCGCGGCTTCGGGCGCCGTCAACTTCGGGGGGAGCGGCTTTCCGCTCGTGGCTGCGAACTTCATCGTCAGCGACCTTGTCCTGGTCTCGCGCGCGGTCACCGGGAGCGCGGGCGGTCCGAACGCCTTCGAGGTCCAGGTCCTCTCGGGAGAGACCGGCAAGCCGCTCGCGGGAGTCGAGACAGTGGCCTTCCGGTCGTTCTGGAACCCGGAGCGGATCGAGCGAGTCGCGTCGAAGACGACCGATACTCGAGGGCTAGCGCTCTTCGAGTCTCCCGAGGCCAGGTTCGGTGGGGCCGTCTTCCTCTTCGCACGGCTTGGCCGTGATCTCGCCCTCGACATGAGCGTCTTCTACCCTTACGGCGCCGCGCAGCCGCCGATGACGTCGTCATCGCTCCTCTTCACCGACCGGAGCATCTACCGGCCGCTCCAGAAGATCTCCTGGAAGGTGCTCGGCTATCGGGGCGATCCGCGGGCGGGGCGGTTCGAGGTCTCCCCGGCTTCGCCGGTCACGGTGACGCTCTTCGACCAGAACAACCAGAAGATCGACGCCCGCACGACCACGACGAACGACTTCGGATCGGCGGCGGGCGAGTTCCTGATCCCTGCCGGCCGGACGCTCGGCTCGTGGCGCCTGGAGAGTTCGCTGGGAGGCACGGCGAGCATCCGGGTCGAGGAGTACAAGCGGCCGACGTTTGAGGTGACCTGGAAGGATCCGGCGGCGCCGCTGCGGCTGAACCGCCCGGCCAGGCTGACGGGCCAGGCCCGCTACTACTTCGGACTTCCGGTCGCAAGCGGCTCGGTGCGCTGGCGCGTGACGCGCACGCCGCAATACTTCTGGTGGTCGCCCTGGTCCTGGATGCCGCGCCCGGTCGCGC
>DATIRW010000195.1:0-2151 GCA_035469365.1 Thermoanaerobaculia bacterium
GGCGGACGGATCCGGCCGGGAGAAGATCCCCTTCACGATCTCCCTGTCCTCCACGTTCTTTCAGCTCTTCCCGAACAACGCGCTCGACGTCAGTCCCGACGGCCGCCGCCTCGCGGTCCACGCCATGGAGCAGCAGGAGGCTGACATCGGCATGATCGAGAACGTCCGGTGAGCCGATCCGTGATCCCGACGGCGATTATGGCGGGTATGGCCTGGCCGACGGACCTCGAGAGGCAGGCGGCGTCCCATCGGCATCCGTTGTAATCTTCCCTGCCTTGACCGTCTCACAAGGCACGCGTCTCGGCCCTTACGAGGTTCTCTCTCCGCTCGGCGCGGGAGGGATGGGAGAGGTTTACAAGGCGAAAGACACTCGCCTCGAGCGCACGGTCGCGATCAAAGTGCTTCCGACGCATCTCTCGTCGAGCGAGGAAGTGCGGCAGCGCTTCGAGCGGGAGGCGAAGACGATCTCGCAGCTCTCGCACCCACACATCTGCGCGCTCTACGACGTCGGGAACCAGGACGGCGTCGAGTATCTGGTCATGGAGTACCTGGAGGGGGAGACGCTGGCCGACCGGCTGCTCAAGGGCGCGCTCCCGACGGAGCAGACGCTGCGCTTCGGGATCGAGATCGCCGACGCGCTGGACAAGGCGCACCGGCAGGGGATCGTGCACCGGGACTTGAAGCCCGGCAACGTCATGCTGACCAAGTCCGGAGTGAAGCTGCTCGACTTCGGCCTGGCAAAAGCGGTTGCTCCCGCGAAGCAGCCGTCCGGCATGACCTCCCTTCCGACGATGGCGAGCAGTCCCCTCACACAGGAGGGAACGATCCTGGGCACCTTCCAGTACATGGCGCCGGAGCAGCTCGAAGGCAAGGAAGCGGACTCGCGGTCGGACATCTTCGCCTTCGGGGCCGTTCTCTACGAGATGGCGACGGGCAGGAAGGCGTTCTCCGGCTCGAGCCAGGCGTCCTTGATCTCGGCGATCATGAAGGAGGAGCCCGCGCCGATCGCGACCCTCCAGCCGATGACGCCGCCGGCGCTCGACCGGGTCGTCAAGACCTGTCTCGCCAAGGACGCGGAGGACCGCTTCCAGACCGCGCACGACGCGAAGCTCCAGCTCCAGTGGATCGCCGAGGTCGGCTCCGCGGCCGGCGTTCCGGCGCCGGTCGTCGCGCGCCGCAGGAGCCGCGAGCGCCTCGCCTGGACGGGCTTTGCGATCGCCGCCCTCGCCGCCGCCCTGTTCGCCGCCGGCTACCTGCGGCGAGCCCCCCGTCCCGAGCGCGGCATCCGTGCCACGCTGCCGTTTCCCGAGAAGATGTTCCTGGGCGAGCTTGCGCTCTCGCCCGACGGAAACCGCCTCGCCTTCACGGCCAGCAAGGTCGGCATGGAGCCTGCGCTCTGGGTGCGCGACCTCGACGGATCTTCGGCGCAACCCGTGGCCGGCGCTGAGAACGCCTACTTTCCCTTCTGGTCGCCGGACAGCCGGTCGATCGGCTTTTTCGCGGCCGGGAAGCTGAAGCGTGTCGATGCCTCCGGGGGCGCGATCCTGACGGTCTGCGACGCGGTGAGAGGCGTCGGCGGGACCTGGAACCGCGACGGGACGATCGTCTTCGCTCCCGCGCCGACCTCCGCGCTCTACCAGGTCGCGGCCGGCGGCGGAAAGCCGGTCCCCGTAACGAAGCTCGACGCTTCGCGCCACGAGGCCGCCCATCGGTATCCGAAGTTCCTTCCGGACGGACGCCACTTCCTCTACATGGCCGGAAACCTCGGAGGCGCAACGGACGACCCCGCAAACGCCATCCGAGTCGGATCCCTGGACGGGAGCGTCGACAAGCTTCTCGTCAAGACATTGTCGAACGCCGGTTACGCTTCGGGCTACCTGCTCTACGGCCGCGACGGGACCTTGCTGGCGCAGCGCTTCGACACCTCGAAGCTCGAGGTCCGGGGAGAGCCGGTTCCGGCTGTTCCGAAAATCGGGCTTTCCTCCTGGCACAGCAACTGGCTCTTTTCGGCCTCCGAGAACGGCAGGCTCGTCGCCGCGCCTGTCTTCGCTCCGCCCTCCCGTCTCGTGTGGTTCGACAGGAACGGGAAGGAGACCGGCTCGATCGGGGAGCCGGCCCCGTTCGGGACGCTCCGCCTGTCTCCCGACGGCC
>DATIRW010000196.1:0-13233 GCA_035469365.1 Thermoanaerobaculia bacterium
CTTGATCTCCTGGGGCTCGAGTCTCTTGACGAGAATCCGGTCATAAAGCGGTCGAATCTTCATTCCTCTCCTCCTGTGATCCTGTAAGTCGAGTTGCCCGTTGCCATCCCCCGTGGATGATTCGAGCCTGTGAATACTAGCACTCCTCTCGACCGAGTGCTAGTACCCGCGGCGTGCCGACCACATCCGATCAAGCTTTTGATTTTAAGAGAGTTAGAAGGCACCCGACGGACCCCGGAACACGACGTCCGGATAATGGTGGAGGCCGGTGTCGCCCTCGTCGGCTGCGAGGGGACGCGGGATCCGGGCGAGCGCCGGCAGAGGACCGCCGCGCCCATTTCGAGAACGCGCTAAGTCGGCGCCAGCGCCTTCCGCAACTCCTCCGCGACCCGCTCGACCTCGCTGTCGGTCATCTGCGCGAAGATCGGCAGAGCGAGAACTTCCCGCGCGGCTTTCTCGGCCTGCGGCAGGGAGCCTTCCCGATATCCCAAACCGGCGAAGCATTCCTGGAGGTGAAGCGGGACCGGATAGAACACCGCCGTCGCGATGCCCTTCCCGGACAGGCGCGCCTGGACGGCGTCGCGGTCCCGCACGCAGACGACGTACTGGTGATAGACGTGCCGCCGTCCCGGCGCCTCGAAAGGCAGAGCGATCCTTCCAGCGCGAGCGTCGTCGGAGAGCAACTCTCCATAGAGCGCCGCGATCGCCCGCCTTCGGTCGTTCCAGGCAGTCAGGCGCGGCAGCTTCGCCAGGAGTACGGCCGCCTGGACCGCGTCCATCCGGAAGTTGCCGCCGACTCGCGCGTGGTGGTAACGCGAGGTCTCGCCGTGCAGCCGCAGGCTGCGCACGAGCTGCGCCGTCGGGCCATCGTTCGTTGTGACGGCGCCGGCGTCTCCCGCTCCCCCCAGGTTCTTCGTCGGATAGAAGGAGAAAGCGCCCATCCGTCCCATGGTGCCCGCGAAACGGCCGCGGTCGCTCGCGCCGACCGCCTGGCACGCGTCTTCGAGAATCGGCACCTCATGGCGCCGCGCGATGTCCAGGATCGGGGCCATGTCGGCGCATTGCCCGTACAGGTGAACCGGCTGGATCGCCTTCGTGCGGGCGGTGACCGCGGCCTCAAGGCGGTTCGGATCCAGGTTGAACGTGTCCGGCTCTATGTCCACGAAGACGGGTTTCGCGTTCAGCCGAGCGACCTCCGCGGCCGAAGCGAAGAACGTGAACGGGCTCGTGATGACCTCGTCTCCCGGTCCGACTCCAAGCGCCATCAGGGAGACGAGCAGGGCGTCCGTGCCGGAGGAGACGCCGATCGCATGGGCGGCCCCGATCTCCTGCGCGAAGGCCTTCTCGAACGCCTCGTTGGCGGGGCCCATGACGAAACGCCCCGTCGCGAAGACCTCCTCCACGCGCCGCGAGATTTCTCGCTTCAATTCCTCGTCGTACCGAGTCAGGTCGAGCAGCGGAACAGATTTCGGAGCGTTCATCGAATCGCGGGCATTCTAGCGGCTAACGCGGCCCATGGCGTCGGAGCAGGTGGGCGGTGAAGCCGTCATTGGCCTGCGCGGGAAGGATGCGAAAGCGGTTTCCGGACGCGAAAGGACGCAGACCCTCTTCGGCATCCAGGGACGCCGGCTCGAGCCCGGAGTCGTGCGCGAGGACGCGCTCGACGACGCGCTCGTTCTCCTCTTCCTCGAGGCTACAGGTCGAGAAGAGGAGACGGCCGCCGGGCGCGAGAAGCGCCGCGGCGGCGAGGAGGCCTTCTTCCTGCGCGAGCGCGAGCCGCTCGATCGCTTCCGGGGTCACGCGGTAGCGGATCTCCGGATTTTTCCGGAGCGTCCCGGTGCCGCTGCACGGCGCGTCGAGGAGGACGCGTTCGAAGCAGCCGGCCCGCAGAGGCGGCATTCGGAAGTCGCCCGCGGCGGGAAGGACGGTGGACAGGCCGAGCCGCGCGCGGTTCTCCAGGACCAGAGAGAGCCTCGCCACGGAGCGGTCGAGCGCGAAGGCTCTTCGAAACCGGCCGTGCAGAATCGCAGAAAAGGACTTCCCTCCGGGCGCCGCGGCCAGGTCCACGAGCGTGTCGCCGGGCGGGAGGAGCAGCGGCAGCGCCTGCGAGGCGACGTCGCCAACCATGAAGTGTCCGGCTGCATGGAGGGAAGTCCGGAACGGGTTTCCCGAGACGACTGTCAGCGCGAGCGGAGAAAGCGGCGAGACCTCGGCGATGACGTGCTCGGCGCGGAGAGCTGTCACCAGAGAGTCTCGATCCGTCTTGCGGGTGTTCGTCATCAGATCGATGCCCGATGGAGAGTTGTCGGCGGCGAGGATCCGTCGCGTCTCGGCTTCGCCGAAGCGCGCGAGCCAGCGCCGGACGAGGAACTCCGGGTGGGAGAACTCACGAGCGAGTGACGTGGCGCCGGCGGCGCCGTCACCCCTTTCCTCTCCCGGGGGAGGAGGGAGAGGAGACCGCAGGAGGTTCCTCAGGATGGCGTTGACGAGGCCGGCGGCGCCCGATCCGCCGCTCCTCCTGGCGTGCGAGACGGCTTCGTCCACGGCGGCGTAGGAAGGGACGCGGTCGAGATGGCGGATCTGGTAGAGAGCGACTTCCAGGATCTCCCGCAGGTTGGGAGCCAGGCGCGACAGCGGAACGCGTGAAACGGTGGAAAGGTCGGAGTCGAGCCTCGCGCGGTTGCGCAACACCCCGAGCACGATCTCGCGCAGGAGGCTCCCGTCCTCGGGCGAGAAATCGCGCGACTCTTCCGCCAGCAGCGCCGTCGCGCGGCCGCCGCGCTCGAGCACTTCCCGCAGGACCTGGACGGCCCGGACGCGGGCGGAGGACGGCGAACGCATCAGGAGCCGGGGGCGTTGATGGCCCGACCGAAGCGCCCCGGGAGCTTGGCCCCGAGCGCGAAGTCCGCGCCGCTGACAGACTTTCGGCCCGCCCGCTGCAGCACGCGAAGCTCGAGTGAAGTGCCCTCCCCCGCGGCGGCAAGAAGTTTTCCACCCTCGGTCCAGAAGGTGCCGGGCCGCTCCCGGCGGCCGCCGGGCCCGATTCCGGCGCCGACGATCTTGACGCGCTCGTTTCCAAGAAACGTGTGGAGTCCCGGCCATGGCGTGTAGGCTCGCAGCCGCCTCTCGAGCACCGCGGCGGGCAGCGCCCAGTCGACCTCCCCCTGCTCGCGGCGGATCGGCCGGCAGAAGGAGGGCTCGCCCGTCTGCGGCCTTGCCTGAAGCGTTCCGGCCTCGAGGCCTCGAAGAGTCTCGAGCAGGACCAGCGCCCCGGCGGCGGCGAGCCTTCTCGAGAGCGAGCCGGCGTCCTCTCCCTCGCCGATCGGGACGCGCCGTTCGAGGTAGATCGGCCCCGCGTCCAGCTCCTCGACGATCCTCATCGTGACCACGCCGGTCTCAGAGTCGCCGGCGAGGATGGCCGCCTGGACCGGCGAGGCTCCGCGGTACTTCGGCAGGAGCGAGGCGTGAACATTGACGAAGGAGAGCCGGGGCAGGTCGAGCAGGGCATTGGGCAGGAGCATCCCGTAGGCCACGACGATGCCCGCGTCCGGCGCGATCTGCCGGATCCGCTCGAGGATCTCGACGTTGCCGCGCAGCCTCTCGGGCTTCGCGACCGCGATCCCGCGCGCCTGCGCCATCATCGCGATGGGCGAGGGGCGCGGCGTCGCGTGGCGTCCCGACGGCCGGTCCGGCTGCGTCACCACAAGCGGCACCTCTACGCCCGCGTCGTGCATCGCGGAGAGAGACGGGACCGCGAACTCGGGAGTCCCGAAGAATACGGCGCGCAGTGTTGTCACCGCGCCATTCTAGGTGGTCGGTGCCGGGTGCTTAACCGAGCACCAAGCAGCGAACACTGAGCGAAACGACGATCGGCGCCCGTGCCCGTGCTGCCTGTCGGCGGGGGTTCACGGAGCCAGAGACCGCGCGCCGGGCGCTAGACCGGGCAGGCCACGACCGGCGCCGCGCAAAGCGGCACGAGCAGCGTCAGGGCGGCCCGGTTCATCGAGGCTGGCGGTCCACTTCCTCGAAGTAGTCTTCGGACACGAGGACCTCACGCGGCTTCGAGCCTCGCGGCGGGCCGAGCAGGCCGTCGCGCGACATCAAATCG
Source organism: Thermoanaerobaculia bacterium (assembly GCA_035469365.1). Lineage (GTDB taxonomy): Bacteria > Acidobacteriota > Thermoanaerobaculia > UBA5066 > Gp7-AA6 > JAWOLE01. The sequence continues at coordinate 4,109 of DATIRW010000196.1, forward strand.
ATCAGCTTGCCGGCCCGCGAGAAGCCCACGCCCATCCGGCGCTGCAGGAAGGAGATCGAGGCCATCTTCTCCTTGACGACGAGGCGCGCCGCCTCGTCGTAGAGCGGATCGGTCTCGTCCCCCGAATCGTCCCGCGCCGCCGTCTCGGCCGGCTCCTTCGTGATGCTGTCGTCATACTGGGGCTTGCCCTGCTTGCGGAGAAAGTTGACGAGGCGCGCCGACTCCTGGATCGAGACGAACGCCCCGTGCACGCGCTTCAAGCGGGAGGTTCCGGGGGCGCGGACGAGCATGTCGCCGCGCCCGAGCAGCCGCTCCGCCCCGTTGCCGTCGAGGATGACGCGCGAGTCGACCCTCGAGGAAACCTTGAACGCGATCCGGGATGAGAAATTGGCCTTGATCAGGCCGGTTACCACGTCCGCGGAGGGACGCTGCGTCGCGACCACGAGGTGGATCCCGACAGCCCGTGCCTTCTGCGCGAGGCGGACAATCGACTCCTCGACCTCCTTGGGAGCGGTCATCATGAGGTCCGCCAGCTCATCGATCACGATCACGATCAGCGGCATCGGGTCGAGCTTCAGCTCCGGGTCGTCGGGGTGCTCGGCCCGCACGCGTTTGACGACATCCGGGTCCCGGATGGCCGCGTTGTACTGCTCGGCGTTGCGCACCTGGCCGACGTCCGACAGCGTCTGGAACCGGTCATCCATGACGCCGACGGCCCATTTCAGGGCGTTGGCGGCCTTCTTCGGATCAATGATGATCGGAGTCATCAGGTGCGGCAGGTGTTCGTAGATCTCGAGCTCCACCATCTTCGGGTCGACGAGGATGAGCTTGACCTGGTCGGGGCGCGCCTTGAAGAGGATCGAGGTCAGAAGTGCGTTGATGCTGACGCTCTTCCCGGAGCCCGTCGTTCCGGCGATCAGCAAATGAGGCATCGAGCGCAGGTCGTCCACGACCGGCTCTCCGTGGATGTCTTTGCCGAGCGCGAGGGTCAGGAGGGAAGGGGACCGCCGGAAGCGATCCGACTCGATGACGTCGCGTAACGAGATGATCTCACCCCCGCCGGGATTGGGGACCTCGATTCCCACGCTCGCCCGGCCCGGGAGTCTCTCGATCCGGATCGATTCGGCCGAAAGGGAGAGGGCCAGGTCCTCAGAGAGGCTCATCACCTGGTTGACCTTGATCCCGGTGGCGGGACGAAACTCATAGGTCGTGACGACCGGCCCCGGGTGATATTCGACGATCTCGCCCTCGACGCCGAACTCCGCACACCTGGCGGCGATCGACTTGCCCGTCTCCGCCAGCACCTTCCTGTCCACGATGCCCATCGCGTCCCGCTTGTCCAGCAGCGAAGCATCGGGATACGGATACCCGTCGAGCCCCGGAAGCGGCAGGCTCTGTTGGGGCTCCTTCTTGAGAGGCCGCACGGGCGCGGGTGGCGCCGCATTCGCCGGCGAGGGCGACGTCGTCTTCCGAATGGAGAACCGGCCTTCGCCCGGCACTTCGCGTAGCTGCGCCGTACCTTCATCGGCGACGAAGGGCACCTCGCCGAGCGTCACCGGCTCGCGGCGGGCCTTCTCGATGTGCTTGGCCACGACCGCCCGCCGCAGGCGCTCCTTGGTCCGGCGATCGCGGCGCCGCACCCATCCGATCCTCATCCGGGAGAGGAGGCCGGCGAACCGAATGCGCAGACCGGCGAAGACCTCGGCGAGCGACACCTGTGTCGAAAGCGGGACCGCGATCAGAAGGAGCGCAGCCGCGAGGAGGGCGGCGCCGGTCGTGCCGAGGCGCCCGCGGGCGGCGTCCGCGATCGCGCGGCCGACCACACCCCCCGCTTCCGCCTGCTCTCCGAAGAGCGAACGCCGTCCCAGGCCGAGAGAAAGGAGGGCGGGGATGGACACGAAGAGAAGCGCAAAGCCGGCCGCCTTCGTCGCCGGGTTCTCGACGGGCCGCTGCGAGAACATCCGCCATCCCCAGATCAGCAGCAGCACGGGCACCCCCCAGGCCCCCAGGCCCACCAGAGCGTAGAGCGCGGCCGAGAGAGAGGCCCCGAAGCCGCCGATCCAGTTACTCGGGGAGGCGGCCTCGCCCCCCGCTGTGACGGAGAAGAGGTTCGGGTCCCGGGGATCGAACGAGAGAAGCGAGAGCGCTGTCAGGACACCCACGAGGACGAGAAGGACCCCCAGGGCTTCGCTCGCGATCCGGCCGCGCCAGAAAGTTCCTTGCGCCAATCTTAGCCATTATCGGACGGAACGCCTCGGAAATACAGGAGCACCTTCTGCCTGTCCCCTCGGGAGAGAGCCGGGTGAGGGGGACCGGAAAGCCGGGCTGCAATACGATCTCCTCGATGGAGAAAAAGAAGATCCTTTTCCTCTGCACAGGCAACGCCGCTCGCAGCCAGATGGCCGAGGCGCTGGCGCGGCTGGATCACGGAGGCGCCGTCGATGCCGTCTCGGCCGGCTCGCGCCCGGCGTTCGGTGTTCACTCTCTCGCCGTGGCCGTCATCGCGGAGCTCGGGGCCGATATTTCCGGAGCGCGTTCCAAGTCTGCCGAGGAATTCCGCGACGCTGTCTTCGACGTGGTCGTGACCGTCTGCGACTCGGCCGCCCTGGACTGCCCGACCTGGCCCAACGCGAGAAGGGTCGAACACTGGTCGATCGAGGACCCGTCCTTCGAGCCGGACCCGCAGGCCCGCTACCAGCGCTTCGTCGAGACGAGGGACGACCTGAGAAAGAGGATCAGCGACCTCATGGCAGCGCTCGCCGAGAGTACCGGCGCGGCGGACTAGTTACTTCGCTTCGTCGTAGGCGGCGCCCGCGTTGCCCTTCAATCGGTCTTTGTATCCTTCGAAGTCTTTGTAGGCCGGCAGGTCCATCTCCTTGAGGAAGTCCTCCTTCGACTTTCCGGCGGCCTTCGCTTTCAGCGCCGCGTCGAGCACGTCCGAGATGTACTGGCGGAAGGCTCTCAGGCCCGTGATGTCCGAGATCTCGCCGTGGCCAGGGATGATCGCCACATCGGCCGGAACGCGCGCCATCACCCTGTCGAGCGCCGCGAGGTACCCCTTGACCGAGCCGCCCCCCTGGATATCGATGAACGGGATGACCTTGTTGAAGAAGTCGTCTCCCATGTGAAGAACCTTCGCCCTCTCGAAATACACCACGCTGTCGCCGTCGGTGTGCGCGGGCGGGAGGTGCCACACCTGGATCGTCTCGTCGCCGATGTGAATCCGCAGCTCCGAGTCGAAGGTCATGATCGGGGCCGGGATCTCCTCGACCTTGACCTTCCCGGCCCACTCGATCAGCTCGGCGAGGAATTTGGCCATCTGCTCGTTGCCCGCTTTCTTCGCCGTCTCCAGGCGGGCCGGGTAGTCGCGCAGGATGTCGGCGGGAGACGTCAGCATCCGCCTTCGAACGTTGTCGTGCGCCACGATCATCGCGAACTGCTTGAACACCTCGTTGCCGCCGACGTGGTCTCCGTGATGGTGGGTGTTGAGCAGGAACTTGATCGGCTTGTCGGAGACCTTCCGGATCTCGGCGACGATTCCCGGCGCGATGTCCTTGAACTCGGAGTCGATGACGAGGACGGCGTCCGGCCCGACGAAGAAGCCGACGTTGCCCCCGCGGCCATAGAGCGCGTACACGTTGCCCGAGAGAGGCTTGATCCGGAAGATGTCCTGAGGCTGCCGGTCGTGATGATCCGCGCCGGGCGACGGCGCCGCCTTCGGAGCGGGGGCTGCCTGCCGGGCCGCGGCCGGCCGCGGAACTATCGCCGCCGCGCACAACGCCAGCGCCGCGATCACCCTCGGTCTTCTCATCTCTCCTCCTCTTTCCTGTTGGACCGAACTCTATCGCCCCGACCCGAAATCACAAATCACAAATCACAAATAGAATGCCCTCATGAGTCCGCGCCGAATTCGAATTCTTTCGGGCGTGCAGCCGTCGGGAAAGCTGCACCTGGGCAATTACTTCGGCGCGATCCGCCAGCACATCGCGCTCCAGGACGAGGGAGAGTGCTTCTTCTTCATCGCGGACTACCACGCGATGACGACCATCCAGGACCGTCGGCAGCTCGCCGAGAACGTCCGAGCCGTCGCGCTCGACTACCTCGCGCTCGGCCTCGATCCGGACCGCACGGCGTTCTTCCGCCAGTCCGACGTGCCGGAGGTAACGGAGCTCGCCTGGATCCTCTCGACGGTCACGGGGATGGGGCTTCTCGAGCGGGCCCACTCCTACAAGGACAAGGTCGCTCGCGGGATCACGCCGAGCGCCGGGCTCTTCTTCTACCCGGTGCTCATGGCCGCCGACATCCTGATCTACCGGTCGAATCTCGTCCCCGTCGGACAGGACCAGGTTCAACACATCGAGATGACGCGCGACATGGCGGGCTCATTCAACCAGGTCTACGGCAAGGTGTTTCCTCTGCCCGAGTGCCGCCTCGATCGCGCGCCGAACGTGCCGGGAAGCGATGGAAAGAAAATGAGCAAGTCCTACGGCAATACGATCGAGATCTTCGCCGAAGGAAAAGCGCTGAAGGACTCCGTGATGCGGATCGTGACCGATTCGACCCCGGTCGAGGCGCCCAAGGACCCGGCCAACGACAACCTCTTCGCCCTGTTCTCCCTCTTCGCGGACGAATCCGAGAAGGAGGCTCTCGCCGCCCGCTACCGCGCCGGGGGCCTGGGTTACGGCGAGGTCAAGAAGCTGCTCCTCGCGAAGGTCGATGCCCATTTCGCTTCCGCCCGCGCCAAACGCAAGGAACTCGAGCGTCACCCGAGCATCGTCGAAACCGCCCTTCGAAGAGGCGCCGAAAAGGCGGGCGCAGAGGCCAAAGAGACGATGCGCCTTGTCCGCGAGGCTGTCGGGCTCCGATAACCGGTCGCGCTTCAGCGGCGGTCAGCATGCGGGTCTTGGGACCCTCACAATAGGACTTACGCTATATTTACGCCTCCATGTTGAAGCCCATTTCCAACCCGCCCAACCCCTGGGAATCGACCCATGTGGAGTATCTCGGCGAGCCGCCCGAGGCCGAGCTCGAGATCTTCGAGGAATACCCGAGGAGCATCCTCGCCGAGAACGAGAGCCCCGACGTCGGCTTCCGGTGGAGCCTCAATCCGTACAGAGGATGCTTCCATGCGTGCTCGTACTGCTACGCTCGCACGAGCCACGAGTATCTGGGGTTCGGGGCGGGCACGGACTTCGACCGCAAGATCGTCGTCAAGGTCAACGCGCCGGACTTGCTGCGCGCCGAGCTCTCCCGCCGCTCGTGGAAGGGCGAGACGATCATCTTCTCGGGGAACACGGACTGCTACCAGCCGCTCGAGGCGGTCTACGAGCTGACGCGGAGGTGTCTGGAGGTCTGCGAGGAGTTCCGAAACCCGGTGGCCATCATCACGAAGGGAGCCCTCGTGCGGCGCGACGCGAATCTGCTCGCCCGGATGTCCCGCGGGGGCTCGGCCTCGGTCTCCCTGAGTATCCCCTTCTTCGACGACGCGATGTCCCGGTCGATCGAACCCAACGCGAGTCTCCCCTCGCAGCGATTCGAGACCTTGCGCCTCCTCTCTACAGCCGGGATCCGGACGGGGGTCGGCGTCGCTCCGGTCATCCCGGGTCTGAACGACAGCCAGATCACGGCGGTCCTGGAGAGGGCGCGGTCGGCGGGAGCCACGAGCGCGTTCCTGACGCTGGTGCGCCTGGCCGGCCAGACCCTGCCGGTGTTTCGCGAACGCCTGGAGCAGACCTTCCCGAAAAGGGCTTCGAAGGTCTGGAACGCGATCCAGCAGGTCCGCGGCGGGAAGCTCAACGAGTCCCGGTTTGGCCTGCGGATGCGAGGCGTCGGCGCCCGCTGGGACGCGATCCACGACCTCTTCGACCTGGAGTGCCGACGGCTCGGCTTCAACGAGGAGCGCGTCGGCGAAGGGAATGCCGGCCCGGAAGAGACGACGTTCCTTCGGCCGGGAGAGCAAGGCGAGTTCTGGAAATTGTGAATCCGGAACGGCGGCCGTCACTCTTCATTGCAAAGTACTTGACACTAGTCAACTCCCGACCGTAGGATCGGGCCGTGGAGAAGCCGCCGCTCCGCGCCGTTCCGGAGCCGCCCGCTCTCGGCAGCAGGGCCATCGACAACCTCCGCTTCATCCGCGAGACGATGGAGCGGGCCTCTTCCTTCACCGCCGTGCCTGGCTGGGGAGGCGTCGCGATGGGAGCGAGCGCCCTCGCGGCCGCCGGTCTCTCCACCCGCGCGCGCACGCCCGGGGAATGGCTGGGAATCTGGCTCGCGGAGGCGTTCGTGGCGCTCGGAATCGGCGTGTGGGCGATCACCACGAAGGCGCGGCAAGCGAACATTCCCCTCTTCGCCGGGCCGGCGCGCCGCTTCCTCCTGACCCTCTCTCCCCCGCTCGCGGCGGGCGCGCTCGTCACGCTGGCGCTCGAGCGCGCGGGACAGACACAGGTCCTGCCGGGGATCTGGCTTCTGCTTTACGGAACCGCGGTCGTCACCGGAGGAGCGTTCTCCGTCCGGGTCGTTCCGGTCATGGGGGTGGGCTTCATGCTCCTGGGAGCGATCTCTCTCTTCTGTCCCCCGTCCTGGGGGACAGCCTTTCTCGCGGCCGGATTCGGCGGCCTGCAGATTGTTTTCGGCGTGCTCATCGCGAAACGGTACGGAGGCTAGATGACGGGTTTCAGGTTTCAGGTCTCAGGTTCCCGGAAGAAGCCATGAGAAAGGCCTCGGCGGTCCGGCGGCAGGGGGAAGGCGAAGAAGTCGCTCGGAAGCGCTCGCCCTCGCAGCGGGATCGCGCGCTGCCGGAGCTGGACCGGGTGATCCATGAGCGGATGCGCCTGGCGATCGTCTCGGCCCTCGCGGCCAACGAGTCGCTCTCCTTCAACGAGCTCAAGAAGCTGCTGGGAACGACCGACGGGAATCTCTCGGTCCACGCGCGCAAGCTGGAGGACGCCGGGTATGTCGCGCTCTCCAAGTCGTTCGAGAACCGGATGCCGCGCACCGAATACCGGCTGACTCCCGCGGGGCGCCGGGCGTTCGAGCGGTATCTCCGGCATCTCGAGGCCCTCGTGCGCGGGGCGCTGCGGCCATAGAAAACTGTCGAAGGGAGACCGGAAGTACTTCTGTGAGATCGACTGCCACCTGGCCTACTCGCTCGAGGCTGTTTCGCGGACGAAGGTCCTCGGTGTCCCGCCTCGGCTCGTGAAGGCCGGCGGCGTCTTCCACGTCGTGACGGTCAAGACCTGGTTCGACCCGAGGACGATCACTCCGTTTCGAGGCAACGCGCCGCTGACCCCGGGTCCGCGCGCCGTTTACGTCATCGACGACTCCGGCCGCCGCTACGAACCGTCGGCGGCCGGTCAGAGGGCGCTCGAGGAGTCGCGAGGCGGCTCGACTGCGCTGACACGGTCGCTGCGCCCGGGCGAGTCCTGCACGACTCGCTTCGTTTCGATCTTCCCGAGGGGACAGAGCGGCCTCGCCTCTTTCTCGGCGATCCCCCGGGCGTCGAGCGCATCCTGATCGGCCACGAGAACAGCTTCTTCCACAAGCAAGTCTTCTTCGCCATGGAGCCGGCCGTTGCATCGCGCTAGGCCGCGGAGGCCGGCGGTGAGACACCGCGGGGCGACCCGGAATCGCTGTTGCCCGGTCGTCCTGACGACGACAGAATGCCTCCGTGGCATTTCTGGGAATGACGCCCCGCCGGTGGATCGAGTACTCGGCCGCGATCCTGGCGGGCAACGCAATCTACTTCCTGGTCCTCTTTCCCGACCTGGCTCCCCCGCTCCAGCACCAGCCGTTCCGGTTCGATGTCGGGCTGGCACTGGACTTCCTCTGCTGCGTCGTCGTCTACGGCGTCATACGACTGGGCGTCAATCAGGCGCGTCGCATGAACGCGAGGCCCGGAGGACGATGATCCGGTTCTCGGTGCCCGTTGCCCGGTGCCCAGCCGAACACCGAGCCCGTGGAGGACTTCGGATTTCCGGCTCCCGTCCTGAAACTTGAATCCTGGAACCTGCCTAGACGACGACCGGAACGATGACCGGCCGGATGTCGAAGGCCCGGCGGCAGGCGCGCTTGGCGGCGAGCGCGATCTCGGCGCGGAGCCACTCGGGATCGCTGCGCTCTTCGGGTGTGGCGCGGGCGAGCACGGAGCGGCCAGCCTTGCGCACCTCCGCGGCGATGTCGGCATCGGCCGTGGCAACGCCCCGGGAGACCACGGTGATCTCGCCCGAGCGAGCATCAGGCGGCAGGAAGACGACGACGAATCCCTCTTCGGCGAGCTGCCGCCGGTCCCGCACGACGGAGGGCTCGACGAGCTCCGGCCGGGAGTCGAAATAGACGCGCCCCGCTGGCACGGCGCCCGGCTCGACCTCGAAACGCGACGGACCAAGCGTCAGGCGGTCGCCGTTGTCCAGCAAGGCGATGCGGTCCCCGGAAACCCCGGCCTCCCGCGCGATCCCCGCCGCCGCCGCGAGCATGCGGCGCTCGCCGTGGACCGGCATCACCGCCTTCGGGCGAGTCAGGCGCAGCCAGTCGGCGATGTCCTCGCGATGCGCGTGCCCGGAGACGTGAACCGGCGGGTCAGCCTCGCGGACGACGCGCGCTCCGCGGCGGACCAAATGATCCGTCACGCGGTTGACCGACCGTTCATGGCCGGGAATCGTGCGCGCGGAGAAGATCACAAGGTCTTCGGCGCCGAGTTTCAAGTCCGCGTGCTCATCCAGGGCGAGACGGTAGAGCGCGGAGAACGGCTCCCCCTGGCTTCCGGAGGTCAGACAGAGGAGCTGCTCGGCGGGGCATTCGGCCAGCTCGGGCGGCGGGACGAGGATTCCGGAAGGGAGCGAAAGACGAGAGAGGCGCTGCGCGATCTCCGCCACCGTCCGCATGCTGCGGCCGAGCAGGGCCACCCGGCGGCGCAGTCGCATCGCCGCCTCGATGGACTGGGACATGCGCGCGACGTGGCTGGAGAACGTCGTGAGGACGATCCGGCGCGTCGCGCCGGCAAAGACGGCGGCAAGCCCCTGGCCCGCCAGCCTCTCCGAGAGGGCCCGGCCGGGCCGCTCGGCGGTGGTGGCGTCCACGAGCGCCAGGTCCACGCCGCCGCCCGCGGCCGCCCGGATCCCCTCGAGATC
>DATIRW010000197.1:0-4908 GCA_035469365.1 Thermoanaerobaculia bacterium
GGTGAAGAGCTCGCGCTCCTCGCGGGCAGTGTGCGCGTCCCAGCGGCGGGCCAGATTCGGAGCGAGGCGCCGCGCGCCATCGAGATCGCTCTTCTCTTCGAGGAGATGCCGGATCATCGCCGAGAGCTCGCGAACCTGCACGTGCTCGAGGAGCAGCTCGCGGTGGAGCCGTTGCTCGTCCGTCTCCGTCTCGGGTGGAGCGAGCTTGTGGCCTCCTGGTGGAGCGAGGATGCTCTGCTCTTCGGCGGCGGTATGGAGCCGGAGCGCCTCGTCGAAAACGCGAATAGCTTCACGGGCCGATTCGGTGTCGCCCGCCTGCGCCGCGCCCAGGAATCGCCCGAAGAGGTCGTCCAGCCTTCGATGCTCCCGCGTCAGATCTAACGGTTCCGCGCTTTCGGGATCCATGACTCGATTTTTTCACGCCGGCAATCGCGGGAGAATGGAGTTCTTGTGAGACCTTCATCGCGACTCTTCCTGACTGTCCTCTTGCTCGCCCTTGCCTGCCGCCGCGAGAGCGACCCCGTCCGCGCGACCCTCGACCGTGTCGTGAAAGCGGCGCAGTCTCGCGACGCGCGGGCCGTCGTCGAGAACCTGACGGGGGACTATCGCGACGCCGAGGGACAGGCTTCCCCCGATGTCGCCGAGACGCTTCGCCGCATCTTCGCGGCCTACGAGATCGTGGATGTGCGGCTTTCCGATGTCGAGATCGACCGCGCGCCCGAGGCCGCCCGCGCCACCTTCCGCGCCGATTTCTCCGGCCAGCCGCGCAAGCTGGGCGGCCTCGACCGCTTCTTTCCGTCCGCCTCGGCCTACCGCTTCGAAGTACGCCTTGTCCCCGAAGGCAACCGCTGGAAGGTGGCCTGGGCAAGCTGGGAGGTGGTCGGTGGCAGGTCGTAGGGGCCGGGTCCTGGTCTTCCCTGGCACCTGACACCTGATACCTGACACCTGCATTCACTTGCCCGCCCCCTGCCCCTGTGTTAAGAAACGCCTTCCTCCGAAAGACGAAAATGACCGAGGAACCGATCGGCGATGAGCTTCTCGCGGCCCTCGAGGTGGCCGTTCTCGAGGAGGACTCCGCCGGGACCCTGCGTCCGATCGGGACCGTTCCGGAGTGGTTCCGCAGGTTTCGCCCCGCGGCCGTCTCCGCGCCGGAGAGTCTCGGCAAGGCGCTCGGCTCTCCGTTCCTCGAGAATTTCCTGATCGACGCGAAGGACTTCTGGAAATACCGCGGCCCCGGCCGGCTGAGGTCGGGGCTCTGGACGGAGACCGGCGACATGGGCACGGACTTCCAGCTCGAGGCGTCCGCGGTCTGCGTCGGGGGCAGAAGAATCCTCCTTCTCGCAATCCAGACACTCGTTCACGAGGAGAAACAGGCCGTGCTGCAGAGAGCGAGGTCCAACAATCTGCGAAGGCGCGAGCGCAAGCGGGCGGAGAAATCGGGGGCGCGGTGAAGCGGCGAAAAGCGGCGGCGAGCAAGGCGCGTTCGAAACGAAAGGCGGGCAGGCGCATGATGACCACGGAAGATCAGAAGAAGAATCCCGGAGGGAACGGCCCCGCAACCGCGGCGGAGCACAAGAAGAGCGGCGCGCCCGAGGCTGCGGCCGCCGGGCCGGACGGAGCGGCCGGCGGAAATCTCGAGAAGATTCGCGACATCCTGTTCGGCTCTCAGGTCAACGACTTCGAGAAGAGATTCGCCCGGCTGGAGGAGAGGCTCCTGAAAGAAACGTCCGACTCCCGGGCCGAAGCGAAGAAGCGGTTCGATTCCCTGGAGGCCTTCATCCGCAAGGAGGTCGAATCGTTGTCGGATCGCATCAAGGCCGAACAGGGGGAGCGGACCGAATCGGGCAAGGAGCTGTCACGCGAAATTCGCGAGTCCGCCCGATCGCTCGAGAAGAAGATCGCCCAGCTCGACGACGTCACGACGAAGAGCCAGCGGGAGCTGCGCCAGCAGATCCTCGATCAGTCCAAGGCGCTGACCGAGGAGATCCGAAACCGGATCCGCGAGACCGCGACGACGCTGTCGCGCGAGATCAAGGAGCTTCGCGTGGAAAAGACCGACCGATCGGCGCTGGCGGGCGTCTTCACGGAAGCGGCGATGCGGTTGACCGGCGACTTGAAGCCGCCCCCCAAGGAATGATCTCCCGGCACCGCCGGTCATGGATGACGCTGTAAAGCCCGAGCCTGCCCCCGACGATCCGGTCTCCGAGCTTCGCGGGCTCCTGCTCGCGGCCGACGAGGCGGAGGTCGTCCGGCTCCAGAAGCGCCTGGAGGACCCGCAGAGCCGCGCCGAGGACGTCAGCCGCGTCCTGCCGGAGGCGGTCACGATCCGGTCGCAGGAGGACCGGCAGCTGACCGACGCCCTCATGCCGACGGTGGAGGAGGCCATCGTCCGTTCCGTGCGCCGCAACCCCGAGGTCTTAGTCGACGCGCTCTTCCCGGTCATGGGACCCGCGATCCGAAAATCCATCTCGAACACGCTGGCGGAAATGCTCGAGTCGCTCAACACGACGCTCGGGCAGAGCTTCTCCGCGCAGGGCTTCCGGTGGAGGATCGAGGCGTGGCGGACCGGAAAGTCCTTCTCAGAGGTCGTCCTTCTGCGCACGCTCCTCTTTCGCGTCGAACAGGTCTTTCTCATCCACCGCAAGACCGGCCTGCTCCTCCAGCATGTCAGCGCGGGAGGGGCCGGCGTCCAGGACACCGACATGATCTCCGGCATGCTGACAGCGATCAGAGACTTCGTGCAAGACTCCTTCGGCGGAGTGGAAGCCGACGGGCTCAACGCCTTCCAGGTCGGCCAGTTCACCGTCTGGGTGGAGCAGGGCCCCCTCGCGATCGTGGCGGGCGTCATTCGCGGGAACCCGCCGCGGGAGCTGCGCGGCGCCTTCACGGAAGCGATCGAGAAGATCCACCACGATCAGGCCCGCGCGCTCGCGGAGTTCCAGGGAGACGCCGCCCCATTCGAGCGCAGCCGCGAGGACCTGGAAGCGTGCCTGAAGACGCAGCAGCAGGCCGGCACGGCTGGGGTTCGGGGCAGGCGCTCTCGCCGGCCGCTCTGGGCGGCGCTCGCGGTCGTGCTCGCGCTGCTCGGCGTCTTTGTGTTCTTTTCCATGAGACGAACCCGGCGATGGGACAGCTATCTCGCGAGGCTCGGCGCGCAGCCGGGGATCGTCGTGTCGGCCGCCGGAAGGCGCGACGGAAAGTTCTTCGTAACGGGCCTTCGCGACCCGCTCTCGGCGGATCCGGCGGCGCTGCTCCCCGCGTCGAGCCTTCGCCGGGAGGACGTGCGCGGCACGTGGAAGCCCTACCAGAGTCTCGAGCCGGAGCTCATCGCGGCAAGGGCGCGATCCCTTCTCGAAGCTCCCGGCTCCGTGACGCTTCGCGCGCAGGACGGCGTACTGATAGCTACCGGCGCGGCTCCGCATGCGTGGATCGCCGAGGCCGCGAGCCGCTGGCGGTCGGTCCCGGGTGTGGCGCGATTCGATGATCGAGGGCTGACCGACACGGACTCGAAGAGCTTCGAGGCGGCGCGCGCGGCGCTGGAAGGGAAGCTCATCCTCTTCGCGCGGGGATCCTCCGAGCTTACGCCGGCCGAGACGGCCAAGCTCGTGGACGTCGCCCGGGATCTCTCGCGCCTGCCGGCGCTCGCGGCCGCCGCCGGCAGGGAGTTTCGCGGCGAGGTCGTCGGACGCGGCGACAGCGAAGGGACGAGCGAAACGAACCTCGCGCTCTCCCGCCGCCGCGCGGAGCGCGTCCTCGCCGCCCTGCGCGACGGAGGACTCGAAACGAAGAACCTGGCCGTGGCCGGCGTTGGAGCGACGCAGCCGCTCCGAGAAGAACGCACCGAGGAGGACAAGCAGTTGAACCGAAGCGTGTCTTTTCGCATCGTCCCGGTGGAGCGATGATCCAGAAGAAGATCTGCATGCTGGGCGCGTACGCCGTCGGCAAGACGAGCCTCGTCTCCCGTTTCGTGAAGAGCCTGTTCTCCGACAAGTACCACAGCACGATCGGCGTGAAGGTGGACAAGAAACAGGTCACGGTGGGCGACGAGGAGGTGGAACTGCTGCTGTGGGACATCTACGGCGAGGACGAGTTCCAGAAGATGCGAGCCTCCTACCTGCGAGGGTCGGCCGGCTACGTCCTCGTCGTGGACGGGACTCGCCGCGAAACGCTCGCCCAGGCCGTGGCCCTCCAGAGCCGCGCGCAGGAAGCCGCCGGCAAGGTTCCCTTCGTCCTCATGGTCAACAAATCGGACCTGACGGATAAATGGGAGGTCGACGACACCGCCCTCGAGGATCTGTTCCAACGGGGCTGGCCGACCTTCAAGACCAGCGCGAAGACCGGAGCGGGCGTCGAGGAAGCCTTCCTGGACCTCGCCCGGCTGATGCTCACGGGTTGACACCCCCGACCGCGTCCGCTACGCTCCCCGGTCCGCTCTTTTCCTCAGTAGCTCAACGGCAGAGCATCCGGCTGTTAACCGGAGGGTTGTAGGTTCAAATCCTACCTGAGGAGCCATTTTCCCTAAGGAAATCCCTTCATCTAGCTTTTTTGTCCGCGTTTCGTCCGTGTTCTCGAAAAGGCCACGAGTCTCCGTCAGTTCGGGGACGCCTGCGTAAATCAGATTTCGGACGCAGGTCTGGCATTCCGATGCTGCCGCACCCCTTCTTCCACATCACATAGAACCGGTTCGGCAGACCGCCCTGTGACACCTTGAAGCTCTTTTCGTCAGCGTGAAATATCAGGGGGCACCTCGTCCGCCTCGAAATGTCAAGCGGGAGGCGGCGAACCGCGGCCTCTGGCGGCCTGATCGCCGCCCGAGCCGTGCCCCATTGCCAGGTTGCGCCCGCCCCGCCTCCAAAGGGCAGGGGCATGTCGCCTTTTCCTTTAGCATCCCGCTACTCGATTGACCCT
>DATIRW010000198.1:0-3539 GCA_035469365.1 Thermoanaerobaculia bacterium
CGAGAGCATGGGCGAAATAGTCCGCCAGCGCCGCGATGTCCCGCTTCGAGCGGCCGCGCAGAACGAGCTCCCAGCGATCGGTCCCGCCCTGTGTGCTTTCGATGTTCCACTGGCCGGTCGCAGCCAGATCGAGATGGGGAATGAGCCGGTCCGCCAGCGCGGCGCGCGCGAAGCCCGATCGGGGACGCCAGTCGTACTCCTCCCCGAGGGCGACCGCCTGCGCGGTCCCGTTGCCGAGCATTTTCGCCACGACATGCAGGGCGCCGTCGATTCCCGAAGAGAGGCCGGCTGTCGTGATGATCTTGCCGTTGTCCACGAAGCGGCGGTCGTCAACGACCTTCGTGTTCGGGTATTCCGCTCGCAGCTTCTCGATCTGGCCGGAGGTCGTCGTCGCGGTCAGGCCGTCGAGCAGCCCCGCGCTCGCCAGGATGAAGGCGCCGTTGCATACCGACATCGTGTGCCGGGCGTGAGCCGTCGTGTCGGTCACCCACTTCAACGTCGTCTTGCTCTGTCGAGCGCCGTACACGCCGCCACCCGGGACCACGAGGACGTCGGGCTGCGGGGCATCGGCGAACGTGTGTTTCGGGACGACCGTCATCCCCATGGCCGTGGTCACGGGCGCCGTGGTCTCGGCAACGGTGTACACGTCGAAATCGGCGGCGCCGAAGACTTCGTAGGGTCCGGTGTAGTCGATGATCTGCACTCCGTCGAAGATCAGGATGGCCACCTTCTTCCTCGTGGCGTGGGCCGCTTCGGAGGGCGCCGCTCCCTGCTCGACGAGCGCCATGCCGCACTTGGGGCAGACGCCTGGAGCGTCGTAGACGGCGTCGTCACAGGGAAGGTTGCACGGCGTGCAGACGTAGTGGCGCGTCGGCGCCTCGGGTGAACCGACCTCCGGGATCGCTCCGAGGAGGCCGCCGGCCCCCGCCGCGACCACGAGAAACATCGCTGAAAGCATGAGAGACGCCGAACCGGGGAACGATTTCGCGCGCATAAACCCTCCTTGGCGCAGGCTGAAACCGGCCCGTCCGGCTCTTTTGTAGCCTGTCTACAGGAGCTACGGCCCGGACGGAAAAAGGTTTTCGCTGAGGCGAGCTGCCCGGAAGATTGTGGGCTCGGTCCGGGGAGGAATCGGGCTGGTCCCGTCTTGGTTTCGTCGCGAGATCGGTCTGGATAGGATTCGGCCGGAGGACCTCCATGGCCCGACCTGCCCGCTCGGCCGCCGCCCTCGCGCCCGCCTTCGTCGCCGCGGCCGCCTTTGCTTTCGCCGCCGCGGCCTTCGCCGCCCCGCAGGCGACCCCGAGCCGGGAAGGTCCCGCCCTTTGGGCGCTCGCGCGGCTCGCAGCGTTGACCGGGGAGTGGGAGGGATCCTTCGAATGGACGGGAGGACGGGCGAGCCGCGGCGCGATGAGCGCGCGCTACTTCACGACCGGGAACGGATCCGCCGTGGTCGAGACGCTGATCGTAGACGGCGTCCCGTCAATGACAACGGTTTACCACGCCGACGGCCCCGATTTGAGGATGACGCACTACTGCGCCGCGCGGAACCAGCCTCGACTCAGGGCCTCGAGGATTGACCTCGCCAACGGAGCGATCGACTTCGCCTTCGTGGACGCGACGAATCTCTCCGCGCCGGATGCCCCGCACGTGACCGGTCTGGAAATCCGGTTCGGCGATGACGATCACGTGACGTTGACGTTTCTCTTCGAGGGCGGCGGCAAGCCTGCCCGCGAGCGGATCTCACTGCAACGCGCCCGGCCGAAGCGTGACTGAAGGAGAGGAAATGGGGTCAGCGTCCCTGATCATCACCGGCGCGGTCGTCCCCGAGGGCGTGGCGGTCGATCCGAACTGAGCAGCAGCTTCGTTACTGGTATCTAATTGGTCGTGCAGGGTTCGATGAAAAACGTGTCCTCCGCGACGACCCTCCCGATGCCGGGCGGCGCCGCCCTCGCGGGATTCCTGCTGACGCCCGCGCAGGTCATCACCAGTCCGGAAACGCGGCTCCAGTACCGCGTCGACCGGCTGGTCGGGGAAGGCGGCTTCGGCCAGGCCTTTCTCGCCACGCGGCTTACGCGCTCGCGGTCGGTCCCGGCGATCGTCTGCATCAAGGCGAGCGAGCGCATCGATGGATGGCTGCGCGAGGCGTACTTCGGGCAGCTTCTGGACGGGCATCCGCGGGCGATCCGCGTCTTCGACAGTTTTCCCTTGATGCGTGCGGACGGCCGCTTCCTGTACTGCCTGGCGCTCGAGTACGCGCGCGACGGCGATCTCCGCGCGTTCCTGCGCCGCACCGGCAAGGGGTGGCCGGAATCCATCGCGCGGCGGGAGATCGCCGGCATCCTCCAGGTCCTCGGGAAGCTGCACCGCGGCCAGATGCTCCACCGCGATCTCACGCCGATGAATGTCTTCGTCTGCGAGGGCCGGAACTTGAAGCTCGGAGACTTCGGGATCGTCCGGCACCAGAGCGACCAGCGGGGGATCCGCGCGGGCACCCTGAACCCGCTGACCGCGCCGAGCGAGATCCTCGAGGGCGCTGTGCCCAAGTGGCAGGCGCGCGACGACGTGTACCAGGTGGGTCAGCTGCTTGGGATGCTGGTGAAGGGGGACGCGGGGGCGCGGATTCGCACCGGCGAGATCCGAGGTCTCCCGTGCAGCGATCATTTGAGGGAGATCGTCCATCGCTGCATCGGCGAGCGCCGCAAGCGGTACGAGAGCGCGCAGGAGCTGATCGAGGCGCTCACCCATCCACCGGCGGCGCTCAAGGTCGGAAGGCTTCGGACCCTCAAGGGCGCGCACCTCGCCTTCACCGGCATCCTGACCAGGCGCCGCAGCGAGGCCGCGCGCGCGGCGCGTCGGGCCGGCGCGATCGTTCACGGTGGAACCTCGGCGAAGACGAACGTCGTCGTCCGCGGGCGGCCGAATCCCCTGCAGGCGGCGGGCCGCGACGCGGGACTGAAGCTGATGGAGATCAAGCGGCTCCGCGAGAAGGGACACCGGATCACCCTGCTCAACGAGACGCAGTTCTGGCGGCTCGTGAGCCGGAAGATGGGGAAGGCGTGACGATGCCATTCTCGGAACGGGCGTAGCCCGGGCGAACCGTGATAAATGAGCCATGCCCTTCCGTATCTGGAAAGCCGGCCATCATGAGGTCATGGAGACGGTTCTCCGGAGGCGCTACGAGCCGCAGGACGAGATGACCCTGGAAGAGGCCGCCGGCGGGTCCTTCCGATGGAGAGTCCTTTCCGTCGAGAAGCACCCCCACGGCTGGCGCACCACCGCTACGCGGTGCCTGCCCGGGTGCCGCGAACACCCGCCGTCGCGGCCCGCCTGAGCGGCTCGTCACGCCGCTCGAATGGCGTACTCTTGATTCGCGATGTCTGAGAAATCCCTCCGCGAGCTCGACTTCGAGGGATTGATCGCCGGGCGGCGTTACTTCCCCTCCCCGCAGCACTGGGAGGACGAGGTCCTCTACTTCCTCCTGGCGGATCGGTTCTCCGACGGCGCCGAAACCTCGTTCCGCGACAATTCGGGCCGGATCG
>DATIRW010000199.1:0-3998 GCA_035469365.1 Thermoanaerobaculia bacterium
GGACGTGCATCCCATCCCGGCGCACGGCCCCGATCCCGCCCACTTCCACTACGACATCCTCCACCTCTTCACCGCGCCGGAAACGCTGCCGCCACTCCCGAAGGATTGCGCCCTCTTCACCCTCGACCAGGCCCTGGCCGCCGGCATTGACGAGTCGCTGACCCGCGCCCTCCGCAAAGCAGCCGATCTGCTTGGTAGCCTGGCTCCGGTCCCTACCACCTACCACCTGCCACCTACCACCTGATGCTCCTCTACTCCCTGACTGTCTTCCTGGGCGCGTTCCTCCTCTTTCAGATCGAACCCCTCATCGGGAAATTCATCCTTCCCTGGTTCGGCGGCGCGCCCGCGGTGTGGTCCACCTGTCTCCTCTTCTTCCAGCTCGTGCTGCTGGCGGGATATCTCTACGCGCACGCTCTCGCGCGCCGTGCGAGCCCGCGCGCCGCCCGCGTCCTGCACGGCGTTCTCATCCTCCTGTCTGTGGCCTCGCTCGGCGCGCTCGCTGTCGCGTGGGGATCGCCGATCCTGCCCGGCTCGGGCTGGAAGCCGCTCGACCCGGGGCAGCCCGTCCGGCGCATTCTCCTGCTGCTCTCGGCGAGCGTCGGCCTTCCGTACCTGCTTCTCTCCTCGACGAGCCCGCTCGCGCAGGTGTGGGCCTCGCGTACCCATCCCGGGTCCCGCGTGTATCGCCTCTACGCGCTTTCCAATTTCGCGTCTCTCGCGGCGCTCGTGACCTACCCGACGCTCGTCGAGCGTCTCCTCCCGCTGCGTCTCCAGGCCTGGCTCTGGTCCGGCACCTACACCGCCTTCGCCATCGCGTCGCTCCTCTCCCTCCGCCGAGCGGGCGCAAGCGCATCCCCCGGTCTCCCGGTCTCCCAGTCCCCCGGTCCCT
Source organism: Thermoanaerobaculia bacterium (assembly GCA_035469365.1). Lineage (GTDB taxonomy): Bacteria > Acidobacteriota > Thermoanaerobaculia > UBA5066 > Gp7-AA6 > JAWOLE01. Next base: position 890 of record DATIRW010000199.1, read on the forward strand.
CTTTCACGACTCCGTCCTCAACCGAAATCACCAATCACCAATCACCAATCACAAATCTCTTCTGGTTTGCCCTTGCCGCCTGCGGCTCGATGATGCTCATGGCGACGACCAATCAGATGTGCCAGGAAGTCGCATCGATCCCTTTCCTCTGGGTCCTGCCGCTCTGCCTGTATCTGGCCTCCTTCGTGCTCTGCTTCGAGAGCGACCGCTTCTACAACCGCGTTCTCTTCGGTCCCGCTTTCCTGGCCGCTCTCTGCTGGGCGGCCGTCGTTCTCTTCCGCGGCTTCCCGGTGCCGATCCGCACGCAGATCGCGGCCTTCTCGGCGGCCCTCTTCACGGCCTGCATGGTCTGCCACGGCGAGCTCGCGCGGTCGAGGCCGCAACCTTCGCGCCTGACCTCCTTCTACCTGACGATCGCGGCCGGCGGAGCGGCCGGCGGGATCTTCGTGGCGCTCATCGCGCCCCGCCTCTTCCGCGGCTTCTGGGAGATCCACGCCGCCCTCCTTCTCTCCGGCGTTCTCGGCCTCGTCGCCCTCATCCGCGACCAGACGTCATGGCTTCATCGCGGCAGGCCGTGGCCGGCGTTCCTCGCGCTGGGCGCTACCGCCGCGGCCGTCTATTACGCTCGGGACCCGGATCTCTTCTCCTCGGCCCTGGCGAGACGGCTCTCCCTGCGTCTCCTCTTCTCTTCCGGCCCCGGAATCTTCGCCGTCGCCACCGGCGCCGCCGCGATCCTTCTCCTGGTGCGACTGCGGCTCCTGACGGCCCGCGGCAGACCGTATCTCTCGGCGGCGTTCCTGGCCGGAGCGATCGCTTTCGCGGGCATGCTCCTCGTCTCCGAGATCCGGTCCTTTCTCCAGTCGGCCGTCTCCGTGTCGCGTAATTTCTACGGCGTCCTGACCGTCGAGCGGCTCGGCGCCGGCGATCCGGACGCCGAGCGCCTGGACCTTCGGCACGGCCGGATCGTGCACGGGTTCCAGTACAAGTCCCTCTGGAAGCGCTTTCTGCCGACGAGCTATTACACGGAGGAGAGCGGCATCGGCCTGGCGCTCGAGCATCATCCCCGCCGCGCCCGCGGCCCGATGAATGTCGGCGTCGTGGGTCTGGGCGTGGGCACGATCGCCTCGTACGGCCGCGCGGGCGACACGTTCCGCTTCTACGACATCAACCCGGCCGTCATCGCTCTCTCGACCGGCCCGGGAAGGCTCTTCACGTATCTCGCCGACAGCCCGGCAAAGGTCGAGATCGCCGTCGGCGATGCCCGCCTCTCTCTGGAGCGGGAGATCTCGAGCCGCTCCGCGCCTGGCTTCGACGTCCTCGCGGTGGACGCCTTCACGAGCGACGCCATTCCGGTGCACCTGCTGACGAAGGAGGCCATCGCCATCGATCTCGCCCGCCTCGCGCCCGACGGCATCCTCGCGTTCCACATCTCCAACCGCCAGCTCGATCTCGAACCGGTCGTCCGCGGCGTCGCCCGTTCCCTCTCCCTTCCGATCTGCGTCGTGGACAAGAACGAACGAGGCGATGTCGCCTGGGCGACCACCTGGGTCCTCCTCTCCCGCGACCCCTCAGTTCTCGCCGTCCCCGAAATCGCCGCCGCCTGCGCCCGCCGCGAGGCCAGCCCCGCCGTCCGCCTCTGGACCGTTGACTACAGCAACCTCTTCGCAGTAATGAAGTAGGTGGTAGGTGGTAGGTGGTAGGTGGTAGGTGGTTGGTGGTTGGGACGGGAGCTAGTGCACCGTAACCTTGGAATCGGTAGTAGTGACGATTCTTCGGGTTGGGTGTGAGTGTTTCCAGCTAACAGGTTTGGGGTCTTTGTTGTAGAGGCGGATGTAGCGCATCAGTTTTCGGGCGAGATCGTTGACGGAGGAAAAGATGCCGCGGGCGATGACGTCGCGTTCGATCTTAGAGAAGACCAGTTCCACCTGGTTGAGCCACGAGGAATAGGTCGGTGTGAAGTGGAGGCGGACGCTGGGATGCCTGGCAAGGAATGCGGCGACGGCCTTGGTCTTATGCGCCGAGAGGTTGTCCGCGATGACATGGATCTCTTTTCCTTGAGGCTGCCGGGAGACCAGCTCTTCGAGGAACTCCACGAATTCGGCGCTGCGATGTCGGGCTGTGGTTTTGCCGATGAGAAGTCCGCTTCGAGTCTCCAGAGCCGCGTAGAGGGAGAGGGTTCCATGCCGGTAGTACTCGAACCCGTGTCGTTCGGCTCGCCCGGGAGACAGCGGAAGAACCGGATCCAACCGATCCAATGCCTGGATCGCCGTCTTCTCGTCGACGCAGAAAACGGCGGCGTGCCGCGGGGGATTGATGTAGAGCCCGATCACGTCAGCCGCCTTCTTTTCGAACTCCGGATCGTTGGAGAGCATGTAGCGCTTGATCCGGTGCGGCTTGACCCCCGCCCGAGCCCATGCACGCGCTACCACCATGTGATTGATTCCGAGAGCCTTGCCCAGCCTCCGAGTGCTCCAGTGCGTCGAACCATCCGTGGGCTTGCGCCGCGTCCAAGACAGGATCCGTCCCTCCAACTGCGGCGTCAAAACGGTCACCGGCGCACCCGGGTAACGAGAAAAAAGTCCCGCTACCCGATGTGCCTCGAATCGCTTCTTCCATCGGCTGACGTAAGCCGGGGGACAGCCAAGCGCGGCCTGGATTGCCGTATATGACTCACCCTTAGCCAGCATCAACACCAGCCGGGCACGCCGTACATCCTCGGCTCGCGCCTTCCTCGAACGCGCACGCCCCTCCAACTCCTGCCTCTCGGGGGGAGCTATGCTTAGTGCCATGTCCTATCATATCACTATCGATTTCTACGTTACAGAGCACTAGTCTCTAGTAGATCGGCTTGTTTTCCTTTCGATTGATTTCTCGACAGAGCGTTCAAGGCCTCGAAGCATTCTTCCGCACTCGCTGTAGCGATTGAGAAGATCTTCGGCCACTCCTTTCGGAATGTGTCCTTTTCGTGAGGCCATGAGGATGTGGTGTCTGGTCTCCCGGAGTTCGCCGAGCGCCCTGTTGATTCCTTCCAGATATATGTTCGAGTGCCTGTTGTTCCATCCCTCGGCGAGGTTAGCGGCAACCGAATTCTGCGAACCTGAGACCCGAG
>DATIRW010000200.1:0-2582 GCA_035469365.1 Thermoanaerobaculia bacterium
TCGATGTTCATCTGACTGGACTGCTCCTAACCGTTCGCATCGCTACCTGCGGCGCTCCGGCCACTCGTACTCCAACCGCGCCTGCCGAATATCGCCGAAACGGACATTATAGGTTTTGCGATTCTCCTCATCAACGACACGGAGGACATCTGCCTCGACCGTCTCGAGTCTTCCGCGAAGATTGCGGCTGCCCGCGGCTGCGCGATCGCGGTTCTCCGCGGCCGCGGGACCGCGGCTCTCCGTCGCGGCACCCGGCCGGTCCGACGCCTCCGGCACGACCGGGAGATCCGTCTTGACCCGAATCCGCCGGCCGATGAACCGACGCGCGTCGTCGATCGTGTACAGCTTCCGGTCGAGCCCGGCGGAGGAAACCTCGAGCGTGTAGCCGTGCGAGATCTCGTCGGAGGCATCCAGGAGCGTCGACACCTCGCGCGACACCGCCTCGCAGTCCTCGACCGAAACCCCGCTCCCATCCTCGCGCTCGAGCACGAGCCGAAGCACGGAAGCGCGCCCCCCTCCCGACGACTCGATTGCGAGCAGACGGCATCCCTTCTCGCGCGCAATCACGGCGATCTCCTCGGTCGTCTCGGGTCCGAGCGGCAGCATTCACCCTGTCTCCAGGAACAAAAAAGCGGGCCTGCGCCCGCCTCCACTTCATCGAGAGCCGCCTTTCTTTATCAGAAAGAACGGGCTCGCCGCAACCTCCCGAGCCCCCGCCCGGCCCTGTGATGCCGGGCTCGGAAGCCCGGACCCGGCCGGGGACGCCTCAAAGGGAGAATCGGGGCCGGCGCAGGCGTGTTACGGCTGGAGGGCCAGCGCCCGCAAGCGACACAACGTGTTCGAAATCGTCGAGAAGGGGCAGAAACCGTTTCCGGTCGAGAGGGCCGTCCTGCTCTCGATCGTCGCGCACATTCTCCTGCTCGTCGCGATCATTTCGGCGCCGCCGACCTTCGCCTCGAAGCATCCCGAGCGCGGCCTGCTCGCGGCGTTCATCCCGAAGGACTCCGACCAGGAAAAGATTCCGATCGTGTTCCGCTCGGCGCCGGGTCCCGCGCGGGCGAACCCGCAGCGCTCCGACCTCTCCGATGCCGACCGGCGCGCGGGAGGAGGGGACCGTTCGAAACCCCGGTCCTCGACGCCTTTCATCGAGCCACGGCCGGGCATCGAGGGGCTCCAGCCCGGACGCCGCGGCCGTGAGCCCCGGACGGCGCAGCTGCAGGGTGTTCCGCTTCCGCGCCGCGGGGACTCCACGGCCGGCGAGTCTTCCAACGAAAGGCCGGCAATCTTCGGACCCGGTGGGGAAAAGTCGGACTCGAACGTCGCCGCAGGGTCGGAGGGCCGATCGGGAGCGGCTGGAGGCCGGTTGTCGAGCCTGGATCAGGCGATCCGCGAGGCGGCGCGTTCCGCCGCCGCCGGAGGGGGGCAGGAGGGGGGAGGCTTCCCGAACGCCGACGGGGGGTTCGTCGACTCCGGACCGATCTCTTTCGATACGACCTGGTACGACTGGGGCCCTTATGCCGACGAGATGGTGCGGCGCATCAAGCTGCACTGGGAGATTCCCGAGCTCGCACGGCTGGGCTGGAAGGGAAAGCTGACGATCCGTTTCTTCATCCTCGCCGACGGCCGCGTCGCCGACGCGAAGATCATCCGCGGCTCGGGCATTCCCCCCTTCGACTTCGCCGCGCTCCAGGCGATCCTGAAGTCGTCGCCCTTCCGGCCTCTGCCGTCGGACCTCGGTTCACCGCGCGAAGGCGTCACCGTAACCTTTTTCTACAATCTCCGTCCCGAGAAGGAGGGACGGCCGGAAGGCACGAAATGAACGACCCCGGCCAGATCCGGACGGCCCTGGAGAGCGCGCGGACGATCGCCGTCGTCGGCTGCTCGCCCAGGCCGGATCGACCGTCCCACGCGATCGCCCGTTACCTGATGGAGCAGGGCTACAGGGTGATTCCGGTCAACCCGGGACACCGGACGATTCTCCAGGAAACGTGCTACGGGTCGCTCGGCGAGATCCCGGAGGAGGTGGGAATCGACATCGTGGATGTCTTCCGGCGGTCCGACAAGGTCGGAGCCATCGCCGACGCGGCGATCGCACGAGGTGTCGGGTTCTTCTTCATGCAGCAGGGCGTCATGGACCCGGAAGCCGCCCGGCGGCTCGAGGCGGCCGGGATCCCCGTCGCCATGGACCGCTGCATCTTGGTCGAGCACGCGAGCCGGGCGTTGCCTCCGAGGAATTTCGAAGCTCGCAGGCAGCGTTAAGTCGATGACCGGCAGCCTCGCCGTTCCAGCGGAGTTGCCGGGATCGGTTTGAACCTTGAAACCTCGAACCTGAGCCTTGAACCTGTGAAGCGGGTATAAGGAGTAGAAGAGAAGCCATGGAGAAGTCCACCAAGAGAGCCATTTCCCTTTCGGTCCTGATCGCGGCGGCCGTCATCTTCGGCATGGTGGTCGCGAGCTCGGTCAACGTCACTCCGCGTTCCGAGGCGCAGCGCGAAGCGCCAGCCCGCGCGGCACGCACCGGCTCGATGTTGATCCCGTCCTTCGCGGACATCGCCGACGAAACGATGTCTTCGGTCGTTTCG
>DATIRW010000201.1:0-2113 GCA_035469365.1 Thermoanaerobaculia bacterium
CCATCCGGCGAGAGGAGCGTGGCCACGACCCCCTCCGGGGTGACGGGCTTCGCGGGCCCTCCCGCCAGCTCCTGTACGAAGACGCGCGAGGGGCGTCCCGGAGCGTGCCCGCCGAAGAGGATCCGCTTGCCGTCGGGGAGAAACGCCGCGAATGGCCCGTCGAGGTGCTCGATGTCGTCTTTCGGGAAAGTCTTCGGCTCGCCGGCCCCGGTTGGAAGCAGGACAATCTGAGTGGGTGTCGAGCGGATGAGAGCGGTCAGCACCCACTTTCCGTCCGGGGAGAGCGCCATCGCATGCCCCTCGCCCAGCCGCACGGGCGCGGAACCATCCAGCTTGCGCAGGTACACCGAATAGCCCGGACCTCCGGCTTCGCCCTGCTCCGTGAAGGCCGCCGTCTTTCCATCCGCCGAAAGGATCGGTCCGTAGGACCATTCGAGCCCCGAGAGATCCCGCTCCTTCGTCTCTCCCGGGAGAAGTCCGAGGAACCCGAGCCGGGCATTGCTCTCTATGAAGAGCACGCGCCCGTCGCGGGCGATGTCCTGCAGGATCATTCCCGAGGGCGTCGTCGCGACCATGCGCTGGCGTCCCGAAAGCGTAACGGCATAAAGGGTCCGGGAGGAGCCGGCCTGCGTCGCCGTGAACCAGATCTCCTCGCCGGAGGCCGACCAGCAGACGCCCTGCGCGCTCTCCCATCCCGTCGAGAGGATCTTCTTCTTTCCCGAGCGATCGATGATCGCGACCGAGCCTCGGTCGTCCCCGAAAACGGGATGGTCGAGGAACGCCACCGTGTCCCCCTTTGGAGAGACCTGCGGAAAGCTGATCCAGCCGGCCGTCTCGTAGAGGACCTTTCCGACGGGAAACTCCAGCCGGTAACGCCACCCCGGCGCGCGCACAACGGCGATGGCGCTGCCGTCGGGAGACCAGGCCGCGTGACCCACGTCCTCCAGGAGATCACGAGGCGCGCTTCCGGACATCGGCGCTTGCGAGAGCGTTCCGATCCTCGCGTATCCCGTGGAGAACTGGAGGAGATTCAGGAGCAGCATCTCGCCGCTCCTCGAGACCGACTGGACCTGCCCGGAAGGGAGAGTCAGCCGGAGCGACTCCGGACTCTCCGCGCGCACGGAGTAGAGCTGGGGCTTCTGCGCCCCGTCCCAGGCCGCCGAGTAGACGATCGTCTGTCCGTCCGGAGCAAAGCGGGCGGACCATATGGACCCCCGGCCATACGTGAGCCTCTTGAACGAGAGCGGTTTAGTCGGACTCGCCTTCCAGATCAACCGGCCGGCAAGGAGCCCGGCTGCGAGCGCGACGATGAGCGCCGCCACGGCCACGAGCGATGGAGAACGGCCACGAACCCTGACCGGCGAGGGCTCGAGGCGCGGCACCGAGACTCCCGAAAGGGCCTCGAGCGCGAACGCGACGTCGTGCGCCGAATGGAACCGCTGTTCGGGATTCTTCTCGAGCGCGTGCCGCACGATCCGCTCGAGGCCGGGAGAGATGCTCTGGTTCGTGACGGAGAGGTCCGGCGGTTCCTCCCGGAGGATCGCCGACATCGTCTCGGCGGCTGAGTCGCCGCGGAACGCTCTCTGCCCCGAGAGCATCTCGTAGAGGATCGCGCCGAAAGAGAAGATGTCCGACCGCGAGTCGGCCGGCCTTCCCTTCACCTGCTCCGGCGACATGTAGCCGAGCGTCCCGAGCACGACGCCCGGCTCCGTGCCGCCGGTCGCCGTCGGGAGGTTCGTGCCACCGGAGGAGCCTTCCTCCGCGTGTGTGAGCTTGGCCAGCCCGAAGTCGAGGATCTTCACGCGGCCGTCGTTCGCCACGAAGATGTTCTCGGGCTTCAGGTCCCGATGCACGATCCCCTTCTCGTGCGCCGCTGCCAGGCCGTGCGCGATCTGGAGCGCGTAGTCGATCGCCTTCCTCGGAGGGAGCTTCGCCCCCGCGAGCGCCGCGCGCAGCGTCTCCCCTTCGAGGAGCTCCGTGACCACGTACGAGATCCCCGGCGCCGCCCCGACATCGTACAGCGCCAGCAGATTCGGGTGCGACAGCGCCGCCAACGCCTTCGACGCGCGCTCGAAGCGCGACAACTCGACGGGGCTTTGCGCGAGATGCTCCG
>DATIRW010000202.1:0-7263 GCA_035469365.1 Thermoanaerobaculia bacterium
CGGTCCCGGCAAGGCAATGCTCGATGATTCGGAGCCGGTCTTCCCATCCGGCCAACGGATGGGTGCGATACGTCTCGAGCACGATCGCAGCCAATTCCTTGCGAATGGAATCCAGGTTCGAACCTGCCGCTTGAAGCGTCATTGGCCCGATTATAGCGGCAGCCGGCGTCCCGGGCCGATGCAGGTTAGCCGGGAACGCGGCGCGTGGCTGGAGGAGTGGCTCCCTGGAGGAGACGCGAGCGGATCGCATCTCGGTACCCGCCGGTTCGCCAGCGCCGTCCAACTCGGACATCTCACTCGAACTTTTCCATCATCCACACGTCTCCTCCGCTCGGGCGAAAACGGTCGAAGAGGACGAAGCGGCCGTCCGGAGACCAGCGGGGATAGTCGATGCGCGAGTCAGGATCGTCGAACTCGAAGACCTTCTCGGGAGCGCCGCCGGTCAGCGGCGATACCCAGAGCGTCTTGTGCCCGAGCACGTCCATGATTCTCGTTTCGTCGGGTGAGAAGGACATGTGCGCGCCTCCGACGACCTCCGGCATTTCTTCAGGCTCGCCACCGGACGCGCGGACTCTCATCGTGCGCGGCTTTCCCGACGGGCATCGGAAGACGATCCATTCGCCGTCCGCTGTCCACTGGAGAAAGTGACCCATGACTCCGACCTGTGTCAGAGGCCGCGGCTGGCTGCCATCGGCGTTCATCAGCCAGACCTCGAGCCGTCCTCCCTCATCCGACATGTAAGCGATGGATCGGCCGTCGGGCGAGAAGACCGGGTTGACGCTGATCGAGGGGCCTTGAGTAAGCCGTCTCGGCTTGCCTCCGGCCGATTCGACCAGCCAGATGTCCACGCTCCCGGAGCGCGAGGAGAAGAAGACGATCCGTTTCCGGTCGGCCGAGAAACTCGGCTGGAAATCGCCTCCGGGTCCGTGGGTCACCTGGCGAACTGCCCCATCAGCCGTTGACAAGAGCCACACGTTCATCTCTCCGGACCTGTCCGAGTTGAAAACGATCTCCTTCCCGTCCCGCGACCACGCTCCGCGGCTATCTTCGCGCGTCGTCGCGATCACTTTCTCGGGAGAACCCGCCGGGCGCCCCGCTGCCGGCGAGACAGGCAGCCTCCAGATGTGCGCGTTCTGCCGCAGGATGGAAAAGGCGAGTTTCCGCCCGTCGCGCGAAATCGCCACGCCGACGTCCTGTCCGGCACCGGTCGTCAACTGCTGGAGGGGCCCGACAGGCTCGCCTCGAGCCGTCACGGCGACGCGCCAGATGTTCAACCCACCGCCGCGATAGGACGTGAAGTAGACGAATCCTGACGGAGACCAGACCGGCCAGATGTCCTGCACGTAGTCGTTCGTGACCCAGGACAGGGCATTCGAAGCCAGGTCCACCACCCGTAAGTCGAACTTCGTCCGCTCGATGTTCTGGAAAATGATCCGGCTTCCGTCGGGAGACCATCGCGGCCGCGTGTGGGCAAGGGCCTCGGACGCGTCGGAGGTGGCTTGCTGCGGGTTGTGGCCCCGCTCGTCTGCGATCCAGATCCTTCTCGGGCCGGCCCAGGATGCGTCGAAGGCGATGCGCTTTCCGTCGGGAGAATGGGAAGGGTTGGCGGCGTTCTCGACCAGCAGGGCTTCCTTCCCGGTCGAAACGTCCAGGCTCCAGATATCCGCGCCCTCGTACGCTCCGAAGACGTCCATCGGCTCGAGCTTCCGGCCCGGCTGCCGGGACCGCATGAAGAGCAGGAAGCGGCCGTCGGCGGACCAGTCCGGCTGGATGTCGTCGGACTCTCCGCGAGTCAGGGCCGACTCCTGACCCGTCGCCAGGTCCTTGGAGAAAACCTTCCGGATCGCCCCGGCCTCCCGGCAGAATGCGAGACGTTTCCCATCCGGCGACCAGGCAGGGAATTCCTCTATAGACTCGGCGAAGGTGACCTGGGAGAGCCTGGGAGGCGAGAACGGGGCAGAAGACTCGGGCCTCACACGAGTCGTCGAGAGCAAAGACGTGATCGAGCGCGCGAGATCGCTCCATCGCGGGATTCTCGCCGGCGCGCTCGGGCCGACACGCCGGGACGCAGGGCCTTCTTCCTTTCTCGCGGACAGCGCCGTCTGGATCTCGAGGCCGGCGTCGCCGGCGTCGCGCAGGCGCTGCGACGGATCCTTTTCCAGGCAGCGCTCGAGGAGCTTGCGGACTTCTTGCGGGGTCCCGCGGGGCAGCCTCCTCCAGTCCGGCTCGTGGTTGAGGATCGCCGCCAGCGTATCGAGGGACGTCTCGCCTTCGAAGGCGCGCGCTCCCGTCAACATCTCGTAGAGCACGCACCCAAACGCCCAGATGTCGGCACGCTTGTCCACCGGCCTTCCTCGCGCCTGCTCCGGACTCATGTAGGAGGGTGTCCCGAGGATCGTGCCCGCCCGAGTCTGAGGCGCAATCGCGGTCGGGGCACTCGACTCCTCCGGAGAGATCGCGGCGGCGAGACTCCTGGCGAGGCCGAAGTCGAGGACCTTGACACGCCCCTCGGGCGTGACCTTGACGTTGCCGGGCTTGAGGTCCCGGTGGACGATCCCCTTCCCGTGCGCGGCCTCCAGCGCCTCGGCGATCTGCCGGCAGATCTCGAGCGCTTCGTTCATGGGGAGCGGCCCGCCGGCCACTCTGTCCGCCAGCGTCTCGCCGGGCACGAGCTCCAGGACCAGGAAGCGCGTTTTCCCGGCCTCCTCCATGCCATGGATCACGGCGATCGACGGATGACTCAGGGCCGCAAGCAGCCGCGCCTCCCGCTGGAACCGGGCCAGGTGCTCCGGATCGCCCGCGAGAGCGTCCGACAGCACCTTGATCGCGACCTCGCGCCCGAGTCGCGTGTCTCTGGCGCGGTACACCTCGCCCATCCCTCCAGCCCCGAGCGGGGCCTGGATCTCGTACTGGCCAAGCCAGGAGCCTTCTGACAGCAACACGACGGGACGATTGTATTTCCTGGGCTTTGCCAGGGACGTGTTGCCAGGATTTCCTAATCAGTTGCTTCGCGTAACGTCAGCCGGCGGCGTGAGCCGCGTCTCGGGAGCGGACGCGGCAAAGCGCGAGGAGGTCGCGCACGCGCGGGTCGGCCAGGTTCGGGCCTTCAACGAGGAGCTCGACGCGCAGCCGCCGGTCGCGAGCGAGAGACACGGTGTCGGCCGAGTCCAGCCAGACGAGAATGGAATGCGTCGGGCTGGACGCCGCCGCGCGCGCCAGGTCGTCGGCGCTTCTCCAGAGCTCCGTTGGCATTGAGCCCGCGTAGTAGGTCAGCGCGGCTTCCCGGATGTTGAGACCGCCCAGGGGCTCTCCCGCGAGCCGCCGGGCCCGCGCGGCCAGGCCGAGCCGGTCGGTCGATCGCAGATGATCAAGAGCCGGAGCGGCCCCGAGCACGATCGCGGCCGACGCGAGAATGGCGAGCGCCGGGAAGAAGCGGCACGTTCGCTCGGCGCCGGCGAGCAGCGGACCGACAACCGAAAGGCCGGCCGCGGCGCCGAAAGGGACGAGGAGTCCGAAGGCGCCGGGTTCTCCGGTCATGCGAGCGGCGAAGGTCATTGCCGCAAACAGAGCGGCGCCCGTCGCGGCTGTCGCCCAGGCGGCGATTCGGACGCGCCGTTGCCCGGTCGAGGGGATCGCGCTGGCCGCGAGGAGGGCAGCGGCCGGAACCGCCGGGAGAATGTAATGCGGCAGCTTGGTAGCGGAGAAGGTGAAGAAGACAAGAGTGCCTGCGACCCAGAAGATGAGTCCCCGCCTCGCGGGCGACGGAACGAGGGGGTCGCGCCGGAAGAGGAACAGGAGAGCTCCGCTCCACGGGAAGAAGCCGAACCACAAGACGAGCGGGAAGAAGACGAGCGGGCCGCCATGCCCTTCCATCGGGCTCGCGAAGCGGCGGAGATTCTCCCGCAGGAGGAACGACCGCAGAGACTCGCCGGCCGTCGCGCGCGAGGCCAGGAGGAACCAGGGGAGCGCGACCACGAGGGCGACCGCCCCGGCGAGCGCCACTCGGACGAGGCGGCGGAAGGCCGGGCGGTCGCGGCCGGCGAGGTATCCGGCGGAGAAGAACCCGGGAGCCAGGAGCGCCACGGGGCCCTTCGCCAGAATCGCCAGACCCAGGGCCACGCCCGCGGCGAGAACAGTGGGCGCTGCCGGGTCTCCTTCGAGGATCGACAGCAGACCGAGAATCGCGGCGAGCGTGAAGAAAAGAAGATCGGAGTCGGTCAGGAGAAGGCGTCCATAAACGATGAAGAGGAGCGAAGTCGAGAAGAGAAGGCTCGCGATCAATCCGCGTCGCCGGTCGAGAAGGCGCTTCCCCAGCCGGAGGAGCAGAGCGACGCTGCCGGCGGCCAGCAGGACGTGGGGCAGGCGGCCGGACGCCTCGCTCTCGCCAAAGACCCGGAACGAGGCGGCCGTGAGCCATTCGGACAGTGGAGGCTTGTCGGGGTAGAGCCGCCCGAAGAGGCGTGGGACGAGGTAATCGCCGGTGGCGTTCATCGCGTGCGCGACGCCGGCATACTCGGCCTCGTCGCGTCCGGAATAGCCTGCGCCGATGCCCGGCAGCAGGAGCAGCAACGCCAGGCCAATGGCAGCGGCGGTGGACCGAGCAAGGCTCTTGTCCGCCGCCAGAAGAACCGATGGGAAGCGCAACGAGCTCACGGCGCGGACCGCGGGGGCGGCCGCAGCAGAATATCGCAAGACGGCCCCTCTCGCAGCCTGGCCGGCGGCGGCGCGAGCCGATTTAGAAGCGCTGGATCCGCTCGACGAGCTGGTCAGCCTCGTCAGTGCCGAGAAGCTGGTCGGTCGTCGGGTAGAGGACTCCCTCCTCCTTGAGGTTGTGCTCTCCGAGCACGTTGTGAAGGCTGCGGCGCAGCTCTTCGACCGGGGCGGCGCTGTCCGCAATCCCTGTTTCGATCTGGCTGATCAGAGCCTCGATTTCGCGGTGCTCCTCACGCATGACCGCCGTGGGACCGGCCGTCGGCGGCATGCCGGTTACCTCTTCGAAGGCGGGGAACAGGACCTGTTCCTCGAAGGCGATGTGCCGGCGGAGGCCCGCGGCGAACGCGGAGAAGTTGTCGTGGGCCGACTGCAGATCGCCCTCGGCCCTCTTTTGAAAGGCTGCCGCTTCGAGCGCGTCGAGCCGGTCGTGATCCCAGGAGAGCGCCTCGTTGATTCCGCGGGCCGCTCCCAGCGGGGCCGCGCGACGCGCGATCGCGATCGTCCACGAAGGGGGCCCCGGGCGCAGATGAGACCACTCGAAAAGCCCCCGGCGTTCCGCCTGCATGGACCGCAGCAGCTCGTCGCCAGTGTCGCCGGCCGTGATCACGAGAGTGTCCCCGGGCGCGAGCCTGTCGAACGCGGCCAGGACATGCGACGGGCGCTCGCCGACGGGAATCGGGCGCAGGTCGAGCGGTTCTTCGGTAGTGAGGCTGGTTGTCATGCGTGAGTCCCCTTTCATCAGCGGACGATCGCACGCGGGACCTCCGCTTCCTATGATCCCGATCATGCCGCGCGGCAGCGCGAGGTGAGGCGCCGAGTGAGATAGACCTGCAGACCTTCAAAACGTGCCGCTCGACCCGCCACCACCGAAACCTCCACCGCCCCCCGAGAACCTTCCCGGCTCCGGCGAAACGGTCCGCGCTTCCGGCGTCAGCGACAAGCCACCGAGGACGCCGAACGCCTGCTGCTTTTCCTTGTCTTCGAACAGAGCCTCTGCGGTGAAGCCGCCGCGCTGGCGGCCGGGCGACCGGGCGAGCCATCGGTGGATGCCAAGGGCGACGAAGATGAGGCCGCAGCCCGCGACAGAGAGGACCGTCCACAGGGGCGCGATATGGACGTAGAAGCGCAGCGTCGCGATCGACAGCGCTGCGCTCACGATTCCCGCGTCGAGCAGCAGAGTACGCCGCGAGCGGACACACCAGCCGAGGACGAAAAGCGGCAGGGCGGCCGTCGCGATCGCCGCCAGAACCCGCACGGCGCCGGACGGAGCATCGGGCGAGCTCCACCTCGTCGTCGACACGCTCTCGACGAGCCGGTGGTCGAGCGCATACAGGTTGACTGCCGCGTAAACGGCGGCGAGCGAAACGGTAAGGACGGCGGCAGCGCCGCGACGATGGGAGGGAGCCAGCGAGGGCCGATCGAGCAATGGAGCGCACGCGGCCACGAAGGCGCTTCCGGCGACGAGCCAGAGCACGCGGCCCGGCGGGAAGCGGGCCAGGAGGAGGTAGAAACAGATCGAGGCGAAGACCGCGTGCGTCGGATAGCCCCAACGCCACGCCGCCACCGTCCAGGCCGCGGCGCCGGCGAGAAGGAGCGGCGTCCACGCGCGCGATCCCCAGCTCATCGTCGCTCCCATCCCGATCAGCAGGCAGACGACGGACCAGAATGCGGCGGCGCCGCCACAGGCCGCGCCTACCGTCGAGGCCGAGCTCCTCAGGCGATCCGCCGCGAAAGCCAGGCCGGAGGCGAGCAAAAACGCGGTCACTTCGACCAGGTGCGCGGCCGCGACTGATGCCAGAAGCGCGACGACGAAAAGCGAGACGAAGAAGAAGAGGAGAACGCCCCACAGCGCCGCGGGCCGGCGCCACACGGCAGGATACAGAGCCTCGATGGCCGAGAGGGTGGCTCCGTCGATGGCGTCTGCCTCGTGCCAGGAGTGGGCGGCCTGCCGGATCTCGCTGTCCCGTTCTGCCCGCACCCACGCAGCTCTCATCCTCGTCTCCGCATCGTCCGGTAGGTCGCGCCGAGCAGCACGACCACCGCGAGACTCGACACGGCAATGCCGAAGAGAAAGACTTCCTGCGTGGCGTTGCTCGCCTTCCACAGGCGCAACAGCGCCAGGTATCCGGCAATGACACCGACGGTGAAGTCGAACAGTCGCCGGAACCTGTACGCAAAGACGATGACCGCGGCCGCGGCGCCGCAGGCGGCGATTTCCCAAAGAGGCCAACCGGGCGTCGCTTCGAAGACCCCCGAGAGCAAGCCGCCAAAGAGCAGCAGCCAGCCAAACGCCGCGAACACCGGTTCGAAGTGGGCTTTCCTGTCTGCGCGGACCGAGACAAACGCCGCGATCAGAAAGAGGAGCGCGCAAGCCAGCGCGTTGGCACGCAGGCTGGTTGACCGGCGGGGGCGAGATATGTTTAACTCAAGATGAACTAAGAGAGACGACCCATGACAACCATCAATGCCAAAGAGCTACGGGCCTCGCTTCCCGAGGTCGTTAGACGCGTGCGCCAGGGGCTGCGTGTTACGGTCATCTACCGCAGCAGG
>DATIRW010000203.1:0-4469 GCA_035469365.1 Thermoanaerobaculia bacterium
TCCAGGATGAACCCCCGGCGGGCGTCCGGCTGGGCCAGCCTCTCGCGGATGAGCCCCACCATCAGATCGTCGGACACGAGCTCCCCGGCCTCCATGACGGCCTTCGCCTGGAGGCCGAGAGGAGTGCCGTCGCGCACGGCCGCGCGCAGGATCTCGCCCGTGGAAATGGCGGGGATCGCCAGCCGCTCCGCCAGCAGCTTGGCCTGCGTCCCCTTGCCGCCGCCCGGAGGCCCCAGGAAAACGATGCGCATCTCGGCTGATCCCCGCTAACCCCGTCGGCCCCGGATCCGGCTCTTCTTCAGGAAACCGGTGTAGTGGTGCTCGACGAGCTTCGACTCGACCTGCTGGACGGTGTCCATGGCCACGCCGACGACGATCAGGAGCGACGTCCCGCCGAAGTAGAAGTTGAAGCCGAAGCCCTGCGTGAAGAAGCGCGGCAGGATCGCGTCGAGCGACGGCCCGATCCAGGGGAGGCTCTGCACTTTGAAGCCGCTCGAGAGGAATTCGGGCAGGAGCGCGACGAAGGTCAGGTACACGGCCCCGACGATCGTCAGCCGCGACAGGACAGTGTCGATGTAGTCGGCCGTCTTCTTGCCCGGCCGGATACCCGGGATGAAGCCGCCGTACTTGCGCATGTTGTCGGCGGTGTCCACGGGGTTGAAGACGATCGAGGTGTAGAAGTAGCAGAAGAAGAGGATGCCGACGCCGTAGAGGACCACGTAGAGCGGCTGCCCCTGCCCGAGAGAGCTCGCCACTTTCTTCATCCAGTCCGCCCCGATGAAATTGGAGAAGTAGTAGGGGATCTGCAGGATCGAGATCGCGAAGATGATCGGGATGACGCCTCCCGTGTTGACCCGGAGCGGAAGGTAGGTGTTCTGCCCGCCGTAGACCCGGCGTCCCACGACGCGCTTGGCGTACTGGACGGGAATGCGTCTCTGCGCCCTCTCGACGAAAACGATCAGGGCGACGATGCCCGCCATGAAGACGAGCACCATGATGAGCGTCAGGATCGAGAGGTTGCCGGTCCGGATCGAGTCGAACAAGCCGAAGATCGCGGAGGGCAGGCGCACCACGATCCCGGCGAAGATGATGAGCGAGATCCCGTTGCCGATGCCCCTCTCGGTGATCTGCTCGCCCAGCCACATGATGAAGATCGTCCCGGTCGTGAGCGTCAGGACCGTCAGCAGCCGGAAGCTCCAGCCGGTATGAGGAATGAGATGAGCTCCTCCGGGAGTCACCTGCTTCTCCAGCCACAGCGCGATGCCGGTCGCCTGGATGAACGAGAGGAGCACCGTCCCGTAGCGCGTGTACTGCGTGATCTTCTTGCGCCCCATCTCTCCTTCCTTGGAGAGCTTCTCGAGATAGGGCCAGACGACCGTCAGGAGCTGGAGGATGATCGACGCGGAGATGTAGGGCATGATCCCGAGCGCGAACACGGAGAGCCGGCGCAGCGCCCCGCCCGAGAAGATGTCGAGGAATCCGAAGAGAGAGCCGGCGGTCGCGCGGAAGAACTCGTTCATCGACGCCGGATCGATCCCGGGCGTCGGGATGTGCGCCCCGAGGCGGTAGACGGCCAGCAGCAGGAACGTGAAGATGACCCGCTTGCGCAGGTCGGGCACGCTGAAGATGTTGGCGAAGCTCTGGAAGGCACTCACCGGGGAATCACCTCACAGCGTCCCCCCGCGGCTTCGATCGACGACCGCGCCCCGGCCGAGAACTTGTGCGCAGAGACGGTGAGGGCCTTGGTGATCGCGCCGTCGCCGAGGATCTTGACGGGCCGGCTCTTGCGCGCGAGCCTCCTCTCGGCCAGGGCCTCCGGCGTCACCGCGGCGCCCGCCTCGAACCGGTCGAGATCGGAGATGTTGACGATGTCGTACTCCACGCGGAAGATGTTGGTGAACCCCCGCTTGGGGACCCGCCTGTGGAGAGGCATCTGCCCCCCCTCGAAGCCCCGCTGGTGGCGGTAGCCGGTGCGCGATTTCTGCCCCTTGTTGCCCCGTCCGGCGGTCTTCCCGTGGCCGCTGCCGGGTCCCCGGCCGACGCGCTTGCGGGAATGGGTCGCTCCGGGCGACGGGCGCAGATCGTGGATGCCGGCGAAGACCGCGGAGCGTGCCGGCATCGCGGGAGCCTCGGCGGAGGGCTCGACCGGCGGCGGAGCCGGCCTCTCCTTCTTCGGCTTCGCGTAGGTCCGGGCGGGCCGGCGCGCGGGACGCGGAGCCGCCGCCTTCTTCTTGGCCGCCGGCGGCTTCTCCTTGGCCTTCCCGGCTTTGACCTTGGAGGCGGACTTGTCCGCCGCGGCTTTGGCGGGGCCGGAAGGCTTCTTCGTGTCTTTCTTTTCGGCCATGGACTAGTCCTTCACGATCTCGACGAGATGACGCACCTGCCGGACCATTCCCCGGATCGACGCGTCGTCCGGCCGGACGACTCGCTGGCCGAGGCGTCGGAATCCGAGCCCGTGGAGCGTCGCCTTCTGCTTGACGGGAGTGCAGATGCCGCTCCGGACCCAGTGAAGGGTCACGGTCCCCTTTGCCCCTCTCTTCGGCCGCCCCGGCGCCGTTGCCTCGGGCGGATTCGGATTCACCGGCTCGTTCACGCTTTCGTCTCCGTCTCGACCGCGCCCATTCCGCGACGCTTGCGCATTTCGTCCTCGTTCTTGAGTCTCAGGAGTCCGTCGAAAGTCGCCTTGATCACGTTGTGCGGGTTGGTCGTCCGCAGCGACTTGGTCAGGATGTCCGCGACGCCCACCGACTCGAGCACCGCCCGCACGGGCCCGCCTGCGATGACGCCCGTCCCGGCCGCGGCGGGCTTCAACAACACACGTCCCGCGCCATAGCGGCCGATCACCGTGTGCGGGATCGTCGTCCCCTTCAGGCTGATCGACTGCATGTTCTTCTTGGCCATCTCGATCCCCTTCTTGATGGCCATCGGCACTTCCTTGGCCTTTCCGGAGCCGTAACCGACACGCCCCTGTCCGTCGCCGACGACGACCAGGGCCGAAAAGGAGAAGTTCTTGCCTCCCTTGACGACCTTGGTGACGCGGTTGATGTGGACGACGCGGTCGATCAGCTCGCGCCCCTGCGCGTCCCGCTCTTTTTCCCGTTCGCGCGGCGCGCGGGAGGGTCCCCGGTTGCTGTTCATCGGTTCTCCATGGCTCTCAGAACTCCAGTCCGCCTTCGCGGGCGGCGTCGGCGAGCGCCTTCACCTTTCCGTGGTAGATGTAGCCGCCGCGGTCAAACACGACTCTCGCGATCCCTTTTTCCTTGGCGCGGTCCGCCACCAGCCTTCCAACCCGTTTCGCGGTCCCGACGTTGGCGCCGTTCTTGGCGTCGGACTTCAGGCCGGCGTCGAGCGAGGACGCGTGCGCGAGGGTGCGTCCGCTCGCGTCGTCGATGAGCTGCGCGTAGATGTGCTTGCCGCTCTTGAAAACGGCGAGGCGCGGACGATCGACCGACCCCCGGACCTTCTGCTGGATGCGGATGCGGACGCGGCGGCGCGCCTCGACTCTCTTTTCCGTTTTCATGGCCTATTTCCCGCCCGCCTTTCCGACCTTGCGCCGGATGACTTCGTTTGCGTATTTGATTCCCTTCGCCTTGTAGGGATCGGGAATGCGCAGCTTCCGGATCTCGGCCGCGGTCTGGCCGACCTTCTGACGGTCGGCTCCGGAGACGGAGAGCTTGCCCGCCTTGGCGTCGAGCGCGACCGCGATTCCCTCCGGAATCGGGAAATTCACGGGATGCGAATAGCCGATCGAGAAGACGATCGTCTTCCCCTTGACCTCGGCCTTGTACCCCACGCCGACGATCTCCAGATCCCTGGAGAAGCCCTTCGTGACTCCCTGGACGGAATTGGCGACGAGACTGCGCAGGAGGCCGTGGAAGGCCCGCTCGCGCGGCAGATCGCCGGAGCGGGCGATCCGGACCTCGCCGCCCTCGATCGAGACCGTCAGGCCCGGCGGGATCCGGTTGGACAGCTCCCCCTTGGGGCCCTTGACTCGCAGGACGTTCCCGTCCCTGTTCACCTCGACCCCCTTCGGGATCGTGACCGGCATCTTTCCTATACGTGACACGTGTGTCTTCTCCTACCCTGGCCGCCGCTCACCAGACGTTGCAGAGGATCTCGCCGCCGAGCCTGGCCTCGCGAGCCTGGCGGCCCGTGAGAATCCCGCGGGAAGTCGAGACGATCGAGATCCCGAGGCCGCCCAGGACCTCGGGAATTGCCTTGGCGGGCGCGTAGACCCTGCGGCCCGGACGGGAAACCCGCTCCAGGCCGTTGACGATCGGCTCGCCGTCCGCGTCGTATTTCAGGCCGACCCGGAGCAGGGGCCGCCCCTTCTCCTCGACGCGGCGCCAGGAGGCGACGTATCCCTCCTCCGCCAGGACCTTGACGAGGCTCTCCTTGACGCGCGACGCGGGGATATCCACGCGGTCGTGGCCCGCCCGCATGCCGTTGCGAAGGCGGTTCAGGAGGTC
>DATIRW010000204.1:0-8522 GCA_035469365.1 Thermoanaerobaculia bacterium
TCGTCCGGAATCACGGCAGCAGTTTGCGGGCGATCTCCTGGGCTCGTTTTCCGTCCACCCGCCCGTGGTGTCTCGCCATCAGCTCCTTCATGAGCTGCCCGACGTCCCTCGCCGACGAGAAGCCCTTCTCGGAGATGATCGAACGCACCGTCTCCTCCAGCTCCGCGTCGGACATCGCCTGCGGCAGGTAGGCCTCGAGGATGCCGAGCTCCTCCTTCTCCGCGGCAGCCAGGTCCGCCCTGCCGGTGCGGTCATAGACCTCGATCGATTCCTTGCGCTGCTTGGCCGCCCGCCGGATGACCGCTTCCGCCTCCTCTGTCGTCAGCTCGCGCTGCGACTTGATCTTCTCGTTCTTCAAGACCGAGAGGAGCAGGCGCAGCGTCGAGACGCGTCTCTTGTCGCCGCTCTTCATGGCGGCCTTCAGATCTTCCTCGATGCGAGCCTGCATGACGGAAGCAGGCTATCACTCAGGGGCCTCGTCATTTGGAGGAGCGAAGCGACGAAGAATCCGCTCTCCCGGGACGAGACGATGGTCCGAACGGTCAAAAGCAGATCCTGCGCTTCGCTCAGGATGACAGAGGGGAGAACGAAGGGATGACCGGTGGAAGGGGCCTTCATGTAGCCTCTTCCCGTGAAGCGTTTTCTGGTCGGCACTGCCGGGCACATCGACCATGGCAAGACCGCCCTCGTCAAGGCCCTGACGGGGATCGACGCGGACCGTCTGCCGGAAGAGAAACGGCGTGGCATCACGATCGATCTCGGGTTCGCTCACGCGGAGTGGGAGGGCGTGCGGCTTTCTTTCGTGGACGTCCCGGGCCATGAGCGCTTCGTGCGCAACATGCTGGCGGGCGCCGGGGGAATCGACGCCGTGCTCCTCGTCATCGCGGCGGACGAGGCGGTGATGCCGCAGACGCGCGAGCACTTCGAGATCGTGCGGCTGCTCGGCATCCGGAAGGGCCTCGTCGCCGTGACCAAGATCGATCGCGTCGAGCGCGAGCTCGTCGAAGTCACGGTCTCCGACGCCCGCGATCTGATTCGCGGCTCCTTCCTGGAGGGAGCGGAGATCGTGCCCGTTTCCTCCCAGACCGGAGAAGGCCTGCCGGAATTGAAGCGCTCGCTCCTCCGGCGGGCGCTCGAAGAGGAATCCTTGGATCGCGAGGCCCGCGGCGCCCGCCTTCCGATCGACCGGGCGTTCTCGATCGTCGGGTTCGGTCCCGTCGTCACGGGAAGCCTCGTGAGCGGCACGATCTCCCGCGACCAGAGGCTCGAGCTCCTTCCCGCGCGCAAACCCGTGCGTGTCCGGCGGCTGGAAGTCCACGGCCGCGAGACGGAGGAAGCTCGGGCGGGGGAGCGGGTGAGCGCGAATCTCGCCGGCGTCGAGCTGGAAGACCTCCGGCGCGGCGTCGTTCTCGCCGCCCCCGGGGCGTTCGCGACGAGCGCCCTCCTGACCGCGCGGCTGGAACTGCTGGCCGGCGCTCCCCCCGTCAAGAGCGGCGACCGACTCTCGTTTCATCACTACTCTTCGGAGGCCCGCGCCGTCGCGCGCGTCCTGGACGGCCGGGTCCTGCGAGGAGGCGAGACCGGAAGAGTCCAGCTCAGGCTCTCGCAGCCCGTGGCCGCGATTCCCGGCGACCGCTTCGTCGTGCGGCGTCTCTCACCGGTCGAGACAATCGGCGGAGGGGCAATCCTGGATCCCCTGTGGCCGCCGGTGCGCCGCGCGACGCCGGAGACTCTCGGAGAGCTCGATCGGCTGGATGCCGCTCTCTCCGAGAAACTCCTCGCCTGGGTCGAGCAGTCCCGGGAGGCCGGGGCCGGCGAGGAGTCGCTCGCGGCCCGGGCCGGCGTCAGCCGCGAGGAAGTCCGCGCCGCCATGGCCGATCCAATCGCTCGCGGCCGCGCGCACGCGTTGCGGCGTTCTCCCGAACGCTACGTCGGGGAGGACGCCCTTTCGCGTCTGGCGGCCCGCGCGCGGTCGGAGATTGAGCGAGGCCTTCGAGAGGCGAGCGGATCGGTGGGTGTTTCTCGAGGGACTCTCCTCGCGAGGCTCCTTGGTTCCGCCGATCCGCGGTGGGCCGAGGCCGTGGAAAGGGCGCTCGTTGCGCGCGGCGCCTACCTGGTTGCCGGCGAGGAAGCGAGGATTCCCGGGAGAGAGGAGCTGGCGGGGGCCGAGCGCGAACTCTCCGCGCGCGTCGCGGAGGCGTTTCGCCGCCGGGGACTCGATCCCCCTTCCATCGCGGACGTGGCTGGCGAGATCGGCCATAAGCAGAAGGTCGTCGAAGGCCTCGCCGCGTATCTCGTCAAGAAGGGCCCTCTCCTGCGCCTTCCCGGCGGCTGGCTCATCGCGCGGGAGCCCGTCGAAGAAGTGATCGCGCGTCTGCGCGGATCGGGAAAGCAGACCTTCGACGTCGGCGAGTTCAAGGAGATGTTCGGCCTGACCCGCCGCTTGGCAATTCCTCTCCTCGAGCACCTCGACGCCACCAAGGTCACCCGGAGAGTCGGCGAAAAGAGGCAGATCCTCCCAATCTAGCCTCGCACTCTCCTCTCTGTCATGCCGAGCGAAGCGAGGGATATGCTCTCGCGACCTTGAGTCTCGGAGTCTCCGGCGCATTTGCCTCGAGAGAACCCTTGGAGCAGATTCCTCGTCGCTTCGCTCCTCGGAATGACAAAGGCGCCGCTCCTCGGAAGGACGGGCGGGTTTACTGCCCGGCGAAGGTCTTGCGCAGGTTGTTGATCTGCTTGATCTCGATCGAGTAGCTCACCACGCCCGACACGTTCAACTCGTTCCACGAATCGACCGGCTGCCCCTTGACGCGCGCGGGTCGCAGGACCCAGCCCGGCGCGGTCTTCCGCATATAGGCAATCAGGACGGGGTCGCTGACCTGAATCGGAACGACTTTCTCGATCCGCCCGGCGGCGCTGACCTTGACCCAGAGGCGGCAGGAGAAGGGGCCCTTGTAGGAGTCGGCAAGCCATTTTGTTTTCTTGGGGCTCGCCGTCGTGTCCACCTGCTCCAGCGGCACCGTTCCGTCGGTGGGAACCACGGCCTTGAAGTTGTCGAACCAGGCCTTGTCGTCTCCCCACGCGAACGGCGTCGGCAGCGGCGTTCCCGGCGTGATCAGGGCGAGCGCCGTCTGTTCCTCTCTGGGCCGGACTTCGACCTGGAGGTCCAGTCCAAGGCTCGCCCATGTCTCGACGGGCTGTCCCGCCTTGACGGCGGGATCGAACGACCAGCGCTGCTCGAAAGACCGCCGGGAATCCGCCGCCAGAGAAGGGATCGGATCGCGGACGATCCGGGACTGCAGCACTCTGCCCGTCGGATCCACGCGCACCGCCGCGAAGAGGGCAACGGTGGCGATGCTCTGCGGGTATTCGAGCTTGGGCGCAAGTGCGGCCGGTTCCTCCGTCGCAAGACCGAACGGGTTATCGGTCCCCAGGCGTGAGATGGAGATCACGGGCGTCTCCGCCAGGCGCCGCGGCGGAGGGCCCGTCGGAACGGGTGTCGGAGACGGCAGAGGCGTGTTCGTGATCGTCGGCGCGGGAGCCGGCGAGCTCGCCGGCGGGACGGCCGCTTCCGCTCCCGGGGTCGGCGTTTCCGCGGGAGCGGAGGCGGGCATCTCCGCGGCCGCCGGCGTCGGCGACGGAGTCGTCTGCGCGGGCAGGGAGCAGACGCCCGCCGCTCCCGTCATCGCGAGTGCCAGAAGAAGATTCCGGCCTTGTCTCATGATTTCCGGAGAAGTATAGCGAACTGACCTCACTTGGCGGAGAGCCAATCGCCGGCCGCTCCGACGTGGACGACGAGGCGAACGCGGAGCTGCGCCGCCCCCTCCATGACCTCTCCGACGAGCACCCGTACGGCTTCGACCTCCTCGTCGGGCGCTTCCAGGACGAGCTCGTCGTGCACCTGAAGCAGCAGCTTCGCCGGGGAGCCTCTTCGCGACAGCTCCTTGTCCAGGCGCAGCATGGCGATCTTGATGATGTCCGCGGCGGAGCCCTGGAAAGGAGCGTTGACCGCCATCCGCTCGGCGTTGCCGCGGACGTTGGGGTTGGACGCGGCGATCTCCGGGATCGGGCGCACGCGCCCGAAGAGCGTCGTGACTTCGCGAGTCTTCCGCGCCTGCTCCCGGATCCCGTCCAGGCAGTCTCGGACCTTGGGAAACTGATTGAAGTAGGAATCGATGTAGCTCTTGGCCTCCGCCGTCGAGACGCCCAGCTCTTTTCCGAGCGTGAAGGCGGCCATGCCGTAGAGCAACGCGAAGTTGATGCGCTTGGCGGCGTTGCGCATCTCGTGGGACACGAGGTCCGGCGAGACGCCGAAGAGCCTCGCCGCCGTCGCCCGATGGATGTCCGTATCCTGTTCGAAGGTCGCGATGAGATTCTCGTCCCCCGACATGTGCGCGAGGATGCGCAACTCGATCTGCGAGTAATCCGCGACGACGAGCTTCTTTCCCGGCGGCGCGATGAAGGCCCGCCGGATCTCCCGGCCCGCCGCGGTGCGGATCGGGATGTTCTGGAGATTCGGGTCCGAGGAGGACAGGCGGCCGGTCGCGGCGACCGTCTGCCGGAAGGACGTGTGGACTCGCCCGTCGGCGTCCGCGAGCGCCGGCAGCGCGTCCACGTACGTCCCCTTGAGCTTCGCGATCTCCCGGTACTCGAGCGTCAGGCGCGGAACGGGATATCCCTGCTGTGCCAGCTCGCTCAGCACTTCGACGCCGGTCGAGGAGGACCTGGTCTTGGCCGTTTTCCTGCCGGCCGGATATCCCAGTTTCTCGAAGAGGATCTGGCCAAGCTTCACCGGGGAGTTGATGTTGAATTCCTCGCCGGCTTCCGCCCAGATCTTCTGCTCGAGGGCGCGCAGGTCCTTCTCCATCCGCGCCGACATCTCTTTCAAGAGCGGCACGTCGATCGCAACTCCATGAATCTCCATCCGCGCCAGGACCGGGGTCAGGGGCCGCTCGATCTCCCGATAGATCTTTTCGAGCGCCGGGCGGCCGGAAAGCTCCGGCTTCAACTTCGCGGCGAGGTCCCGCGTGACCGAAGCGCGCTCGGCGAGCCAGCGGTCCGCGGTCTCGATCGCGTAGCCCTCGGGAAGGGCGCAGGAGACGACCCCCGCCTCCTTGTCCGCCGTCACCTTCTGCCCGAGACGCTGAAAGGCCATCAGCTCGAAGTCCGAGCTTCCCACGCCCGGCGACAGGACGTACTGAGCGAGGCAGACATCGAAGACATCTCCCGCAACGGACCAGCCGGCGCGGGCGAGGAGCGTATCCACGGGTTTCGCGTCAGCAAGCCAGATTTCGCGGCCGGGACGATCGAGACTCCTCCAGCGCTCCAGGATCTCTCCCGCCGTCTCTTCCGCGATCTCGACTCGTCCGGCCCCCGCGACCGCCAGCAGGACCCGATCCTTCGCCGTCAGGAGCGCGGCGCCGAAGGGTTCGCCCGCGCCGACCGCGAAGTCGGCGCCGCGCTCGATTCGTCCGAACGCGATCTCGGGAGGGGCTGCGGCCTCCGCTCCGATCTCGGCCGCCAGGGAATGGAACTCCAGCTCGACGAACAGGTCTTTCAGCTTCCGCGCGTCGGGTTCCGAGCGCAGGAGCGCCGCCGGCTCGAAGGGGATCGGCAAGTCGGTCGGGATCTCGACCAGGGTGCGGGAGAAGACGGCCGCCTCCTTGTGCTGCCGCAGGCTCTCGCCGACCTTGCCCTTGATCTCATCCGCCTTTGCGAGGAGCGTGTCGAGGTCGCCGTATTGCGCAATCCACTTCTTCGCCGTCACCTGCCCGACGCCGGGCACACCGGGGATGTTGTCCACGCTGTCTCCCATGAGAGCGAGGACGTCCTTGACCTGGCGCGGGGCTACGCCGAAGAACTCCTGGACCCCCTCGTCGTCGAGGAATCGCTCCCGACCCGTGTGGAATACGCGGATTCCCGGAGCCACGAGCTGCAGCATGTCCTTGTCCGCCGTCACGATCACGACATCGAATCCCTGCGCCGCGGCCTTTTTCGAGAGCGTCCCGATGACGTCGTCGGCTTCGTAGCCCGGCAATTCGAGGATCGGGATCCGGTAGGCGTCCAGAGCGCGGCGGATGTCGGGGATCTGGGAGGCCAGGTCGGAAGCCATCGGAACACGGTTGGCCTTGTACTCGGCATAGGCATCGTGGCGCACGGTGCGTTCCGGGCCGTCCCAGGCGACGGCGACGTAGTCGGGCGTGTGCTCGCGCAGCATCTTGCGCAGCATCGTCACGAATCCGTAGATGGCGTTGGTGGGCTTGCCGGCCGAGGTCGAGAGGCGCTGGATGGCGTGGTAGGCACGATGGATGTTGGACATCGCGTCCACGAGGTAGAGCCTGCGCGCGTCGGCCATGAACCGGCGATTCTATGATTCATGGCGCCGGGAGGCAGGGCGAAGCGAAATCGTCGAGGAGCCGCATCGTCCCGCGGGTAAGAATCGACGGAACGGGTCTTCTGCGCGGTGATTCGACGCGTGTGCGAACGAGCCGGCGAGCGGGGAGAGACGCAGCCCCAAGACGAACTCCCGACGTGTCAGGGAATTAGAGATCGAGTTTGTGGAAAAACAAAATCGCGCGACCCCGTTTCCGGAATCGCGCGACGATTGGAATACTTTGACAGATGCGCATCTGGATGTCAAGAGAATTTCAGAGAGGGACCTTTTCGACGTCCAGCATACCGCCAAGCCCTTCTTGCCGTGGATCTTAGCCGGGTCGCGATCCGCCGATCCCGAGCCGGCTGCCAGTCTGAATCAACGGAAGCTCGAGTCGTCAGGACCCGGGCGCCGCAAGACCGTGCAGATAATCGAGCGCCTCATTCTCTTTGCCGCGAGCGCGAGCGTTCTGCAACAACAATGCGGCCGCCGGCTTGTAGTCGCGGTCGCGCGCGAGCACCCGGCGGAGGATCCCGTCGGCCTCCGCGAGCTGACCGTGGGAACGGCAGAGGAGCGCTCGGGCCAACCCGAGCGGCCGGGGATCTGCCCCGAGGGTCTCCGCTCGTCGGAGTGACTCCTCGGCCGCGTCCAGTTCCCCGGCCTCGATGCGGAGCATGGCGAGCGTGAAGTGCGTTTCGCCGTTTCCGGGATCGAGCCGCGCGGCTTGTGCGGCCTCCAACGCGGCGGGCTGGGTCTGGTGCTGCGCCCCGAGAGCGCGGGCGAGGAGCAGATGGACAGCGGCGTCTTCGCCATTGCGCGCGAGGAGGCGACGCGCGAGCGTCAGGGCCTCGGGCAGGCGGCCCTCCGCCAGCAGCGTTCGAGCCAAGGCGCGGCCGAAGACGGCGTCGCCCGGAGCAATCTCGAGAGCGCGGCGGTAGACCACCTCCGCCTCGGCGAACCGGCCCCGGCTTTCGAGCAGAGTCCCCAACTCCTGTTGCGCGGCAAGATTGTCCGGCTCGAGAGAAAGCGCCTTCTCAAAGAAGTTCTCGGCGCCGGCCGGATCTCCGCGGTTGGCCGCGACGACTCCCAGGCCGGCCCAGGCCGGGCTCCAGCGCGCATTCTCTTCGATCGACTTGCGGAAGGCCCTTTCGGCATCGTCTGACTCCCGCAGGTGAACGAGCGCATAACCGGTCGCGCTCCATTCTTCGGCATGGATGTGGCTCGGGGCATGGACCGTCAGCCGGCAGAGCAGAACTCCCGCCGCGAGGACGCCGGCCAGCATCGCCGGCCGGGCTGATCGCTCGCGCACGATTTCGATTCCGGTAACGAGTCCCGCGGCGGCGAAGGGAACGAGAGCAACCACGAAGGGGAGGCGGTAGCGGGAGCTCGTCACGAGCAGGACGCAGGTGCCCGCGGTTGCGGCGACTCCGGCGAGGAGAAGCGCGGGGCGCGGGCGCGCGGGGACGAGGATCCCCGCGAAGGCGAGCGGAAAGAGCAGTGCGAAACCCGGCAGCGCCGCAAGCAGCGGCGAAGCCCTCTCGAAGAAGGAAAAACTGAACGGGTCGCGGATTTCGTCCGCCTGGATCGTCCAGAGAAGCTTTCTTCCGAGGAGCCTCAGGTATGCGAGGGGCGAAGCGGAGATTTCCTTGAGGGTCTTGCGAAAGAAGAAGCGATCCTGCTCGGCCGGCAATTGAAAGCCGTTGCGAGCCGCCTCGGCTTCGAGACTGTCCCAGCGGGCTCCGGGACGGATGGTGGGAAGCCCGGTGCCGGATGGCGAATTGCCGATCCAGAAATTGAATCCCCCGTGCCCCTGGACGAGCAGGGGTGCGCCACTCGCACGCCAGTTAGCAACGGTGACCGGAAGAAGAACGAGGCCGGCGGCACCCGCGGCGAGCCCCGCCATTCGGAACCCCCGTTGTCTCCACCCCTCGCGGCGAGCAACAGTGACCAGGACGATCGGCAAGAGGACGAGAGCGGTCGGCCGAACGAGCGCCGAAAGGCCCGTGAGAGCGCCGGCCAGGGCGGCGCGGGTTAACGTCACCGGAGCGTTACCGAGGCAGAGGAGAACCCCCGCCATCACGAGGAGAAGAAGCCCTTCGGCAAGCAGCGAGACGTCTGTCCAAACGGCGACGCCGTGGAATGCGAGAAG
>DATIRW010000205.1:0-15799 GCA_035469365.1 Thermoanaerobaculia bacterium
TCCGCCCAGGCTATGACAGGCCGAGCAGCCCTTCATTTCGAAGAGGCGCCCGCCGCGCTCCACGTCACCCGAGTCGCCGACGTAACGCGACGTGTAGAGATAGGAAAAGATGTTCGCCATTTCCTGCTGGCTTATGGCGGGGTAGGCGACCTTCTCCTCGCGAATGCGCTCCCACATCCGGGGCGCGTGATTCCACATAGACGTCACGAGGTGGTCGGGACCGGTGGAGGGACGCTCGGAGCCCAGATCGGGAGCGAGCCTCCCTCCGGCGCCGTTGACCGCGTGACAGCGGATGCACCCTTTTTGGTCGAACAGCGTCGCGCCCGTTCGCGGCATGCCGACCAGGAGCGCGCTCGTGCGCCGATACCTGTCCAGGCTTTCCCAGCGCAGAACGCCCACGAGCAGGGCCGACGCGCCGAGGGCGGCCAGCGCCCACACGATGAGAGCCTTCGACCGCGAGTGCCGTACTTCCGGTTCGTCTGCTCGGAGTTGCACCATACCGGCTCTCCTCCGCTCTCCATCGGCTTCCGCACATCAGCGCGGGAGCGTGAGCGTTTTCAAAGCGTGGACCTGCGATGGCTCAGAGCAAGGCGGGGGCCATGCGAAGGAGCGGTGACCTTCTTGCCGGCCGGATCGTTTCGGGCGTCCGCAGCGTTCAGACAGGCAAGGACTTGCGAAGCGCGAGGGCCAGCCGACGCCGCGCGGGCCGGGGAAACGCAGACCGGTGCAGACTGTCCGAGAACCTGCCGGTGTCCGAAAACCGGACAGGCGGCGTCAGCTTCCCTCTTTGAGCTGTTTGAGCTTCCGATACAGAGTGTCGCGGGAGATCCCGAGCATCGAGGCCGCCTGAGTTCTGTTGCCGTGGCAGAGGCGGAGAGCCTGCTGCACGGCCGCAAGTTCCAGGCGCTCCATGGAGAGCGGCTGCTCCCGGACATGACTCTCGTGCGCTGAGCCGGACGTGGCGAGCAGAGGCTTCAGGTCTTTCTCGGTGATCGTCTGGGGGTTGTCGACGGAGAGAGCGGCGGCGCTCTGCAGGACGCCCTCGAGCTCGCGCACGTTGCCGGGGAAGGGATGCCCGAGCAGAAGCTCCAGGGCCGCTCGGGTCAATGCAATTTCGCGACCGGACCGTCGCGCGAGGCGGGCTACAAAATGCTGTGTCAGAACCAGCACGTCTTCCGGACGCGTCCTGAGCGGTGGCAGCTCGATGACGACGGTCGCGATGCGGAAGTAGAGGTCCTCTCGCAGGTGCTCGGACCTCAGTTGCGAAAGCCCGCGATTCGAAGCCGAAACGATCCGCACGTCAATCCGGACCGACCGGGTTCCGCCCACCGGCCTGACTTCACCCTCCTGCAGAACGCGGAGCAGCTTCACCTGAGCTTCCTTCGGCATCTCCCCGATTTCGTCGAGGAAAACAGTCCCTCCGGACGCCGTCGCGAAAATACCCGGGGCGTCCGTGTAAGCTCCCGTGAACGCCCCGCGGCGGAAGCCGAAGAGCTCGCTCTCCACGAGGTCGCGCGGCAAGGCACCGCAATTGACCGGGACAAAGGGCCGCCGGGCCCGGGGGCTCGCGGCGTGGATCGCTCGCGCGAGCATTTCCTTCCCCGTGCCCGTCTCGCCCAGAAGAAGCACCGGCGCATCGGTCGCCGCGGCCAGGCGCGCGCGCTCGAGCACCCGCTGGATCGCCGGGGAGACGGAGACGAACGTCTCGAACGAGGGGTAGTGCTCCAGGCTGGCCTCGAGTTGAGCAACGCGCTCCCGCAGCTCGTGAACCTCCATCAAGCGCGTCACCTTCTTCCTCACGGCCTGCTGATCGAAGGGCTTGGTCAGGTAGTCCTCGGCGCCGCGCTTGATGGCTTCGACGGCCGTCTCGATCGTGCCGTAGCCGGTCATGATGACCACCGCGAGATCCGGATTGCGCCGGTGCAGTTGTTCCATCAGCCCGAGCCCGTCGGTCACCGGCATGACCAGGTCCACGAGGGCCAGCGCGATCTGGGGGTTGCGCTCGAATATCGCGAGGGCCTCCGCGGCGGAGAGCGCGACCTCGACGCCGTAGCCTTCGCGATGCAGGAATTCCTGCAGCGTCCGGGCCATGGCCTCGTCGTCATCCACGACCAGAATCGCGGGAGACTGCGTCGAGGAGGGCGGCTTCATGAGATGCCGGCCCTTTCCCGGGTTGGAGAGGGGTGGCAGAGGGGAAGCTCGATCGAGACGGTCGTGCCCCGGCCGGGCGGGCTCTCGAGCCGGATCGAGCCGCCGTGTTCCAGAAGGATGTTGCGGGCGATCGCCAGTCCCAGTCCCGTGCCCTTGCCCGATCCCTTCGTCGTGAAGAAAGGTTCAAAGACGTGCTCCAGATCCGGCGGCGCGATGCCGCACCCGTCGTCGGAGATCTGGAACTCGATCCGGTCCTCGGAGGGACGGCGAGTCCGAATGTCGATCGAGCCGCCGGGCGCGATGGCGTCGAGCGAATTGCTGAGCAGGATCGAAAACAGGGCTTCGAGGAGATTGCGATCCGCGAGGACGCGGGCGCCGCTGGCCTCGTCCAGGTCGAGCGAGACGCTAGCGTTCTTCGCCTGGACCGATGGGGCCAGGAAACTGACGATCGACTCGAGGATGCGGGCGGCTTCCTCCGGCTGTTTCTGCGCGTCCGGCCGGCGGGAAAACTCCAGGAGCCGGCGCACGAACTGCTGGCAGAAGAGGATTCCGCTCTCGAGCTGCCCGAGGTCCGAAAGGCAGGAGCCCTGGTGCTCCCGCTCGCGCATCATCTGGACTCGCAGGAGCATGGCGGCCAGCGGCGTATTCAGGTGATGCGCAGTGCCCGCGGCCATCTTGCCCATGCTGGCCAGCTTCTCGATCTCGAAGAGGGCGCGCCGCAGCCGCACTCGCTCGCGGATGTCGCTCGTGACCTCGAGAAAGTCGTTTCGGCCCGGCCCTTCCCGAAAAGGCAGCAGGCTCAGCTGGACCTCGAAGCGGGTGCCGTGAACGTCCTGACGCTCGGTCTCGATGTCCAGAATCTGCTTGCCGGCGTCGACCTGGCGCAGGAAGGTCTCTAGCTCCGCCTGCCTTTCCGCCGGGACCGTGGGGATCGGCTGCCCGAGGACTTCCGCTTTACTGAACCCGTAGAGGCGCTCCGCCGCGGCGTTCCATTCGATGACCTTGAGTGAGCTGTCGTAGAGAGCGACGGCGCCGGGTGACGCCTCCAGAAGACGCCGGTAATGTTCCCGCGAGCGGCGCAGCTCCTCTTCGCTCCGGCGCCGCTGCCGCATGACGTACCAGGCCGCCCACGAGGCGAGCAGCAGAGACGACGCCACGCCCCGCGTGATGTAGAGGTAGTGAAGCGTGGCGTAATCCACTTCGCGGAACAGACGCGTTTCCAGGAGTTCCCAGATGGCGAACACCAGAGCGACGATGCTGGCGCTCGAGAGCGTCAGCGTCGCCCAGAACCACCTCGACTCCGGCGCTCCGGGATCACCTCGACTCGGAGGGTTTTCCTGAACGCGCGCGGACGGAGCCGGCGCCCGCCCGCCGCCCGCCGACAGGCCAGCGGGGGAGATTCGCCAGGCTCCATTCGCCCTCTTGTCCGGAATTTTTTGCGCTCCTGAGAGGCTGAAGTCTAATTCGTTTGCATCGTCCCGGTGCGAAATTGATTCAATCGGGTCATGACAGAGGGGCACCTCCGGGTGCACAGTCTCCTTGTTGTTGTTTCTGTTGCGAAAGGAGGATCCATGAACCTGATTCGTCGCGAGCCCAATGTCCCTCTTTTCACCCGTTTCGAGACGCCGTTCTATCGGGAGATGGAAGAGATGTCGGACCGTCTCGGGAAACTCTTCGGCACCTGGACACGCCCCTTCGAGATCAAGGAGTCGCTGAAAGTCGCCGACTTCACGCCGGCGGTGGACATCCAGGAGACCGAGAAGGAGTACCTCCTGAAAGTGGAGATTCCCGAGGTCAAGAAGGAAGACGTCTCGGTCGTCGTTCAGGAGAACGTGCTCTCGATCACCGGGGAGCGCAAGCTCGAGAAGGAAGAGAAGGGAAAGAAATTCCATCGGATCGAGCGCGCGTACGGCACGTTCGTGCGGACGTTCGCCCTTCCGATGGATGCGGATGAGACCAAGATCGCCGCAGATTACAAGGACGGTCTCCTGCAGCTCCACCTGCCCAAGCTCGCCAGGCCGCTGCCGAAGACGATTGAGGTGAAGGTGTCCTGAAGGTCTCATCCCTCGATGCCGCCCCGCGTGCGGGCGGCACGCTTTCCGCGGCCGGCGTTCGCCGGCCGCTTTTTTTTGGGATTCCGGACTCCGGGTTCCGGATTCCAGGGATCAGTCTTCAGGACCGGGAGCGGGCACCTGGAGTCTGGAAACGGAAACCCGGAACGCCCTCGACTATTCGGTGATCTCGATGTTCCTGCCGAGCACGTCGCTGCAGAAGCGCGACAGGTCGGCGTTGGAGAACTCGTCCCAGCCGCGGCATGCCCCGCGCCCGGTCTGCGCGTCGCAGGCAAGCGTGACGCCGCGGCGAATCTGCTCGGCGAGCTCCCAGAGGTTCGCGAACTCCTCCATTTGCGCTCGCGAGAGGTGCGTGCTCCTGCCGATCGCGTCTCGGAAGCGCCGGTCAAACTCGTGAGCGTTCCAGCGTCGGAACCCGTGGCAGAAAATGCCGCGCTCGGCGGCCACCTGGCACATCGAATGATCGTCGTCGGTCAGCTTGACGAGCGCGTCGCGGAGCCGCTTGATCGCTTCGACGCGAGTCCAGGTCGGTGCTTGCGAGGTCACGGAGCCGGATTCGTGCCGGTCTTTGTCTCGGGCTCGCGGGGAGCCGGTTTTCGCGGGTCCTTCACGACGCGATCCGGATAGCGGCGAAGGAAGCTTTCGGCGACGTGGCAGTTCCAGCAGATGGGCTTGTGCGTGGCCAGGATCGTCGGAAGCTCCTCCGAAACGACCTCGCTCCAGTCCAGCGTCTTCAACTCGGGAGTGAGCAGGCCCGGCTTGCGGTCCGTCCAGCGGATCTCGCCGAGGGTCCGGCCGCATAGGGCGCACCGGCTATCCTTGTACCAGGCCGCGAGCCTCTCCCGGACCAGGCAGCCGTCGGGAGCCGCCTCGATTTGCGCCACGCACTCCTGGCCGCAGTCCTGGCGTTCCGGCCAGCGCGTGCAGGAGGAGAGCTGGAGGTCCGGGTCATCGAAGGCGCCGCTCAAGGCCGCCCTGGCGGCTTTCACTTCGACGGCGACCGTTTGCTTCGTCTCCGGGCACGTCACGACGCGCTTGCCCCGGTAACGCCGGTAGGAACGGATCATGAAGAAAAGGGCCGGGATGAACGACAGGACGAAGATGATTCCGACAATCAGAAAGAGCGTGGTCATGCTCCGCCTCCGTGCCTGACGGCACTTTAGTCCCTGCGCGAAAGCCATTTCCATGATTCATATGAATCAGAACCCCGAGGGCGCCCGCTGCCCGATACCCGTCCGAGAGGACGCGTCGCGGCCGGTTCTGGTTACCGGTCGTGAGTTGGAGTTCGAGTTGTCATTTGGAGGGCGGGACGGCCTACCTTGCCGCGAGCAGGTTTCTCTCGTCCATTCCGCCGCATCCGTCGCCGGAGAACTCGCGGCCGCAGCCGCCGGCCGTGTCACAGATGTTCCCCGTGAAGCCCTTCGGGTTGACGAATTTCAACCAGCCGCGGGCGGCCGTCTGGACCTCGGCCGCGGTGGCGTTCTGGCGGACGATCAGGTAATTGGAGAGCCCCCAGACCGTCTTGGCCAGATTGCAGGGGCAGCAGCAGGTCGCCTGCGAGAACTTGTCGCAGCAGGCGGCGGGCATCGCCCCGAGGGCCTTGTCGCGAAGCTTCTGCTGGCCGGGGTTGAGCGTGATCGACCGGTTGTAGCCGATGAACTCCGCCGCCTGCGAAGGCGCGTCGAAGAAGCGCATCGGCGCGGCGGACCGGCTCGAGGCGGCGTGCTCCAGGGCGAGAGCCGCGCACAGGGGCGCGCCGAGGATGATAAGCGTGACGACGAGACGGCGGGAGCGGGAGGGCATTCGATTTCTCCTTTTCGTCTGGCAGAATAGGTTTTGCCGCGTGGCGGCTCATGATGCAGTTGCATCAGGAGCTCGAATGCCGCCGGCCGGAGACTGGAGGCGCTCATGGCGGACACGTTGGACCTGACGGCCGAGCTCCTCTATGCGCGCTGGAGACGGGCCGTGGACCTGCTCTGGCGGGAGGCGGTGCGGCGCCGCCAGTCCGGGCCGGCCGAGCGGGAGCGGGCGCGGTCCGGAAAGCGCGTCAAGAGCCTTCAGAAGATCGTCCGCAAGGCCCTCGCTGATTATCACCGGATCGAGCTGGAGAGGCAGCGCAGCCAGAGTTCGAAGTCCAGGGTCCAGGGCCCGGAGTAGACCCGGCCATGACGGACGTCATGGACGACGCGTTTCCGTCATCAGATTCTCTCCAGGCATGAACAGTTCGGTCTTCGATCCGGAGCTGCCGGTCAAGGAGATCCTGGCCCGGTTTCCGGATGTCCGATCTGTCCTGGCGGCGTACGGCGTGGAGACCGGCCGTGGGGGCGAGCATTCGCTCAGGCAGGCCTGCGCGGAGAGGTCGGTTCCCCTGGCCGAGGTCGTGGAGGACCTCGAGTCCGCCCACCGCGTCGCGGAGGCGCAGAACCTCGTTCCGCCCACGATGTCGGTACGCGAGGTCCGGGGGCGATTCCCGGCCACGATCCCGGTTCTCGCGCGCTACGGGCTCGGAGACTGCGGCGGCGAGGAAGGGCCCGACGAGCCGCTGGCCTGGTTCGCGACGGTCCACCGTTTGCCGCTCGAGGAGTTCCTGCGGGACATCCGCGAAGCCGCGATCACCGACGCCGCCGCGGCTCCGGCGCCGTCCCGGCCCGCGGCCGCGCCCTTCTCTCCGCACTTCATCCTGGGGTCGCTGTTCCTGACGCTCACTCTCGGCGCGACGACCGGCACGATCAACCTGTTGCGGATCGCCGCCGGAGCCGACGTGCCGATCTCTCACCGGCAGATCCACGGCCACGCGCAGGCCCTCGGCTTCGCGGCGCTGTTTCTCATGGGGATCGCGTATCACGCGTTGCCGCGGATCCTGGGAATCGGCGCCGTGCGCGCTCCGTCGGCCCGGCCCGCCTTCTGGCTGATGTTCACCGGCGTGATCGCCCGTAACGTCGGGCAGCCGCTCGGCTTCTATCCGATCGGACGCCTGATCTCGCTCGTGTCGGCCGGGCTCGAAGTCGCCTCCGCGTTTCTCTTCGCCCGCTTCGTTTTCAGGCTGCTTGCCCGGGTGCGCGGGGGCAAGTACGATCCGAGCGATCCGATCCTCCGGTTCGTGCGGTGGGGAACTGTGTTCTTCATCGCGGCCATGGCGCTCGTCGCCGCGCAGGGTGTCTGGCTGGCGGGGCACGTCGAGACGGCCGTGCCCCTGTCGCTGACCGAGCCCTTCTATTTCGCGGCGCTCTACGGATTCCTGCTCGCCTGGATCTACGGCTTCGGCAACCGCGTCGTGTCGATGTTCCTCGGCGTCGGGCCCGCCGCTCGCGGGACGCCGGAGGCGACGCTCCTGTTGCAGATCGGCGCTCTTCCCCTCTTCCTCGCCTCGTACCTGCCGTGGCTCGGATTGGGCTCCTCGCTCCTTCTGCGCGACGCGGGGCTCGGCCTCGTGGCTCTCTCCGCCCTCGTGTACCTGGCGGGAAACGGGTTTCTCTGGCGGCGTGCGAGGCTTCCGGTGATGCGCGCCCCCGGCTCTCCGACAGTTGCGATCCGGTGCGCCTTCGGCTGCCTGGCGCTCTGGGCCCTTCTCGAGCTCGCGGCGATCGCGCTCTCGCGCGTCACGTCCATTCCGGCGCAGAACCTCTGGTGGGCCGACGCGGCGCGGCATCTCTTCACAATCGGATTCCTGACGCTTCTGATCGTCGGGATGAGCCTGCGCATTCTTCCGGTGTTCTCCGGAAAGCCGCTCTGGTCTCCTCGCCTGGCCCACGCGACCTACGCGCTGCTTCTCGCCGGCGCCGCCATGCGGCTGCTGCAGTATCCCGCCGCCTTCGAGCCGCTCTTCTACCGGATCGGCTCCTGGATGGGCATCCCGGTCGTTCTGGCGATCCTGCTCTTCACGTTTAACCTGATGCGGACGATGAAGGCGAAGGGACCGAATCCTCCCCCGCGCCCGGGCAAGCCGCGGCCGAACGCGTTCATTTCCACCTTGCCGGTCCGCTGACATTCGCTGGTGCGTTTGCATCTGGAATCGCCTGGGCGAGAGCGTATGCTGGGCCACGGAGTCAAGGAGAAGGGAAGCCTTCCGACAATGAGATCGATGACGACGATCAAAGGTCTCAGCGCTTTTGCGCCTTTGCAGCGGGCTCAACTCTTCTCCGTTCCGGGTTCGCGTTGCGCTCGCCCCGAGCTTCCAGGGGGATCCGGCCACTTCCTCGCATCGGGCTGCGAGCCATATCGATCGGTGTTCGCCAACCACTGAACGCGAAACCCGGCGCTCCCTCACCGCGAGGCCGGCCGTGACGAGGCGACACGAGGTCGCCGGGCGGCCGGCCCGCTTTATGTCCGTCGCTCCGCGCTTGCGCGTGATCTGCGCCTTTCGGCGCACCGGCGGGCGACTCGGCCGGTTGCGGCCTCGATCGCCCGCCTGATCACGCCCAAGCGCTGCGCTCCCGCGGCGGGAGGCTCCTCCCTCGCCTTCGCTCGGGAGACTCCTCCCGCCGCGACCGGGGCGTGGCCCACCGTGTCATCCTGAACGAAGCGAAGGATCTGCTCGACTTCGGATTGATCCGTACGCATCTGGTGAGGAGACCTCCTCCCGCTATGAGATTTGCGCGTACTGCGCGCGGACCATTAAGAAAAGAAGGGAACCCCGCCGCCGGATGATCTTCGTCATAGCTCGCCAGCCGCTCGCCATCCCATGCTTGCGCTCGACCCCATGGGAATAGCCGTTCGCTTCCCGGATCTCTCCCATTGGAAGGCGCAGGTCAAGTGCCAGACGGGCTGCCCGGTCGCGACCGACGCCGGCCGCTACGTGCAGCTCATCGCGGAGAAACGGGACGAGGACGCGTATCTCGTCGCCCGCGCTCCCAATCCCTTCGCCTCCGTCTGCGGACGCGTCTGCGCCGCTCCGTGCGAGGACGCCTGCCGCCGCGGGTCGATCGACGCGCCGATCTCGATCCGCGCCTTGAAGCGCTTCGTCACCGAGAAGTACGGCGTCGAGTCGGTCCACCCCGACACGCAGGACCGGCTGCGCCAGGAGCTCATCTCCGAGGGGAACCGCTATGCCGGGCATCTGCCCGTCCATCCGGTCTCGGCGGCGCCCGGCGGCGGGGCGGCGTCGAAGCGAAAGGTCGCCGTGATCGGCGCGGGGCCGGCCGGCCTGTCGGCCGCGCATGACCTGGCGCTGCTCGGGTATTCGACAACTGTCTTCGAAGCGGCCGAGGAGCCGGGCGGCATGATGCGCTTCGGCATCCCGGAGTACCGCCTGCCGCGTACTCTGATCCGATCCGAGATCGACCGGATCGCCGGGCTCGGCGTAGACATCCGCCTCGGCAGCCCGCTCGCCGAGGGCTTTGGCCTGAAAGAGCTGCGCGCGGAGGGGTACGAGTCCGTCTTCCTCTCGGTGGGCGTCTCGAAGGGGAGAGACCTGCGGGTGCCGGGCGTGGAACTGGACGGCGTCGTCAAGGCCGTGGACTTCCTCTTGAACGTCAACCGCGGCTACCGCATGAACCTGGGCCGGAGGGTCGTCGTCATCGGCGGAGGCTTCGTCGCATTCGACGCGGCGCGCACGGCGCTGCGCCTGTCGCGCGAAGAGGAGATCGCCGCCCGGGAGCCGGAAGCGGACGCGCGCATGAAGGAGGCCCTGGACTCCGCGCGCGCGGCCCTTCGCGGCGGAGCGAGCGACGTGACGATCGTCTCGCTCGAGACCTTCGACGAGATGCCGGTCCTGAAGACGACGCAGGGACACGAGGAGTTCGAGGAAGCGAAGAAGGAAGGGGTCTCGTTCAAGACGCGCCTGGGCCCGAAGGCCTTCCTCGGAAACGGGCGGCTCTCGGCCATCGAGTTGAAGCGCGTTCTCTCGGTCTTCGACGAGAACGGGCGCTTCGCTCCCGCCTACGACGAGAGCGAGGTCACGACGCTCGAGGCGGACGGATGCATCCTGGCCATCGGGCAGAGCGCGGACCTTGCCTTCCTGAGATCCGAGGATGGCGTCGCGCTGACGTCCGGCGGGACGATCCGCGTGGATCCCGAGACGCTCGCGACCTCCGCGCCCGGCGTCTTCGCCGGGGGCGACGTCGCCTTCGGCCCGCGGAACCTGATCGAGGCGGTCGCCAACGGCAAGCGGGCCGCGCGCTCGATGCATCGCTACCTCTCGGGAGAAGCCGCGGCGGTCTCGGCCCTCCTCGCGATCGAGAAGATCCCGACCCCGCTCTACCGGATGATCGCCGGCTACGAGATCTTCGACCGGGAAGCCCCTCCGACGCTCGACGTCGGGCGCCGAACGGGCATCGCGGAGGTGGAGACCGGCTACGGCGAGGAGGAGGCGCGGCGACAGGCAGCGCGCTGCCTGATCTGCCACGTCCAGACGATCTATGACCCGGAGAAGTGCGTCCTCTGCAGCCGGTGCGTGGACATCTGTCCCGAGTACTGCCTGGCGATCGTCCCGTTCGGAGATCTCGACCTCCCGGAAGAAGAGCGGCGCGAGCTCGCCCTGCGGGCGGAGGGGAACGGGCTTCCGCTCTCGGCGATGGTCAAGGACGACGACCGGTGCATCCGGTGCGGCCTCTGCGCGATCCGCTGCCCAACCGACGCGATGACGATGGAGAAGTTCTGGGTCACGGAGCGGTTCGCCGCGGCCGCGGCCCCGGCTTCCAACTGAGGGGAGAGCAATGGAAGAGAAACCGAAGGCCAGCCGGCGGGAGTTGCTCGTCAAGCTCGGGATCGGAGGCGGCATCGCCGCGCTCGCGGGCCAGGCGGTTGCGTCGCTGCGGTCGCTCGTTCCCAACGTCTCCTACGACTCGCCGACGACGGTCAAGGTCGGCATGCCCAACGACTTCCCGGACGGAATGAAGTTCCTGCCCGATCAGCGCCTCTTCGTCTTCCGGGACGGCAACGTCTTTCATGCCGTCTCCGCCGTCTGCACGCATCTGGGCTGCACGGTCCGCGCCGAGGCGCTGTCCCAGCCGGAGACCAAGACGGTCGAGGGGAAGCCTCTTCGGCTCACGCACCGGTTTCTCTGCCCCTGCCACGGCTCGAAGTACAACGGCGACGGAACCAACGTCTCGGGGCCGGCCCCGAGACCGCTCGCCTGGT
This sequence comes from Thermoanaerobaculia bacterium, assembly GCA_035469365.1. Lineage (GTDB taxonomy): Bacteria > Acidobacteriota > Thermoanaerobaculia > UBA5066 > Gp7-AA6 > JAWOLE01. Next base: position 11,301 of record DATIRW010000205.1, read on the forward strand.
ACCACCTCGCGGTCGCTCCCGAGGACGGGCAGCTCGTCGTGGATCTGGCCCGGCCCGTGGATCGCAACTTCCGCCTGAGTCTCGTTTGAAGGAGAGAGCATGAGCAAGCTCGCATCGGCGCCGGGCGTTCATCCCAAGCCCTTCTGGAGCCTCCGCCCCGCCTCCGACCGGGAATCGGGAGACGCTGTCGTCTCCAACTTCCTGCTCCACTGGTTTCCCGCCAAGAGCTATAAGCCGTCTCTCTCCTGGAGCTACTCCTTCTGGCTGGGGACGGTCTCCGCCGCGCTCCTGCTCCTCCTGACCGTGTCGGGACTGCCGCTGCTCTTCCTCTACATCCCGTCCGTCGAGCGCGCCTACGCGTCGGTCAAGGACATCGAGTACGTCATCACGTTCGGCTTCTGGATCCGCGCCGTGCACCGCATCTCGGCGCATCTCATGGTCGCGGTCGTGTTCCTCCACATGGCCCGCGTGTTCCTGACCGGGGCGTACAAGAACGGCGCGGCCGGAGGCCAGAAGCGGGAATGGAACTGGGTCCTCGGCGTTGCGATGCTGCTCGCGACGCTTTTCCTTTCGTTCACGGGATACCTCCTCCCGTGGGACCAGCTCGCGTTCTGGGCCGTGACCGTCGGGACCAACATCGCATCTTCGATCCCGGGGATCGGTCCGAAGATCCGCGAGCTCTTGATCGGCGGCCGCGCGATCGAGCAGCCGACGCTCATCCGCTTCTACGTCCTCCACGTCCTGCTCCTGCCGGGCGGCCTCGCGGGCCTCTTCCTCTACCACATGTGGCGCATCCGCAAGGACGGAGGACTCGCGCGCGCCGACTTCGCCGCCACTCTCCCGCAACCGGCCGAGGTCGCGCCGTCGAAGACCAAGACCTACACGCTCCTCGGCGTGGCGCGCGGGACCTCGCCCGTGATCCGCGCCTCGACGCTCGAGGCCCCGGACACGACCGTCAACTCCGTGCCGGATCTCGCCCGCAGGGCCGCGATCGTGGTGCTCGGGACGATCGCGCTCGTCAGCATCCTCTCCGTTTTTCTCCGCTCGCCGCTCGAGGAGCCGGCCAACGCGCTCGTGACGCCCAATCCGGCGAAGGCACCCTGGTACTTCCTCTGGCTCCAGGAGATCGTCACCGACACGACGTTCCGGATCGGATCCCTGACCGTCAACGGCGCGTTCCTCGGCGGAGTGCTTCTGCCTGGCGCGCTCATCCTGCTGCTGACTCTCTGGCCGTGGCTCGACCGGAGTCCCGCCGCGGCGGCCGGCCTCTGGTTCCCGCGGAGCCGCCGAGCGCAGAACGCGGTGTTCCTCGGCCTCGCCCTCGCCGTCATTCTCCTGACGGTCGTCGGGACGTTCCTGCGCGGCCCCTACTGGCACTTCTACTGGCCGTGGGAGGCATGGCCGGAGCTGCCGGGGAGGATCTGAGATGGAAAAGCGCACCGACTCGCCCTATCCGAGGAAAGACCGGCCGATCCTTGCCGTCATCGGCGTCGCCCTGATCGTCTCGACGATCCTCTTCGCCTGGAGCGACCGCAAGCACGACTGGCGCTACTACCAGTTCACCTTCAAGAACCTGGTCGCCGAGAAGTACGGTGCCGAAAAAGCCCGCAGCGTGATCACCGGCGTGCAGCAGATCTGGGTGCCGGACCTGCGCCGCGCGGACCGGTGCGTGACCTGCCACCAGGCGGTCTATTGGAAGGGCTTCGAGACGGCCGAGGAGCCGTTCCGCTCGCATCCGGCCGCGCCGCTGAAGAACCATCCCCTCGAGCGCTTCGGATGCACGGCCTGCCACGGCGGGCAGGGCTACGCGGTGGATGCGGCCGAGGCGCACGGCCCCGTCGAGCACTGGGAGGAGCCGCTCCTCGGATCGGCTCTCGGCGAGGCCTACACGATCGCCGAGAACAAGAAGGCCTTGATCCAGATGAACTGCAACACCTGTCACCGTTACGACCGGGAGACGCCCGGCGCCGATTTCGTCAACCTCGCAAAGAAGATCGTCCGGGAGAAGGGGTGCCGCGCCTGCCACGTCGTCAACGGGCGCGGCGGCACGATCGGGCCGGACCTCACGTACGTGGGGGACAAGGCGGCCGAGCAGTACGATTACAGCCATCTCTCCGGCCAGAAGACAACCTTCGCCTGGCACGTCGCGCACTTCAAGGACCCGCGCGCCCTCGTGGCCGAGACGGTCATGCCCAACTTCCACCTGACGACGAAGGAAGCGCAGTCGCTCGCGATGCTGGCGCTCTCCTGGCGCAAGGCTCCGGTCCCCGCCGACTACCGTCCGGGCACGCCCCACACCGACCCGCAGACGGCCGAGGAGATCGCCGACGAGGCCCGGATGAAGAGCGGGCCGGGAGCCTGGTTCGTCAAGACCGGCTGCTTCGTCTGCCATTCGATCCAGGCGCTCGGCGTCAAGAGCCCCGCGCAGATCGGCCCCGACCTCTCGACGGCGGTCGAGGACGTTCAGTCGCGTTTCGGACGCACGGTGGACGACTTCCTGAAGGCGCCGACCGGGACGATGGCCGTCGTCCTCTCGCGCCAGATCATCCTGACTCCCGAGGAGAAAGCGGTCGCCGTGTCGAAGCTCCGCGAGGCGTTCTCGGAATTCCAGAAGCAAAAGCAGCAGCCTGACCGCAAGGAATCCGGCGGGCATTGAAGCTCAGTGAAGGACAAGGAGGAGTATCCATGAAAAAGGCACTCATCATCCTGGCGGGCATCGCTGCGGCGATTGCCATCTATTGCGCTCCGACGGCGCCGAAGGGGAGCAAGAAGGCGCCGACCGGCGCGTCGGATCTCGCGGTCGCGGCGCAGAAGACGTATGTCGCGCCGGGGGACCTCGACGAGTTCTACCTGTTTTCCTCGGGCGGGCACTCCGGGCAGGTCTACGTCTACGGCGTCCCCTCGATGCGTCACCTGTCGACGATTCCCGTGTTTACCCCGTATCCCGGGACAGGCTACGGCTTCGACGACGAGTCCCGGAAAATGCTCGGCAATCTGACCTGGGGCGATGCGCACCATCCCGCGCTGTCGGAGACCAATGGCGACTATGACGGCCGCTGGCTGTTCATCAACGACATGAACGGCCGCCTGGCGCGGATCGACCTGCGCGACTTCAAGACGAAGCAGATCTTCGGCCCGGTCGCCAACGTGTCCGGCAATCACGCGTCCTCGTTCGTGACGCCCAATACCGAATACGCGCTGATGGGCACGCGATTCTCGATCCCGATCCCGAAGGGCGCCAGCGCGCCGATCGACAAGTACGCGACCGATTACAAGGGCGTCGTCGCGGCGATGAAGATCGATCCGAAATCCGGCGAGATCTCCTACGGCTTCGAGATCCTGATGCCGCCCTTCGACTACGATCTCGGCGACGCGGGCAAGAAGGTATCGGACGGTTGGGTCTTCTTCACCTGCTACAACTCGGAGCGTGCCACCGGAAAGCTCGAGGTGACCGCGTCGCAGCGCGACCGGGACTACATCGCCGCGGTGGACTGGCGCGCCGCCCAGAAAGCCGTCGAGGAGGGGAAGGGCGACGTCATCGGCGGGGTCAAGGTGCTCGACCCGAAGAAAGTCCCCGGCGTCGTCTACCTCCTGCCGTGCGGCAAGTCCCCCCACGGCGTGGACGTCTCGCCCGACGGGAAGTACATCGTCGGTTCCGGCAAGCTCCAGGGGGTCACGACCGCCTTCAATTTCGAGAAAGTGCAGACCGCCATCCGCAACAAGGATTTCACCGGTGACGAGGACGGGATCCCGGTGCTTAAGTACGAGTCCATCAAGGACGCGGAGGTCCCCGTCGGCCTGGGCCCGCTCCACACGCAGTTCGGGCCGGACGGCTTCGCCTACACATCGCTGTTCGTGGACTCCGCGATCGCGAAGTGGAAGCTCGGCACGTGGGAAGTCGTGGACAAGGTCCCGATGTCCTACTCGATCGGCCATCTCTGCGCCGCCGAGGGGGACACGGTCTCTCCGAAGGGCAAGTACCTCGTCGGGCTGAACAAGCTCTCGCACGGCCGGCACCTCTCCGTCGGTCCCTCGCAGCCGGAGTCCTCGCAGCTCGTGGACATCTCCGAGGAGAAGATGAAGCTGATCTACGACGCGTTCACGGAGCCCGAGCCCCATTACGCGCAGATGATCGAGGCCAAGAAGCTGCACCCGATCGAGGTCTATCCGAAGGACGAGAACAAGAACCCGCTCGCGATCTGGGACGTCAAGGACGCCGGCGTGACCCGCAGCGGCTCCACTGTGACCGCGAAGGTCGTCCTCGTGCGCTCGACGATCACGCCGACAGCCATCGAGGTCAACCTGGGCGACACGGTCAAGATCGCCATGACGAACATCGAGCAGACGACCGACGAGCTCCACGGCTTCGGGTTGCTCGACTACAACCTCAACATCGTCTGCGACCCCGGCGAGACGAAGGTGGTCACGTTCAAGGCGGACAAGCCCGGCGTGTTTCCCTATTACTGCACGAACTTCTGCTCGGCTCTTCACCAGGAGAT
>DATIRW010000206.1:0-14094 GCA_035469365.1 Thermoanaerobaculia bacterium
TGGAGGGCTTGCCCGCCTTTCTGGACGATCCTCGCTTCCCGATCCACTTCCACGTCGCCGAAGCGGGACAGGGGCGGCGCGCCCGTCCGGCCCTCGCCCCGGCGCAGGAGAGCGTGCGCACGGGCGACCAGCTCCGCGACGCCGAAGGGCTTCGTGACGTAGTCGTCCGCGCCGTCGTCTAAGAGCCGCACCTTCTCGCGCTCCTCCTGCCGGACCGTCAGCACGAGAATCGGGACTTCCGACTTCTCCCGGATGCGGCGGACGAGGGCCCGGCCGTCCAGGCGCGGCATGTTCAGGTCCGTGATGACGAGGGCACACTCCTTCTCTTCCAGGATGCCGAGCGCGTCCTCCCCGTCCACGGCCGTCTCGACCTCGTGTCCGGCGCGCTCGAGCGCATCCCTCGCGACTTTGCGGATGCCCGCTTCATCGTCCACGACGAGAATGCGGCTCACGCGACCGCCAGGGGAAGCTCGATCTCGAAGAGCGTGCCGCCTCTTTCCGCGCCCGACAGCCGCACTCTCCCGCCGTTCATCTCGACAAGGCTGCGGGCGATGGCCAGGCCCAGCCCCGTCCCCGGAACTCCGGATGCCGCGGGGAGCCGCACGAACCGCTCGAGCACCCTCTCCCGCTCCGACGGCGGAATCCCCGAACCCTGATCGGCAACACGCAGGAAGACGGACCCTCCGTCGGCGGCGGCCGAGACACGGATCTCGCTCCCCGCGGGAGAGTACCGCGCGGCATTCTCAAGTCCGTGTCCCAGGGCCTCCGTCAGCTGCGCGGGATCGGCCTCGACGCGGATATCGGAGCGGGGCAGGTCGATGAAGAGGGAGTGCCCGGCGACGGCATCCCCGAACCGGGCAACGGCGGCCTCGACGATCTCGGCGCACGTCACGACCTCCCGCCGCGGTTTCGCCAGGCCCGAGTCCAGCCGGACGACCTCCATGAGCTGGCCGATCCGGCGGGTCAACAACTCGATCTGATCGAGCGCCAGCTTTGCACTCTCCGAGTTCCCGGCCTGCGCCGACCAGTTCTCGATCGCTCCCCGGGCGGTCGCTACGGGCGTCTTCAGATCGTGCGCGATGGAGGCGAGCAGGGTGGATTTCATCTGCTCACTCGTCTTCGTCTCCTCCGCTTCCCGCGCGAAGCGCAGGAACCGTTCCCGCTCGAGGGCAAGGCCGAGGAGGACCGCGCATCCCTCCGCGAGCCCCTCGCTTGCACGCATCCCGATCGAGACGAGGACCCCCGCTCGCTGCAGGCCCACCGGAATCGGAAGATAGATGTCTATTCCATCGTGCCGGGACGGGAAGGCGGCCGAGTTGCCCTGGCGGTAAGCGAGCTCAGCGAGATCCCGCCGGACATCCTCGGCGGAGGTCGCAGCCGCGGCCACGAGGGCCTGCTCGGCGTCGGCCAGGAGGATCGTGACGTGCCCCGCGCCGAGCGCGTCACGCAGCCTGTTGGCCGCGACTCCCAGGAGAGACTCCCGGTTGGTGTCGGAAAGAAACGCCTGGGAGAGCCGGGTCATCGCGGCCAGATCGGCGCGCTCCGCCTCGACGAGGCGCAGGCGACGCCGGGCCAGCGCCGACAGCCGCCCGATCAGGAGCCCGGAGATGAGGAAGACGAAGAGGGCGACGACATTGCGCGGGTCTTCGACGGTAAACGCGTGGACCGGAGGGATGAAGAAGAAGTTGAAGCCGAGCGTCGCGAGGACCGCCGCGAGGGCTCCCGGCCCGCTCTCCCAGATCCAGGCGGAGAGGAAGACGCTCAGGAGAAGCAGCAGCGCGACCGAGGAGTCCGCGAGGCCGGGAAAGAGCTTCAGAATTCCGATCGTGGCCAGCACGAGGAGAACCGCGGCCGGATATCCAACCCGTCGCGCGCGCAGTTGCTCGAGCACGCCGGGATTGTAGTGAGATTCCCCGCTAACGTCGCCCGGCACGGACCTTGCTCGTCCTCCGGTTTCTGGAGGGACCATGAAAAACTCTCGGATTCTCTGTCTCGCGGCGGCTCTGCTCGGCCTCGTCGCCGTCGGTGCATGCTCCGACAACTCCGACACGACCACCGGAAACCTCTCCGTCGTGCGGTTGACCGTGGACGCTCCCGACACGGCGAAATCAGGATCGAATTTCGGCGTCCAGGTCCGCGCCCTCAACGTCGGCGTCGCCGGCATCCACGACGGGCATTCGACCGTCACGCTGCCGTCACCCCTGACCGTGATCTCGGTTCAAGCTCCATCCGGCACCTCGGCCACCTTCTCCAACGGGGCCTCGGGCGGAACCGTGGACTGGAACCTGGGGACGCTCGACTCCAACAGCCAGTCGACGCTGGACATCACGACGATGGGCCTTCTGTCGCCCTCCGAGGCGACGAGGAAGCTCACGGTCGTCGCGACGATGACCGCCGATGGTGTCAAGCCGGGCGACGCGGTCGCTCAGGACGACGTGACGCTGACGCCGTAGGCAGGGTCGAGGTTTCAGGTGTCAGGTTTCAGGTCGGGGCTCCGGTCCCTGACACCTGATACCTGGCACCTGACACCTGCATTTCCCCTGACACCTTTCCCCTGACACCTCACTCCGCTTTCAGGGCCCGGGTCATCAATTGCTCGACCGCCTCGCGGGGGGGGACGCCTTCATAGAGGACACCCTTCACGGCTTCCGCGATCGGCGCCTCGACGCCTGCGGCGGCCGCGATTTTCGGCATGGCCAGGCACGTGCGGACGCCTTCGGCAACCTCCGGCATGTCGGCCAGGACCTCCGGCAGGCTCCGGCCGCGTCCGATCTCCTCTCCCACTCGCCGGTTGCGCGACTCTCGGCCCGTGCAGGTCAGCATCAGGTCTCCGATCCCGGCGAGCCCCGCGATCGTGCGCTCCTGTCCGCCGCTCGCGCGGACGATCCGGCCGATCTCGGCCAGTCCCCTCGTCACGAGCGCGGCCAGCGTGTTGTGCCCGAACCCGAGCCCGGAAACGATGCCGGCGGCGATCGCGACGACGTTCTTCAGCGCCCCGGCGAGCTCGACGCCGACGAGGTCTTCCGAGCTGTAGAGGCGGAAGAGGGGGCTCGAAAACTCCCTCTGGAGATCGCGCGCGAGGCCGCCTCCCGCCACCACGGCCGCCGACGGGTCTCCCCGCGCGACGCCGTCCGCGAACGTCGGGCCCGAGAGGGCCGCGACCTCTGCCGATGGGTGAAACTCGAGGATGATTTCCGACATCCTCTTCAACGTCTCGGGCTCGATGCCCTTTGCGACGCTCAAATACCGGCGGCTTCCCGCGGCGCCCGGAAGCGCCGAGAAGAGCGGGCGAAAGCCGGCGCAGGCAACGGCCACCACGGCCGTGTCCGAGTGCGCGAGGGCGCTCTCGAGATCCGAAGTCGTCCGCAGGCCGGCGGGCATCGGCGCGCCGGCCAGACGGCGCGGGTGGAGGCGCGTCCGCTCGACGACGTCGCTGAAATCCGTGTCCCTGCCCCACAGCAGGACGTCGTGGCCTCCTCTCGCGAGGTGGATCGAGAGCGCTGTTCCCCACGAGCCGGCGCCCAGGACCGCGACCTTCATCCTCGGCCGAGCTTTCGCTCTTCTCCGCGGGCGAGGCGCTTCAGGTTCTCGACGTGCTTGAAAACGACCAGCACGGCCGTGGCGGCGGCAGCGATCACGACCGCGCGCGGGGCGTGAGAGAGAAGCCCGGCCGCCGGAGGCAGGAGCACGATCGAGATCATGGAGCCCAGGGAAACATACCGCGTCGCGGCGACGATGCCGACGAAAACCGCGAGGCAGACGGCCGTCGCGAGCGGGGCAAGCACGAGAAACGCGCCGACCGCCGTCGCGACGCCCTTGCCGCCGCGAAAACCCGAGTAGAGCGGGAAGACGTGGCCGAGGATCGCCGCGAGCCCCGCGGCCGCGGCGTAGCGCGGGTCGGCCGTCACGAGGCGCACGAGAAGGACCGCGGCGGCCCCCTTGGCGATGTCGAGAAGCGCGACCGCGGCGGCGAGCCCCTTGCCGTGAGCCCGTAGCACGTTGGTCGCCCCGGCGTTGCCCGATCCCACCGTCCGGATGTCGGCGCCCGTGCGCCACCGCACGAGCAGGAAAGCGAAGGAAAGCGAGCCCAGAAGATAGCCGAGGACGACGAGGAGGGCAGCCGGCCAGTTCACGCGCGGACGCCTCGCGGACCGCCGGCGAAGGACCACTCCTCCAGAGGCGTGTGCACCGCTCCTTCCCGAAGGAGTCGGCTCTCGTAGAAGACGCACGACCGCGCCTGCCACGGGGGAAAGGTCCACGAGGCGATCTCGCGGCGAAAGCTCTCGACCGCGTCGGGCGGCCACGGGAAGCGCAGCCGGGCAAACGTCACGTGGGGGTGAAAGGGGCGCCTCTCCTCGGGCAGTCCGAGCCTTCGGGCCTCCGCTTCCGCCCCACGGGCCAGTCGAGACACTTCATCCATGACGGACGTCGGCTCGAAGCCGACCCCGAGGACGCGCGCCGCCCCGCGCGGCGGGAAGACGACGGCTCCGGCGGCTTTCATCTCGCCCGGCACCAGGGCGGCCGCCAGCGTCCCGACGGTCGCCGCCAGGGCGCGCACGTCCTCGGCCGAGATCCGCTCGAAGAACTTGAGCGTCAGGTGCCAGCTTTCCGGCCTCGTCCAGGAGGCCCGCGGGAGGGACTCCTTCAGGCGCGCGACGAGGTCGCGGGCGCTCTCGACCCAGAGACCATCTGTCGGGATCGCGAGGAAGGCCCGGATTCTCCTGTCCTCACTCATCGGCCGGAGGTTTCGGGGGATCGCGGGGTCCCCGGCTCATCTTCCAGACTCCTCCGAACGAGCTCCAGGCCGAAGAACGACGCCGCGAGACGGACGACCGATCGGTCGCCGATGAACTCCCGCTTCTTCGCGATCTCGGGCCGGTCCTGCCGCGCGAGCGCAAAGTGCACCGTCCCGACCGGCTTCTCGGGCGTGCCTCCGTCCGGGCCCGCGATCCCCGTCACGGCCAGCGCGATGCCGGATCCGAAGCGCTCGAGCGCGCCCCGCGCCATCTCGCGCGCGGCCTCCTCGGAAACGGCGCCGTGCGCCGCGAGCGTCTCCTCCCGGACCCCGAGGAACTCGCTCTTGGCGGCGTTGCCGTAGGAGACGACGCCTCCGAGGAAGTAGTCGCTCGAGCCCGGTATGTCCGTCACGAGCTTCGCGATCATCCCGCCCGTGCACGACTCGGCCACGGCGAGCGTCTGGCCGCGCTCGCGCAGCAGGCTCCCCACGCTCGCGGCCAGATCTTCGCCGGCGCGGCTGAAGATGCGGGATCCCAGGGCCGCCCGGAAGTCCGCTTCCATCTCGTTCAACCTTCTCTCGACGTGCTCCGGCTCTCCGACGACCCGCAGGTGGAGCTGGACTTCTCCCGGAGACGCAAGGATCGTGACGGGATCGTCCTTCCATTTCGCGTAGACCGGCGTGACGAGCTCCTCGACCGCCGATTCTCCCATCCCGCTCACCCGCAGGACCCGGCGCCCCGCGATCGTCCGGCCGGCCCGCGCGCGGAGGACGGGCAGGACGTGCGTTTCCATGATCTCGCGCATCTCCAAAGGAACGCCGGGCAGAACGACGTACTCCCTGCCGTCGCGCTCGATCCAGAATCCGGGCGCCGTCCCCCGGGGGTTCTCCAGCACCCGGGCGCCCACGATGAAATCCGCCTGCTTTTCATTGGTCGCGGCCATCCGCATCCCGCGGCGCGCGAAGCGCTCTCGCATCCGGGCGACGTAATCCTCGTCGCGCCGGAGTTGCATCCCGAGCCGCAGCGCCACGGCCGGCACGGTCACGTCATCGGCGGTCGGTCCGAGCCCCCCTGTCGTGAATACGATTTCGGCGGCCGAGGACGCGTAGGCGATCTCCTCTCCGATCACCTTCGGATCGTCGGGGACGATGGACTTGCGGACGACCGGGATCCCGACCTCCTCCAGCCGCGCCGTCAGCCAGAGGGAATTCGTGTCCTGCCGCAGCGGCGAAAGCATCTCGCTTCCGACCGCGATGATCGCCGCCCGCCAGACTGCCGGTTCGCTCAAGAAAGGCGCTCCGCCGCCGCCTGGTTTTCTTCCTCGGAGAGCGCGGCCCACTCTTCGACGAGCGCGTCGAGCTCCGTGCTCTTCGCCCCCTTCTTCGCGGCGAGGTCGCGGGAAGCCACGGGGCCGAGCGTCAACGCCTCTTCCCAGAGGCGCGTCTCCATCGCCTCGACCTCCCCCTCGAGCGCCGCGATCTTCTCTTCGAGCGCCGCGATCCGCTTGCGCCGGCGGGCGGCCTCCTTCTGCCCGGGCGTTTCGGTCGTGCGAGGCGCCCGCGCGGCCGGGACGGGCCGCGGCAGCCTTTCCGTCTCGCCGGCGGTCTTCCCGGACAGCCAGGGCGGCTCGGGGCGCCGGCGCCTCTCGGCGCGAGCCGCAGCCGTCTCCGTGTAGTTCCCGTCGAAGGCGAGCGCCCGGCCGCCACGCAGATCGAGAACCCGCGTCGCGAGGCGGTCGATGAACGCCCGGTCGTGCGACACGAAGACGATCGATCCCGGAAAGTCCTCGAGCGACTCCTCCAGGGCCTCGCGGGAATCAAGGTCCAGGTGGTTCGTCGGCTCGTCCAGGAGGAGAAGGTTGTGCCTCTGGCGCATCACGACGGCGAGCGTCAACCGCCCCTTCTCTCCGCCGGAGAGCCCGGAGATTCCCGCGAAGACCTCGTCGCCGCGGAACGCAAAGCGGGCGAGGTAGGAACGCATCGCCTCTTCGGTCTCCTGCGGGTGCTCGTCCCAGACGGCGTCGATCGCGCGGCGCGCCGGATCGAGATCGGAGAGCTCCTGGTCGTAGTACCCGATCGAGACATCGTGGCCGGTCTGCGCGCTTCCGGACAGGGACGGCAAGCGTCCCGCGAGCGTCTTCAGCAGGGTCGTCTTGCCCGTGCCGTTCTCTCCCAGGATCGCCAGGCGCTCTCCGCGCAGGAGCTCGAAGGAGACATCGCGCACGATCGGCACGCCGGCCTCGTATCCCGCGTCGAGGTGCCTGGCACGCAGGAAACTGCGGCCTCCGATGCGCGCCGCGTCGAACTCGAATGCCACGGAGGTCGTGTCTTCGGTCGGCTTCTCGATTCTCTCGACCCGCGCCAGCTTCGTCCGCCGTCCCTTCGCCTGCCGGGAGTTGACGCCCGCGATGTTCCGGCGGATGTACTCCTTCTCCTTCTCGATGAATTCCTGCTGCTTCTCGAACGCACGCGTCGCCGTGAGGAGCCTCTCCGCTTTCTGCCGTTTGTACGCCGTGTAGCCGCCGGAGTACGCCGTGAGCCTTCCATTCTCCAGGTCCACGATCTCCTCCGCCACGCGGTCGAGGAAGCGCCGGTCGTGCGTCACGACGAGGTAGGCGCGACGCGAGCGCGCGAGGTACTCCTCCAGGAATTCCACGGCGTTGAAGTCCAGGTGGTTCGTGGGCTCGTCGAGAAGGAGGACGTCCGGGGAGGACAGGATTGCCCTGGCGAGCATCGCGCGGTTTTTCTGGCCGCCCGAGAGCTCCGCCAGCGGCCGGACGAGGTCCGCCTTCTCGAAGCCGAGCCCGGAGAGCGCCTTCTCGACCTCCGCGACCATCTCGTAGCCGCCCTCGTTCTCGAAGCGGTGGGAGAGGGCGTCATACCGGTCGTGGATCGCGGAGGAGTTGTCGCCGTCGGCCATCGCGTGCTCGAGCCGCCGCATTTCGGCCTCGACCCGGTGGAGGTCCGCGAAGGCCCCGGCCGCGTAGTCGTGGAGCGATTCGGACAGGTCCCCCGGCAGCTCCTGGTCCACCGTCGCGATCCGGACGGCGCTGGCCCTGACGATCTCGCCGGCGTCCGGCTCCTCCCGTCCGAGGACGATGCGCAGGAGCGTTGTCTTCCCCGCTCCGTTTCGTCCCACGAGCCCCACCTTCTCCCCCGGGTTGTGCTGCCAGGTCACATCCCGCAGCACCTCCCTGGGCCCGTAAGCCTTCCGCACATGGTCGAACCGATAGAGCACGAGAGGATTTTAAGCTGTCGCGCCTTGAGAGCAGGCTGCTCGCGAAAAACTCGCCTCCGGAGACCCTCGCCGTGCTCCTCGCGCCGTTGGCACGAAGGCCACGACGAACGAGACCTGGCGACGGGGTTACAGCTTCTCGATGGCGAGAGGCGGCGCAATCGCGGGCGTGTCGCCGACTTCGAAGAGGGCGGCAAGCTCCTGTTCCATGTTTGGGCGCGGAGCGGGGCGTTCGCCGAGGCAGAGGATCGCAAGAGGCTCTCCCGCCTCGACTCTGTCGCCGACGGTCTTCTCGACGAGGAAGCCGGCGGCGAAATCGATCGTGTCCTCGCGCTTCCTGCGGCCGCAGCCAATGTCAATCGAGAGGAAGCCCATCTTCTCGGTCTGGATCGAGCGGACGTAGCCGGACCGCGGGGCGACCGCCGGGATCTTCTTCTTCGGCTGCGGCAGGAGAGAGAGGTCTTCCATGACCCTCGGGTCGCCGCCCTGGAATTCGATCAGCTCGCCGAACTTCTCGGCAGCCTTTCCGGAGTCAAACACCCGCTCCAGGCGGGCGCGCGATTCGGCCTCCGAGAGTTCCGGATCGGCGAAGCGGAGCATCTCGGCGCCAAGGAGGAGGCACAGCTCGCGCAGCCGCGGAGGACCTTCGTTCCGGAGGCTCAGGATGGACTCTTCCGCCTCGAGCCCGTTGCCGACGGCGCGCCCGAGCGGCCGGCTCATGTCGGTGATCCAACCCGTCGCCTCGCGGCCCGCCGCCCGCGACGTGTCCACGAGGGCGCGGCCGAGGGCGCGCGCCTCTTCGACGGTCTTGAGAAACGCTCCGTTCCCGGTCTTCACGTCGAAGACGATGCCGGTCGTTCCCGAGGCGAGCTTCTTGGACAGGATCGAGGCCACGATGAGGCCGAGCGACTCGACGGTGCCCGTCACGTCGCGCAGGGCATAGAGGGTGCGGTCCGCGGGGGCGATCGCGTCCGTCTGAGCGAAGAGGGCGGCGCCGACTCTCGTGAGCGCCTCCCGGACGCGCGGCAGGTCGAGATCCGTCCGGAAGCCCGGGATCGCCGCAAGCTTGTCGAGGGTGCCTCCCGTGTGTCCGAGCCCGCGCCCCGACATCATGCCGACGCGCGCTCCGGCCGCTGCCACGAGCGGCGCGAGGACGAGCGTCGCCTTGTCGCCCACTCCCCCCGTCGAGTGCTTGTCCACGACAGGCGCAAGGTCGGAGAGGTCCCAGGCATCGCCCGAATCGCGCATCGCCTCCGTCAGCGCCGCCATCTCCGCCGTCGAGAGGCCGCGGATGACGGCGGCCATCAGGAAGGCCGCGGCCTGGTAATCGGGAACCTCGCCCGAGACGACGCCCCGAATGAAGAAGGCGATTTCCTCGCGCGGGAGCTCCTTCCCGTCGCGCTTGGATCGGAGGATCTCGTAGACGGTTCTCATCCGGTCGCCTTCGGTGTTACGCGCCGATGATCCGCATCTCCAACCTGTTCTTGCCGCTCGTTTTGGCAGCATACATGAGCTCGTCCACACTCTTGATCAACTGGTCCACCGACTGCGGGGCCTTCTCGAACGTGACGGCGCCAGCCGAGACAGTCACCGGCCAGCGCCCCCGACGCATCACGTCCGCAAGGCGGGAACCGAGCTTCTTGAAGACGGCTCTTGTGTCTTCCGATCCCGTTTCGGGAAGCAGGATGATGAACTCATCGCCTCCCATCCGCGCCACGATGTCGTTGGCCCGCAGCGTCTTGCGAAGAGTGTCGGCCACCAGGACCAGGAGGCGGTCTCCCGTCTGGTGGCCGTCACGGTCGTTGACCCTCTTGAAGTCGTCCAGATCCATGTAGATCACGCTGAATCGTCCGCCATAGCGCGCGGCTCGCTGGATCTCGGCCTCAGCCAGCTCGAAGAACGCCCGCCGGTTGGCGAGCCGGGTCAACGCGTCCCCTCGGGCCGCGGCCCTTTCCCTCCCCAGCGCCTCTTGCAGGGACGACAGCAAGATCGAAAGGAGCAGGAAGAAAACGAGCAGGATACCGGCATTCCAGCAGGCGACCCTCACGTCCGTCGGGGTGAACGCGTGCTCGACCAGGACCTCTCCGAGCCACGCGAACGCGCACAGGAAGGAGAAGAAAACGCCGGCCCAGCGTCCCACAAACCACGCCGTGAGGGCGATCGGGAGCGTGTAGAAGAACGAAAAGCGAATATCGAAATGGGTCTTATAGCTCCCGAGCACGGTCAGGGAGACCAGGAGCAGCGAAAACGCCACCACGATGGAGCGCGCCGGCCTCTCCAACCGAGCCGCAAGGGAGCGGACGCTACGCCGTACCACCGATGACGCGCTTTTCCAACCGCCCCTTGCCGCTCGTCTTCGCAGAGTACATGAGCCGGTCCACGAGCTCGATCATCTCCTCGACGGATGCCGGCGGCCTCTCGAATGTCGCGGCGCCGATGGACACGGTCACCGGCCACCGTCCCTGCCGCATCACCTCCGAGAGCTGGGCTTCGATCTTCCGCAAGGCCGCCTCCGCATCGGACGGCTCCGTCTGCGGAAGCAGGACGATGAACTCGTCGCCTCCCAGGCGGGCCACGATGTCGTTGACGCGAAGGCTCTTCCGAATCGTCTGAGCCGTCAGCACGAGGACCCGGTCCCCGGTCTCATGGCCGAACCGGTCGTTGACTTCCTTGAAGTTGTCCAGATCCAGATAGGCCACGGTGAAACGGCCTCCGTAGCGCGCCATGCGCTCGATCTCGGCGCCGGCCAACTCGAAGAAGGCGCGCCGGTTGGAGATCAGCGTGAGCGGATCCACTCTCGCGGCGGCCTTCTCGCGCCAGAGCGCCGCCCGGAACGCGGAGAGGAGCGTCGCGAAAAGGAGAAAGAACCCGAGAAGCAGAACGGCGTTGGTATACGTCGCCGCGGCGCCCGCCCCGTCGAACCCTTCTTCCAGGAGAGACCTCAAAAGCCAGATTCCGGTGCCCAGCACGGAGAAGAACACTCCGGCCCCCCGTCCCACGAACCAGGCGGAAAGGGCCACTGGCGCCAGGTAGAAGAAGGAGAAACGGATATCGCCGGAAGTCAGGTAGCTCGTCAGGGCGATCGTGACGGCGAGCACCCCGGCAATCGAGAGCAGAAGGGCGGGCCGGAGCCTCTCCAGCGACTCCAGGACCGTCAGGACGGCTCGGCGCACCGAAAGACGCTACCGCGCGAGCGACCGGCGCACGCTTTCGCGCCAGCGCCGTGCCTTTTCGAGAATGCCGGCCTCCTCGAGCGTCGTCGGGCGGCGATGCCGCAACAGGGGCTTACCGTCCACCCACACGTCCGTCACGTCGGAGGCCTTGGCGGAATAGACGAGCGCCGAGTACGGATCTTCGAACGGCTCGACGTGCGCGTTGTGGACATCCACCGCGATGAAGTCCGCCTGCTTGCCCGGCTCGAGCGAACCGACCTTCGCGGCGAGCCCGAGGACCTGCGCTCCCCCGCGCGTCGCAGCCGCGACGAGGACGCGGGCGGGCAGGACCGTCGGGTCCTCCTTGGAGACCTTGGCGAGCTTGCCCGCGAAATCCATCGCCTCGAACATGTTGAGGTCGTTGTTGGAGCCGGCGGGACCGTCGGTTCCGAGCCCCCAGACGAGACCCTCGCGCTGCCATGCCGTGACGTCGGCGATGCCGGAGCCAAGCTTCATGTTGGATTCGGGATTGTGCGAGAGGGCCACGCCGTACTGCTTGACGAGCGCGAGATCCCTCTCGTCCATCCAGACGCCGTGGGCGGCCACGATCGGAACCCGCAGACCCTGCGCGGAAGGATCGAAGAACCCGATCGCGGCGAGATGGAGCACCGGACTCTCCGGCGATGCGTTGCGCGAGTCCGCGAGCTCCTTCTTCGTCTCCCGCGCATGGATCAGGATCGGGATTCCGTGGGAGAGCGCGAAGTCCCGCGCCGCCAGCAGGGTCTCTTTCGAGCACGTGTAGGTGGAATGCGGGGCGGCGGCCGGCGTGATCCGCGGGTGTCCCTTCCAGCGCTGGACGTAGTCCGCCATGAACGCCAGCGTCGCCGGCAGGTCCTTGTGGTCGGGCACGGGGAAGTCGATGAAGGTCTCTCCCAGGACGGCTCGCAGTCCCGCCTTGTCGACCGCCCGCGCGGCGTCGGACTCGAAGTAATACATGTCCGCGAAGGTGGTCGTCCCTCCCTCGATCATCTCCAGGGCCGCGAGAAGCGTTCCGTCGTACACGAACTCGGGAGAGACGTTCTTCCCCTCCGCCGGGAAGATGTGCTCGGTCAGCCATTTCTCGAGCGGCAGATCGTCGGCGATTCCGCGAAGGAGCGTCATGGCGGCGTGCGTGTGCGTGTTCACGAGGCCGGGCATCACGATCTTGGCGCGGGCGTCGTCCGTGGCGCGGGCGGAGAAGCGTTTCGAGATCTCGGCGGAGGGACCGACGGCGAGGATCTTCCCGTCTTTCACCGCGAGGGCGCCCGGATCGAAGAGCGAGAACCCTTCGTCCATCGTGAGGACGCGCGCGTTGATCACGAGAAGGTCCGCAGGCTCTTTCCTGGCGGGGGCCGCGGCAAGGAGGGAGATGCCGAGAAGAACGCCGACGAAGAGGAGGAGAAGTCCTTGGCGTGGAGTTTCCCTACGACCTACCACCTGTCACCTACCACCTAGAAGTCGAACGGCTCGGGGAAGAGCTCTCGCAGCTGGAAGCGTTTCTTCCTGCCGTCAAGAGTGGCCATGATGACCGGGACGTCGCCGGCAAACTCCCAGAGAATCTGGCGGCAGGCGCCGCAGGGCGGCGTGGGCTCGTCGGCTCCGGTCACGACGGCCACCGCGCGGAATTTGCGGACACCTTCCGAGAGCGCCTTCCAGATCGCGACCCGCTCGGCGCAGACCGTCAGGCCGTAGGTCGAGTTCTCAATGTTGCACCCCCCCCAGATCCTTCCGTTCTCGTCCTCGATCGCCGCACCGACGGAGAAGCGGCTCCTCCTCGAGACCGCGTTCTCCCTGTACCGGGCCGCGGTCTCGACGAGCCTATCTTCTCCCTCTCCCCCCGCGGGGGGGCGCGGGGGGTCTCCCACCGCCTTCACTTCAGCGCCGGCCGTGGCCGCAGGCCACGTCTCGCAAAGCGAGCGGCCGGCAGGACGGGGTGAGGGCGCTCCATCAGGAATCCTGCACCTTCTCCGCGATCTTCGGCACGGCGGCCTCCAGCAACTTCACGAACCGCGCGCCCACCCGCCGCGTCGTCTCCAGCACTTCAACGTGGTTCAGAGGCTTCTTCAGGATCCCCGCCGCCATGTTCGTGATCGTCGAGATTCCCGCAACGCGCACGCCGGCATGCCGCAGCGCGATCGCCTCGGGGACCGTGGACATGCCGACGGCGTCCACGCCGAGCTTGCGCCACATGCGGATCTCCGCCGGAGTCTCGTAGGAAGGCCCTGTCAGGCTGACGTAGATGCCCTGGCGCAGCGGAATCCGAAGCCTCCGGGCCTCAGCCTTGATCACGCTCCGAAGTTTCGCGTCGTAGACGACGCTCATGTCCGGAAAGCGGGGACCGAGCGCCTCGTCGTTGCCGCCGACGAGCGGGTTCGTGCCGAGCGCATTGACGTGATCGGTGATGAGCATGAGGTCACCGGGTCGAAAGGAGAGCCGGACTCCGCCGGCGGCGTTGGTCAGCACGACGGCCCTGATTCCCAGCCTGGCGAGCACCCGGACGGGAAAAACGACGTCCGCCATCGGACGCCCTTCGTAGTAATGGATCCGGCCCGAGAGCACGATCACGGGCGTGGAGCCGACGCTGCCCAGGACCAGCTCCCCCGCGTGGCCCACGACGCCGCTCGGAACCGGGAAATTCGGGATTTTTTCGTAGGAGATCGCCGTCCGCTCCGACAGTCCTTCCGCGAATGATCCCAGGCCCGAGCCCAGGACGAGCCCGACGAGAGGCTGCGCCTTCGCCTTCCTCCGGATCGCGTCGGCGGCCGCGTCGAGGCGCCCCAGGAGCCCCGGATCGCTCACTTGACCACCCCCAGTTCCCAGATCAGTCCCGCGATCGCGGCCGTCATGAAGGAGACGAGCGATCCGGCGAGCAGGGCCCGGAACCCCAGTCGCGCGAGATCCGACTTGCGCGTCGGAGCCAGGCCGCCGATCCC
>DATIRW010000207.1:0-2230 GCA_035469365.1 Thermoanaerobaculia bacterium
GGAGTCCCATGCGCATTCCGACCCTGGCGATGTCAGGCCTTCTTCTCCTCGGCGCGGCCGGAGCTTCTCCGGACAGCCGGAGCGTGAAGACAAAGGACGGCGTGTCGCTGAAGGTCGAGATCTTCGTGGACGGCCTGGATGTGCCTTGGTCGCTGGCGTTCACCTCGCCTGCCCGGATGCTCGTGACGGAGCGGCCGGGACGGGTCCGCGTCGTCGAGAACGGCGTGCTCCGGAAGGCTCCGCTCGGCGTCATCGCGGATGTCGAATCGAGGGGGGAAACGGGCCTCATGGGCCTGACGCTCGCTCCGGACTATCCGGCGAGCCGCCTGATCTATCTCTCCTACGTCTACACCGTGACCGGAGGGATCCGGGTGCGCGTCGTTCGCTTCCGCGACGACGGCTCGGGACTCTCGGACAGGAAGGTCATCCTCGAGGGGCTTCCGGCGGCGCAGTTTCACGCCGGCTGCAGGCTCCGCTTCGGGCCGGACGGCAAGCTG
Organism: Thermoanaerobaculia bacterium; assembly: GCA_035469365.1. GTDB lineage: Bacteria > Acidobacteriota > Thermoanaerobaculia > UBA5066 > Gp7-AA6 > JAWOLE01. The sequence goes on from DATIRW010000207.1 coordinate 498, forward strand.
TACGTGACGACGGGCGACGCGACGACGGGCGAAATCGCTCAGAAGATGGGGTCCCTCGGCGGCAAGACGCTCCGGTTGAATCCCGACGGCTCCATCCCGGCCGACAACCCCTTTCCCGGATCTCCGATCTATTCGCTCGGGCACCGAAACTCGCAGGGCCTCGACTGGCAGCCCGGCACAGGTCTCCAGTTCCAGACCGAGCACGGTCCCTCCGGCTTCGACGGTCCCGGCGGAGGCGACGAGGTGAACATCGTCGAGGCCGGGAAGAACTACGGCTGGCCCGTCGTCCATCACAAGGAGTCGAAGGAGGGGATGGTCTCGCCTCTCCTCGAATTCACGCCAGCGATCGCGCCTTCGGGCGCCTCTTTCGTCACCGGCTCGAGGGTCCCGGCGCTCAGGGGTGATTTCCTCTTCGCCTGCCTGCGCGGCGAGCGATTGATGCGCGTGCGCCTGGATCCAAAAGACCCGCGCCATGTCCTCGCGACCGAAGCCCTCTTCGACCACGAATTCGGCCGGCTGCGCGAAGTCCAGAACGGCCCGGACGGCGCGATCTACTTCACGACCAGCAACCGCGACGGCCGCGGCTCGGTTCATCCCGGCGATGACCGCGTCCTCCGCCTCACGCAGGCCCCCAACTAGCAGGGGGCGTGTCGAGTAGGCGAATGGCTTCGCGGCCCGACCCGACGGAGAGCTTCCGCGCCATGAGGGCTGCGGTTTTCGCCAGAGGGCAATAAGCGAGCGGCGTTCCCGGTAGATTGGTAGACTGGAGAGAGAGATATGGACGAGAGACCGATCCGCGTCCTGATCGCGAAGCCCGGACTGGACGGGCACGACCGGGGAGCGAAAGTCATCGCGCGGGCGCTGCGGGACGCGGGCATGGAAGTCATCTATTCCGGGCTGCGGCAGTCGCCGGAGCAGATCGCGGCAGCGGCGATCCAGGAGGACGTGGACGTCGTCGGGCTCTCAATTCTCTCCGGCGCGCACAACGTCCTCTTCCCGGAGATCCTGAAGCTGCTGAAGGAAAAGGGGGGCGAGGACATCCTGGTTCTCGCCGGCGGCATCATTCCCGACAAGGATATCGCTCACTTGAAGGCGCTCGGCATCCGGGAGATCTTCCTGCCGGGCACGTCGACGCAGAGTCTCGTCGATTTCGTCCGCAAAGAAGCGGGACGGCGGGTGGGAAGCTGAAGATCCGCGGAAGAAAGAGGGCGCCGGCCGAGAGCGCTCCGGCGGCCGAACATCCGCCGGCGGTTTCCCATCCAGGCGAGGCGCTCGAAAGCGGCGCGGACACGGGTTCGGCGGATTTTCGCGAGCGAGCGGCCGCGATGGAGCGCCTGGTCGAGAAACTCAAGGCCGAGCTTGCCCGCGCGCGCGAGGGGGGCGCGGGCCGGCAGCGCCAGGCCGAGCAAAAGAAGATGTTCGTCCGCGACAGGGTGGACGCGCTGCTCGACCCGGGATCTCCCTTCCTCGAGCTTTCGCCGCTGGCGGGGCACGGCATGTACGACGGAGAGGCGCCGGGCGCCGGTCTCGTGACGGGTATCGGGCGCGTTTCGCGCCGCGAGGTCATGGTCATCGCCAACGATGCCACGGTCAAAGGCGGGACCTACTACCCGATGACCGTCAAGAATCACCTCCTCGCTCAGGAGATCGCGGAGCAGAACCGCCTGCCCTGCGTCTATCTGTTGGACTCCGGCGGTGCGTTCCTGCCGCTGCAGGCGGACGTTTTTCCGGAT
>DATIRW010000208.1:0-21091 GCA_035469365.1 Thermoanaerobaculia bacterium
CCACCGGCAACCCCGCTTCCGAGAGGATCCGCTCGACCGCCCCGTCCGGCTCGAATTCGCCGCGGACGGAGAGCCGGTCGGCGCCCTTCCGCACGAGGTCGACCGACCCGCGCCCGCCGGCCAGCAACGAGAGCGCGTCCACGAGGATGGACTTGCCGGCCCCGGTTTCCCCGGTGATGACCGTCAGCCCCGGCCCGAACTCCATTTCCAGGTCTTCGACGATCGCCATGTTCTTCACCGCCAGCCGCCGCAACATCGGCGGGAATTATCTCAGGGCGGCGGCCGGGATGCCGGGCGAAGGAGACCGGGATTTCAAGAGCCCGGAGTGCGGCTCTTCTTCTGACCGATGGGTTTGGCGGGGATGCCGGCGGCGATGACGCCAGCGGGAATGTGCTTGGATGCGACGCCCATGGACCCCACCATCGCGTCGGCCTCGATGGTGACCCCGGAAAGGACGACGGCATGGTAGGTGATCCGCACGCGGTCACCGATGACGGTCTTGCCGAGCGAGACGTCGTGAATGTCCTCGACGGCGTGGGAGTGGGAGTAGATGTTGGCGTAGTCGGAGACGGAGACTTCGTCGCCGAGGATCACCTCGCCGCGGTCGTCGATCAGCACGTTCCGGTGGATCGTCACGCCGTCGCCCACGGAGAGGTTGTAGCCGAAGGAGAACTCCACCTCGTGAAAGATGCGCACGCCCTTGCCGCAGCGCCTGAAGACCCTCTGCGCGAGCATCGCCCGCACCTGCGTGCCGAGGCGCACGTTGCGCCCCACCGGAGAGTGATCGAACATATGCCAGAACCAGAGGAGCGGCTTGACGGGCGCCCATTTCTCCAGGTCGATCTCCCGATAGTACTCGGCCTCCAGTGTCGCGTTGCGGGGATCGAAGGTCGCCAGCAGCGCCTTCATCCCGATGGGCAGGCGCCGGTCCGTGAAGGCCCCCTCGTCGAAGGAGCGGCCGAGATAGAGCTGCGAGAGCGTGTCGCGGACGACGAGGTTGCGGTCGAGGGCCGGGTCGTCGAGGCGCTCGGCGAGCTCTTCGACGAAGCGGGGATAAACTTCCTCGCCGACCGGACCGATCGAAAACTGACGGAGTGGCATGTGAGCGCGAACCTAACAAAGCGATCCCCGGCAGTCAAACTCGCAGTCGCGGCGTGGCTCGCCGCCGCCCTTCTCGCCGCGCAGGACCCGGCCGAGCCTGCCGGCGGGAAGCCGGCTACGAGGGGCCTGCCTCCGCCGGCCGGCGCGATCCGGCGCAATTCGGTGGACGAGAACGCGCTCCGGGCGACCATCGAAGAGCTGGCCGCCTGCGGCACGCGCCACTCGCTCTCCTCCTGGGAAGACTCCAGGCGCGGCATCGGATGCGGGCGCGACAGGATCTTGGCGCGATTGACTGAGATCGCCAGAGCGAGCGGCGGAAAGTTGTCGGTCGCCGTGGACCGCTTCGAGGCGACCGCGCCGCGCACGAAAGACAAGCCAGCCCGCCTCGAGAACGTGCTCGCGTTCCTTCCCGGAAGCGACCCGAAGCTCGCGAAAACCGTCTTCCTCGTCTCGGGACACTTCGACTCGATGCCTTCCTCCGTGATGGACCCGGAGGCCGACGCGCCCGGCGCGGACGATGACGCGTCGGGCACGGCCGTCTCCATCGAATGCGCGAGGCTCCTGTCGAAGGGGACCTACCGCTCCACACTCCTCTTCGCCGCGGTCTCGGGGGAGGAGCAGGGGCTCCTGGGCGGCAGGCGGCTCCTGGAGTACCTGAAGGAGAAGGAGTACCAGATCGGCGGCTTCCTGAACAACGACATCGTCGGCGCGGACTTCGCTCCGGGCGCGCCGCACCGCGTCCGCGTCTTCTCGGGAGGCGGACCGGACGGCGTCGACTCCCCCTCGCGCGACCTCGCGCGCACGGTCGAGGAAGTCGCCGGGCGGGACGCCGTTCGCATGGTCTTCCGCCTCGATCGCCTGGGGCGCGGCGGAGACCACCGCCCCTTCGTCGAGGCGGGACTGCCCGCGGTCCGCTTCACCGAGCCGCTGGAGAACTACGATCACGAGCACCAGACGCCGCGGGTGGAGAACGGGCGGGAGTACGGGGACCTCGTCAAGTTCCTGAACTTCGAGTTCCTCGGAAACGTCGCGCGGGCGAACGCCGAGACGCTTCGGCAACTCGCGCTCGCGCCGGCGGCGCCCGGGGACGTGGCGATTTCCGGAGGCGTGACGGCCGATGCGAAGGTCGCTTGGTCGGCCGCGGAAGACGACGAGCGCGAAGGATTCGAGATCCTCTGGCGCGAGACAACCGACCCACGCTGGTCCGTCTATGGCCTCGTCCCGTCGCCGGGAGAGAACGTCCTGAAAGGAGTCTCGACGGACAACCACTTCTTCGCTGTCCGCTCGGTGGGAAAGAACGGTGCCCGCTCGATCCCGGTCGCCGCCGTCTTGAAGCCTCCCCCGCCCCGAACCCGGTGAACGGCAGCGTTCTGCGGGCTGCCTCGCCGCCGTCGCCGTGGGCCTCGTGCTCTGCGCGACGGAGCTCTCCGAAGACACGCCGCGCTGAAGCGCAGCGATTCCAGGTTCCAGGTTCCAGATTCCAGATTCCAGGTTAGAACAGAGTCGTTCCCCCTGGAATCTGGAATGCGCGCGAAGCGCGCCTGGAATCTGGAATCCCTATCCGAAATGGCGCCGCAGGAACTCCATCGTCAGCGCAACGCCGAATCCCGTCGCGCCCGGGTCGTAGCCCGCATGCTCCTTCTCCAGATGCGCGACGCCCGCGATGTCGAGGTGTGCCCAGGCAACGCCCGGCGGGACGAATTCCTTGAGAAACACGGCGGCGTTGACCGTCCCCGCCGTGCGGCCGCCGGTGTTCTTCATGTCGGCCCACTCGGACTTCAAGTTCTCGCGGTAGTCCTGCCACAGGGGGAGTCGCCAGACCCGCTCGCTCGTCGCCTCGCCCGCCTCGAGGAGCTCCCGGGCGAGGTCGTCGTCGGGTGTCATGAGTCCCGCGCATTCATGCCCAAGCGCGATCAGGACTGCGCCCGTCAGAGTGGCGTAGTCGATGACGACGTCCGGCCGGAACTTCGCCGAGTAGGAGAGCGCGTCCGCCAAGACCAGGCGCCCCTCCGCGTCGGTGTTGTCCACCTCGACGGTCTTTCCGTTGCGCATCCGGAGAATGTCGCCGGGACGGCACGCGGAGCCGCTCGGCAGATTTTCGGTCACGGGAGCGATCGCCACGACCCGCACCGGGAGCTTCAGGCGCCTGGCGGCGAAGGCGCAGGCGAAGGCCGTCGCGGCGCCCATCATGTCGTACTTCATCTCTCCCATAGAGGGAGCCGGCTTGATGGAGATTCCGCCCGAGTCGAACGTGATTCCCTTCCCGACCAGGACCGCGGTCCCCCTGGCGCGCGGGGGCCGGTATTCGCCGATCAGGAAAACTGGAGGCCGGACGCTGCCGGAATTGACGGCGAGGAGTCCCGCCATCTTCTCGTGCTCGATCTGTTTCTTCGAGAGCACCGTCAGGCGCACCCCTTCCCGGCGCGCCCTGACCCGCGCTTCGCGCGCCAGCTCGGCCGGCCCGAGGTCGTTGGCCGGCGTGTTGCCGAGGTCGCGCGCCCAGCCGACGAGCGGGGCGATGGTCTGCGCCTGCCGAGCCGCGTCTTGCAGGTCGGAGGCGCGAAGGGAGGGAGGAGGAAGAACAACCGCGCGCGCCTCCCTCGAGGGCCTTCGCGCCTTCTCGGCCGACTTGTAACGCCGGAACTGATAGTCGCCCTGCGCAATCTCTCTGATCAGCGCCCGCATCGCCTGCGCCCCGATCCCGTCGCCGAAGGCCAGCAGGAGTCCGCGGCCCGTCTGGCGCAGCGCGTCGCGGAGCGCGCGCCGGAGAGCCCGGCGAAGTTCCCCGAGCGGGCTGCCCGCGGGACCCAGACCCACGAGCACCCAGCCTCCGCGGGACGTCAACGCCCCCGCGACCTCCTTCTTCCGGCCGCCGAAGGAGGAGACGCGGCAGGCCTCTCGCAGCTCTTCGCGCACAGCCGCCGGCGCTCCCATCGAAGGAGCGGCGGCCTGGTGGAGGAAGGCGATGCAAAGGTTGCGTCCGGATGCCGGCGCGGAATCTTTCACCTCTAAGCGCATGGCGCGGAACAATAGCAGAGAGAAGGGGTTGTGGGTTGCCGATCGCGATTCGCGCTCCCCCCAGCGCGCATCGGCCTCAGTTTCTCCGTGCTAATGTCTGCGCCCGATGGCCGCGATAACGGAGACTCATCTTTCCGGGGCTCGCCTTTCACGGCGCGGCAAGGTGCGCGAACTCTACGACCTGGGAGACACGCTCCTTCTCGTAGCGAGCGACCGTATCTCCGCCTTCGACTGCGTGCTCTCCCCCGGCATCCCCGACAAGGGGAAGATCCTCACGCAACTCTCGAACTTCTGGTTCCAGAAGTTCTCCGACGTCGAGAACCATCTCGTCGAGACCGAAGTCGAACGATTTCCAGAATCCCTCCAGGCCGACCGCTCCACGCTCGCCGGGCGGTCGGTCATCGTCAAGAAGGCCGAGGTCATTCCGTTCGAGTGCGTGGCGCGCGGATATATCGCCGGGTCCGGCTGGGCGGAATACAAGAAGACGAAGCAGGTTTGCGGCATCCGGCTTCCCGCCGGCCTCGTCGAGGCCGATCGCCTGTCCGAGCCGATCTTCACGCCGGCCACCAAGAGCGAGCGCGGGCACGACGAGAACGTCTCCTTCGACGCCATGGCCGACCGCATCGGCATCGAAGAGGCGGGGAGGCTTCGCGATCTGACGCTCGACCTGTACGGCCGGGCAAGTGAATATGCCGCTTCCCGCGGGTTGCTCCTCGCCGACACCAAGCTCGAGTTTGGCTCGATCGACGGCCGCCTGGTCTGGATCGACGAGGCATTCACGCCCGATTCCTCCCGCTACTGGGATACGGCCGCGTACAAGCCGGGACACAGCCCCCACTCCCTGGACAAACAGTTCGTGCGGGACTGGCTCGACTCGACCGGCTGGGACCGGCACCCACCTGCCCCCCGTCTCCCGGAGGGCGTCGTTCGCACGACCCGGGAGAAATATCTGGAGGCGTTCAAGACGTTAACGGGCGTGATGCCGGCCCACCTGGACTGAAAAGCCCTGCACAAGTGTTGCCCTGACAAGGCCGCGCCGTAAGTTGGCGCGGCACTTGCTTAAGGCATCCGTGGCGCTGTCCCTGGCGCCACCTTCATATGGGAGGAGAGAACATGCGCAGGAAAACATCGAGCCTCATCGTCGCAATCGCCCTCTTCACCGTCGCCGGGATGGTCATTGCGCAGAACGCGGATCAGAACACCGGCGGCCCGACGAAGAACACGCTGAAGCTGCGGCTCGTCGAGCCCGCCGAAGGCGCCACGATCTCCGGCAACAGCGTGCGGGTGACCGTCGGCTACAACGGTCAGGCCTTCGGCGCCGGGCAGGGCACTCGTTTCGGCGAATCGAACTTCCCGCAGCCGCGCTTCGACGTCTATGTCGACAACAGCCTGAAGGCTACGCTGAAAGGGACGGAGAACAATACGGCCACCATCGATAACATTGCTCCGGGCAGCCACAAGATCGCTGTCGTCGCCTTGAACGTGAGCGGAGAGGTCATCGACCGCAAGGAGATCGACGTCACGACGACGAGCATGACGACCATGGCCGAGAACACGACAAGTTCATCATCGATCTCGAGGGCTCCGGCTCCGGCTCCGGCACCCCAGGCCGCTCCACCCCCTGCTCCGGCACCCAGCTACGAGCCCGCGCCGGCCCCGGCGGCCCCCGCGGAGACCAGTCTTCCCCACACGGCGTCTTCGTCGCCGCGCCTGGCTCTCGCGGGCCTCGCCCTGATGGCTGGCGGCCTCTTGATAGGCAAGAAGACCCGGTAAACGCAAAGAGGACTCCTGCGCCCGGTTCCCGCCTGATGCGGGACCGGGTGCGTGGTTGTCCGGCGCCCAAAAATGTTTACCCAACGCCTCGTTCCAGCCCTGGCATCGGTCGGACTCGGCTGCGGAATCCTGTTCACGGCGCCCCTGGCTCGCGAGTTCTTCTCCTCTTCCGGCGCCGGCGGCGGACAGGCGGCGCCCGTCGCGGTCGCGCCCGCCCCGGTGAAGCAAGGGGAGCTCGTCGCCCGGATGGCGGTCTCAAGGCTCTCGCTCGATTCTCCGGTGTTCGAAGGGATCGAGGCCGGGACGCTCGCCAGAGGAGCCGGACACGTGCCGGGAACGGCCCTTCCGGGCGAGGAAGAAAAGAGCAATCCCTCCGTCATCGCGATCGCCCGGGGCGCAAACGGCGCGGCCGTCGCGGGACTGCGTTTGGGCGACCGTGTCCGGCTGACGACCAGCCTCGGGCGCAAGGGCTACCGTGTGATCGAACGGCGAGTCCTGGAGCCCGCGCGGTTCCACCTCGGATCCGCCGCGAGTGCCCGCATCACGCTCATCGCCCCCTACCCCTCCGATTATCCGGGCCCCGCGCCCCTGCGCATCGCCGTCGCCCTGGAACGGCAGCCGGATTGAGCGGTCGCGGTAATCACCCGATCATCGTCAAGAAGTCCGCGACCCGGTCCACGGGTCGGACTCTCATGTCGGGAAACCGAGCGGCCTCTCCCGCGTCGCCGGCCGGAAGATAGACTGTCGTAAATCCCATCGCGGCGGCCTCTTTCAGCCGCGAGCCGGCCGCCGGTACTCGCCGTACCTCGCCGAGAAGCCCGATCTCTCCGAAGCAGGCGACGTCGCCCGGAATCGCCCGGCCTCGGGCGGAGGAGACCAGGGCGGCCACGACCGCGAGATCGGACGCGGGCTCGGCCGTCTCGAGGCCCCCGGCGCACGAGACAAAGATCTCGCGCGACGAGAGCGACAGCCCGGCGCCCTCGAGCACGGCGAGCAGCAATGCAAGGCGGCCGCCGTCCACTCCGATGGCCACGCGCCGCGGCGATCCCGCGGTCGAGGGGCCGACCAGGGCCTGGATCTCCACGAGGAGGCTGCGCGATCCCTCGCGGGCGGCCGTCACGGCGCTTCCTGGAAGGCCCCGGCGCCGCTCGGCCAGAAAAGCCGCCGACGGGTTGGTGATCTCGGTCAGGCCCTCGCCGGTCATGTCGTAGAGGGCGAGCTCGTCCACCGGCCCGAACCGGTTCTTCGTGGCGCGGAGCAGGCGCCGTAGAGATGTGCGGTCCCCCTCGAGCGTCACGACCGTGTCGACGAGGTGCTCGAGCGACTTCGGCCCGGCGAGACTGCCGTCCTTCGTAACGTGGCCGATCAGAACGACCGGAACGCCGCGGGACTTCGCGTAGCGAAGAAGCACGGCGGCGCATTCCCTGACCTGCGAGACCGTCCCGGCTGCGGAAGAAAGCGCCGGGTCTCGCACCGCCTGGATCGAGTCCACGATGAGGAGCGCCGGCGACCGGCGCTCGGCTCCGGCGACGATGCGGTCCACGTCCGTTTCCGCCATCAGGAGGAGCCCCCCCTCGCGGATGCGCAGCCGCTCGCCGCGCAGCCGCACCTGGGCGGCGGACTCCTCCGCGGTGGCGTAGAGGACCTCCCCGCCCCGCGCGGCGACCGCCCGAGCGACCTGCAGGAGAAAGGTGGACTTGCCGATCCCGGGCTCTCCACCGATGAGGACGACCGAGCCCGCCACGATTCCGCCGCCCAGCACGCGGTCGAGACCCGGCATTCCGGTCTCGACGCGGACCTCGCCCGCCGACGCCTCGCCCGCAATCGGAGCGGCCAAGGCTCCTTCTGCCTCGGGAGTCTTCGGGCCGCGGACCTCTTCGACGTAGCTGTTCCATTCGCCGCACTCCGGGCACCGGCCCAGCCACTTCGGCGACGCGGAGCCGCAGGACTGGCAGGCGAACACCGTGGTCGCGCGTGGAGCCATCTCGATCAGAGCCGGGTGGCGGGACGCGGCGGGTGGCGGGTGAGCCGCTCGTCTCGTTTCATGGCCTGATCGGCACGCTGCCGAGGAGGTACTTGATATCGTCGTCGGTCCACCGCAGGCCGGCGCCGAGGAAGATCGAGGCGGCCCCGCGCGAGCGGTTCAGGAAGTCATCCCAGCCTCCCTGGAGGTAGACCGAAGGAGAAATGAAGAAAGCGGTGCCGAGCTTCGCGTGCATGGAAAGGTTCTCGGGGCGATTGAAGTCCCACGCGTCGAGCGAAAAGCGGAGGCGGTCCTTCAAGAGCTTGTAATCGAGACCCGCGCCGCCCTGGGACTCCATGAGCCCGGCCCTCAGGCCCCAGTCCTTCCACCGGTAGCCGAAGAGCGCGGTGAGGGCGAGCTGGTCCTTGAACTCCGCCTGGTGGATCGTCTTCACCTCGATGTGGCCGTCGGGAAACGTCGTCTGCTCCACAGTCGTCTCGTCGAATCGGCGGCCGAAGGGCTGCGTCGCGAGCTCGATCCGGTAGAAGCGGGGCGACTCCGGCGGATTGATGTCGAGGGTGAAATACCCCTTCCCTTTCGAGAAGCTCGTCAGGATCTCGGAGCGGACGCCGAAATCGTAGCGGGTCCGGCCGACCGCCCCCAGCGCCTTGTTCAGGCCGGCGACGCCTTCCTTGACCGAGACCAGGGCGTCGTTCAAGTTCTTGTGAGTCTCCTCGCTCTCGACAAGCTTCCCGACGGTCCCTTCCCCGGACTTGATCTTGCCGGTGATCTGATTCAAGTTGTCGGCGGTCGTCTCGAGCTTGCCGGTGACGTCCTTGATGTTGGCGATCCCCTGCGTCACGTTGGCCTGGTTGGCGGCGATCAGCTTGTCCACGCGGTCCACGAGCTCCGTCATTCCCTCGGTGAAGTTGCTCAGGTTTGTCAGCGTGGCGTCGACGTTGCCGCGATTGGACGCGACCATGACGCGCAGGTCGTCGGTGATGACCCGGATGTTCTCGACGATCGAGCGGAGCCTCTCCTCTCCCTGCGGGCCGCCCAGGGACGAGTTCAAGTTCTTCGTGATGTCCTTGACGTCCACCTCGATGTCGCGTGCGAGCTTCGTGATCTGGTCGAAGCTGACGGGCACGTCCCCCTTGATCGTCGTCCCCTCGGGCAGTTCCGGCGCGCCGACCGGGCCGGGGACGAGCTCGACGTACTTGTCACCGAGCAACCCCAGGTTCGCGATAGCGGCCGAGGCGCCCTGGCGAAGCTCCACGTCCTTGTCCAGGTCCATCTCCACGATCGCCTTCCCGTCCGGTGTCAGCCGGATCCGGGCAACCTTGCCCACCCGGACCCCGGCCAGGCGCACCGTGGACTTGGCGTCCAGGCCCGCGACGTCCTTGAACTCGACCGAGATCTTCTTGGCGGGCCCGCGCCCCAGTCGCAGATCCTCGATCCTCCAGATCAGAAGCCCCGCCAGCACCAGGACCACCAGGAAAAACCCTCCGACTTTCGCCGCCGTGCTCATGCGCCCTCCGAAAGAAGAAGGAAACCGTCCGACCAATCTTAGCTGGGGACCTTCGGTTCCCCGAAACTCCTAGCGCTCGCGGGCCGACATCTCGGACTCCCGCGTCAGGGGACCCTGCGCCGTTCCCTCCACAAACTGCCTGACCGCGGGGTCGCTCGCCTTGAGAAACTCCTCCGGCGGCGCATCGTAGAGGATCTTGCCGTCAAAGAGGAGGGCGACCCGGTCTCCGATCTTCTTCGCGCTCTCCATGTGGTGAGTGATCGTCACGATCGTGGGCTTCAACTTCTCGCGCATCTCCAGGATCACCCCGTCGATGATGTCGGTCATGATCGGGTCCAGGCCCGTGTTCGGCTCGTCGAAAAGCAGGATCTCCGGCTCGTGCGCGATGGCCCGGGCGAACCCGACGCGGCGGCGCATGCCTCCGGACAGCTGTGAAGGGCTCTTCTCCTCGACCTTGGGCAGGTGGACGATCTCCAGGCACTCGCGCACCCGGTCCCTGACCTCTCCCGGCGGCCGGCCCGAGCGGCGCAGCGGAAAGGCGATGTTGTCGAAGACCGACATGGAATCGAAGAGCGCCCCCTCCTGGAACGACATGCCGAATTTCTTGCGCACCCGGGTCCGCTCGACGTGCGAGAGCGCCCAGAGGTCCTCCCCGGCGACGTAGACCTTGCCGGAGTCGGGCTGGATCAACCCGATCAGGTGCTTGAGCAGCACGCTCTTTCCGGTGCCGGACGGACCCACGATGACGAGCGACTCTCCTTCGGCCACCGAGAAAGAGAGCCCGTCCAGGACGACCTTCTCGCCGAAGGACTTGCGCAGTTCCTGCGCGCGCAGCTTCGGCGCCGGGCTGCCGGAAGGGGCGGTGTGAGCGGAAGCGGCGGGCATCGTCAGTAGAGGAGCTTGGTCAGGAAGAAGTCCACCACGAGCACGGAGAGACTGCCGGAGACGACGGCCCGGGTCGTCGACCGGCCCACCCCCTCCGCGCCGCCGGCCGTGTAGTAGCCGCGAACGCAGGCGATGAGCGAGAAGATCAGGCCGAAGACGGCGGCCTTGATGATGCCGGAAACGATGTCGTCCTTGACGTGGAGGTACTGGAAGGAGTTGTCGAGGTAGGAGACGGGGTTCGCCCCGAGAAGCTGCACCGCGACAAAGTATCCGCCGTAGATGCCGACCGCGTCGCCGAGGACGACGAGGAGGGGCATCATGAGGATCGACGCCGAGACCCGCGGCACCATCAGGTACTGGACCGGCTCGGTGCCGAGCGAGGTCAGCGCGTCGATCTGCTCGGTCACGCGCATCGTCCCGAGCTCGGCCGCCATCGCGCTGCCCACGCGCCCCGTGACCATGAGGGCCGTCAGGACGGGAGACAGCTCGCGAGTCAGCGAGAGGGCGACGACGCTGCCGACCAGGTTCTCGGCGTGAAAGCGCGCGAAGCCGTTGAATGTCTGGAGCGCGAGCACCATGCCCGTGAAGAGCGTCGTGACAAAGACGACAGGGATCGAGTCGTATCCGACCCGCACCATCTGCCGGAAGAGCTCCGCGATGTCGTACGGCGGGCGCACGGTCCAGATCGCCACGCGCCCGAGCATCGAGAAGAAGCGGCCGATCTCCTCGAGGACGCGCAGGACGAGACGGCCGATCGCGTCGAGCAGACGCATCTACGGGATGTACCTCCTCGGCACGCGGGAGCCGATCCCGCACAGGATCTCATACGGGATCGTGCCGGCCGCGCGCGCGAGATCCCAGGCGGTGACCCTGCGCCCGGAATCGGAGCCGAGGCACACGACGCGTTCGCCGGGCGAAGCCCCGGAGTCGGTTGCGTCCACCAGTGTCAAGTCCATGCTGACCGCACCGACGATCGGGGCCTCCCTGCCTCTCAACAAGACGGAAACTCGACCGGAGAACGATCTTCGAAGGCCGTCATGATAGCCGATCGGGAGGACCACGACCGTGGAAGGCCGGCTCGTGACGAACGATCCGCCGTATCCGAGCGGCGTGCCGCCCGGAACGCTCCTGACCGACATGACGCGGGTCTCGAGCCGCATGGCCGGCTCGAGCGGCTCGCCTCCTTCGGAGTCCCAGGGTGGAACTCCGTAGAGAGCGATCCCGGGCCGCACGGCATCGAAGTGCGAATCGGGGTGCGCCAGGACTCCCGCCGAATTGGCCATATGGACGAGACCCGTCGGAAGGCCCGCGGCGGCCAGAGCAGCCAGGGCATTCCGGAAGACCCGGATCTGCGCCGAGGTCTCGGCGGTGAGACGCTTCTCGGCCGACGCGAGATGCGAGAAGACTCCTTCGACCCGCAGTCGCGGCGCGGCGCTCAGGAGCTCCAGGAGGTCCGGAAGCTGCTCGGGCCGGAACCCGAGGCGTCCCAGGCCAGTGTCGAGCTTGACGTGCACGGGCAGCGGCGCCGCCGCGCCGTTCGAGGCCTGGGCGAAGTCCCTGGCCTGGGCCATGTCGTAGAGAGTCGGCGTCAATCCATAGCCGCGGCAGAGCGGGAGGTCCGCCGCCTCGCAGAAGTTCAGCAGGAGGATCTCTCCTGTGACACCGGCACGCCGCAGTCTCATTCCTTCCCGGGCATCTGCGACGGCAAAGCGGCGCGCGCCCTCGGCACCGAGCCGTCTGGCCACCGCGGCCGCGCCGTGCCCGTAGGCGTCCGCCTTGAGCACGGGAATGAAGGCCACCCTGTTCCCGACGCGCCCCTGTAGAAACCGGTAATTTCGCGCGATCGCGCCCAGGTCGATGATCGCCTCGTTCGGCCGAGAGAAGGCTCGCGACTCGGGATCTGTCAGTGGTGCGTCCAACCGGCCAAGGCTAGCAGGTCAGGCCGGTCCCGTTCAGAAGGGTTGGTCGGTGGCCGGAGGCGGGGCCTCGCGCGCGTAGTTGTGAAAGGTCATGTGGTCGGGGAGAAAGACGAGCTCGAAGTCTCCCGTCGGGCCGTTCCTCTGCTTGGCGATGATGACGTCGGCGAGGCCCTTGCGGTCGGTATTGCGCTCGTAGAGCTCCTCGCGGTAAAGCATGATGACAACGTCGGCGTCCTGCTCGAGCGAGCCCGAGTCCCGCAGGTCCGCCAGTTGCGGCTTCCGCTGGTCTCCCGTGCGTTTTTCGGGCTGCCGCGAGAGCTGCGAGAGGGCCACGATCGGGACCTTCAGCTCCTTGGCAAGGAGCTTCAATCCGCGCGAAATCTGCGAGACCTCCTGCGTGCGGTTGTCGAAGCGACCGTGCCCCGCCATCAGCTGCAGGTAGTCCACGAAGATCAAGTCGAGCCCCTTCTCCCTCTGCAGGCGCTGCGCCTTTGCGCGCATCAGCGGCACCGTCACCGCCGCGCTGTCGTCGATGAAGAAGTTCGCGCCGGCAATCTTGGTCTGGGCGAGCACGAGCCGGCCGATCGCCTCCTTGGAGGCGAATCCGTCGCGGACCTTCTTGGCGTCCACATCGGCCTCCGAGCAGAGCACGCGGAACCCGAGCTGCTCCATGGACATTTCCAGCGAGAAGAAGCCCACGGACTTCGCCTCCCGGAGCGCCACGTGCTGCGCGATATTCAGGGCGAGCGAGGTCTTGCCGACCGACGGGCGCGCGGCAAGGATGATCAGGTCCGAGGCCTGGAGCCCCGAGGTCATGCGGTCAAGCTCCGTGAAGCCCGTCGCGAGGCCGGAGAGCATGCCCTGGCGGGAGCGGGCATCCTCGATGACCTCCAGGTTGTGCTTGACGATCTTGCCGATCTGCGTGAAGGCCTCGCGGACGGTGTCATCGGCAATATCGAAGATCTCGCCAGTGACGTCGCTCAATAGCTGCTCGGCCGTCTTGTCCTGCGTGAGCCCGTCACGCACGATCCGCTGGCCGGCCCGGATCAGGCGCCGCAGCGTCGCCTTTTCCTTGACGATTCGCGCGTAGTGCTCGACGTTGCCGATGTCCGGCACGCCGTCGAGGAGCCAGGAGAGGTACGCGGCGTCCACGGTCTCCGCCGTGCCCGCGTTCAACTCCTCCTTGAGCGTCAGCAGATCGATCCGGGAGGACCGGTCGAACAGATCCAGCATCCCGCGATAGATCCGCTGGTGCTTGTCGCTGAAGAAGTCCTCCCGCGACAGGATCGGCACGACGAGCGAGATCGAGTCCGGGTCGAGCAGGATCGAGCCGAGGACGGCTCGTTCGGCTTCCGCGTTCTGCGGCAAGCCCTTTTCGGCGACGGTCTCTTCGAGCATTGCTTTCCGGGAACCTGTGACCTGATTCTTTTACCCGCCGCGAAGCGGAGTCAACGGCCCGATTCGATTTCCACAGGCACGACTGCGGTGGCGACCCGCGAGAGACGGATCGAAAAATATTTCGATCGCTTTATCCACAGACCTATTGGAGCCGGCGGCCAGGGACAAATGATGTCTGATTGAAATCGGGTGATCGGGTGATCAGGTCGAGATCCGAAGAACCTCAGACAACTTGAACCGATGAACCGCTCACCAGATGAAGGCGCGCTCCGCCGAGCGAATGAGCGAAATCGCCGTCGGCCATCCGACGATGCCGTCCACGCGGGCCGAGATCCGGTCTCGGTCGATGCGGCGGTTGACCATCGAGGCAGAGCACGCGAGCAGCCGCACGCTCCCGGCCTCTCGAGCCTCACGCAGCAGAACGCCGGCATTGTTCTCGTCGGCCTCTCCCTCTGAGAGACGCCCGGAAACCAGGGCCTCCAGGGCCGCGTCGAACCAGATCAGCGTTACGTCGATGCCGAGAGAAACCGCGGCGGCGGTCATCGCCGCGGCCTCGTAGAGGACATCCTCGGAATCGCGCTGCAGGAGCAGCACCCAGAACGGACGGGCCGGCGTCTCCTCCGTCGGGGTCATCGCGACCGGGCGCGGGCGCGCAGGAGACTCAGCATCTCGGCCGTCCCGACGACTCCTCCCGGGTGCTTGCGGCCTTCCGGAGTGCCGTGAAAATCGCTGCCGGCTGTCACGAGGAGGCTCTCCTCTCGCGCGAGACTGCCGAACTGAGACTCCTCTGCCGGACCATGGTCGGGATGAAAGACTTCCAGCGCGTCGAGTCCCGCCGCGGCGAGAGCCCGAATGAGCCCCGGCGGGTCCTTGTACCAGATCGAATGGGCGAGCGAGGAGACGCCACCGGCTTCGCGGATCGCCGCAACCACATCCTGGGCGTTCCACTTTGTCGAGGGCACATACCACGGATGCTCGCGGCCGAGGAGGCGGTTGAAGGCGTCGTCGTTTGACGACGCGTGCCCGGCGCGGATGAGCGCGCGCGCCAGATGAGGGCGGCCCCAGACGCCGTCGCCGACGTCCTCGCGGATGGCGTCCAGGTCCAGCGTGTAACCTGCCTCGATCAGCTTCTCCGCCATGAGCTCCCCGCGGCGGCGCCGGTTCTCCTGGCGCTCCGCGAGCCGGGAGTTGAACCGGTCGTTCTTCTCGTCCACGAAGAGCGCGAGGATGTGCACATCGTCCTGGCCCTGGAAGTCCGCCGAGACCTCGGCGCCGGAAATCAGTTCCAGGCCGAGCTTCTCTGCCTCCGCGCGGGCCTCCGGAAGGCCCTGGAGCGTGTCGTGGTCCGTCAGTGCGAAGGCATCGATCCCCCCATTCTTCATCTTCCGGGCGAGCTCCGTCGGCGAATCCAGCCCGTCGGAGACGCTGGAGTGACTGTGAAGATCGATCCGCATGCGGGGCATCTTACAGGTGCGGTCAAAGGTGTCAGGGAACAGGTGCCAGGGAAAATGCAGGTGTCAGGTTGCAGGTGTCAGGTTGCAGGTGTCAGGTTTCAGGTGTCAGGTTTCAGGGACCGGGGGCCAGCTCCCCCTAACACCTGATACCTGGCACCTGACACCTGCATTTCACCTGATACCTTCCAACCTGACACCTACAATCCTTCTGTGGACCGAAAGCAGGTCGCGCTCGTCCTGGAGGAGATCGCCGCGATGCTCGAGCTGGCTGGCGAAAACGTCTTCAAGGTGCGCGCCTATGAGAACGGCGCGAGGGCCATCCTCTCCTTCCCCGGAGATCTCGAAGAGGCCGTGCGGAGCCGTGAGCTGCTCACGGCCCCGGGAATCGGTCAAGGCCTCTTCGCCAACATCGAGACCCTCGTACGGACCGGTTCGCTCCCCTACTACGAAGAGCTGCGCTCGCGTTTTCCTCCGTCCTTGCGGGAGTGCCTCAAGATTCCGGGCCTCGGCGCGCGCAAGGTGAGGCAGCTCCACGAGGCGCTCGGCATCGACTCCCTCGAGACGCTGGAGAGGGCGTGCCGCGAGGGCCGGCTCGCGGCCGTCAAGGGGTTCGGCCCGGCGAGCGTCGGGAGAATCGTCAAGGGGATCGCGCTCCTGCGCTCGAGCGCCGGATTTCACCGATATCCCAGGGCCCTGCGGCGCGGCGAGGAGATCCTCCAGTCGCTCCAGGCGACAGGCCCGGCCTCGCGGATCCAGATCGCCGGGAGCCTGCGCCGCCGCAAGGAGATCATTCGCGACATCGACGTCGTCGCGGCGTCGCGGGAGCCCGAGTTGCTCTCCGCCGCCTTCCGGAACCTGCCGGGCGCGGCCGACGTGACGGCCGAGGGTCCGACGAAGACGTCCCTGCGATTCGCCGACGGGCTCGCCGCAGACCTGCGAGTCGTTTCCGAGGCAGAGTTTCCGGCGGCGCTCCTCTATTTCACGGGGTCGCAGGAGCACAACACGCAGCTGCGGGGACGGGCAAAGAGGCTGGGAATGAAGTTGAACGAGTACGGACTTTTCGCCGCGGAGGCCGCGGGTCGGCCGGTGCCCTGCGACAGCGAGGCGGCGATCTACGCCGCGCTCGGCCTCGCATACATCGAGCCGGAGTTGCGGGAGGGTTGGGGGGAGATCGAGGCGGCCGGGCGGGGAACGCTTCCGGTCCTGCTCGAGAAGCGCGACCTCCGCGGCTTGATCCACCTGCACACGACAGCGTCCGACGGCCGCGACACGCTGGAGGACATGGTCGCGGCCGCGCGCGGCGCCGGCTACTCCTACGCCGCGATCACCGATCACAGCCAGTCGGCCGCTTACGCCGGAGGCCTCGACCAGGCGCAGGTCCTCGCCCAGAGGGAGGAGGTCCGCATATTGCGCCGGAGTCTCCCCGATTTCCGGATCTTCCACGGCACCGAGGCCGACATCCTGGCGGACGGCTCCATCGATTACGGCGACGAGTTCTTGAAGGGATTCGACATCGTGGTGGCGTCGGTCCATTCGCGCTTCGGCCTGTCCCGGGAGGAGCAGACGCGCCGGCTGATCCGCGCGGTCGAGAACCCTCTCGTCTCCGTCCTCGGGCACCCGACCGGCCGACTCCTCCTCTCGCGTGAGGGAGTCACCGCCGACTGGGAAGCGGTGCTCGACGCCGCGGCGGAGAGCGGCTGCGCCCTCGAAGTCAACTGCAACCCGGAACGCCTGGACCTCGACTGGCGCCTCTGCCGCCGGGCGGCCGACGCGGGCGTCCTCCTCTCGATCGGCCCGGACGCGCACTCCGTCGCGGAGCTCGAGCTCGTCTCCCTCGGAATCGGCATCGCGCGCAAGGGCTGGGTTGCGAAAGAGGCCACACTCAACGCGAAGTCGGCCGAGGAGCTGGAGGCCTGGCTGGAGCAGCGGCGCCGTGCGCCATCTTGACTTTTAGTAAATAACTGTATACTTACTTACTGTATGGGACGGCCGGCTCGGGTCACACGCGAACAGGTCCTGGCGCAGGCGCGCCGCGCGTTCGCCGAGAGGGGATTCGACGGGACGACGCTCGCCGACATCGGGGCGCGCCTGGGCGTTTCGCCGGCGGCGCTCCTGCGCCATGCACCCTCGAAGAAGGCCCTGTTCGCCGTGGCGATGGAATCGGAGCCGGCCGGGGAGGCGCTCCCCACGGACTTTCTCGCCTCGGTTCCCCTGTCGCAGGACCCGGCGCGCGTGCTGCGACGACTCGCCCTGGAGTTCATTCCTTTCATCGAGCAGAAGATGGGAGAAAACATCGCGCGCTTTCTCCGGGCCCGCACCGAGGAGGAGGCGCGGACGATCCGCCTTCCCTTCGATCCTCGAAAGAAGACCTCTCCGCCGGTCCGGGCGATCCGAGCGCTCGAAGCGTACTTTCGACGGGCCCGGGCCGCGGGAAGGATCTCGCTCTCCCAGCCGCGCGCGGGAGCCCTCGCGTTTCTCGGATCGCTCCAGTCCTACGTCTTTTTCCACCGGGTGCTGCGCATCGCGCCGGCGATTCCTTTGGATACCTACCTCGATACCGTGATGGAAGTCTGGAGGCGAGGAGCTCTCCGCCCCGGGAGGAGCGAATGAATCGCAAGACTCTGCTCATCCCGCTCGTGCTCATCCTCGCGGCGGGCGCCACGACCTGGTGGACGACGGCGAGGCGCCGCGAGAAGCCTCTCCTGCTTTCGGGAGCGATCGAGGCGCGGGATGTCGAGGTCGGGTCGCTTCTCGGCGGCCGGGTCTCGAAGATCCTGGTCGAGGAGGGTTCCCTCGTCGCGGCCGGGCAGCCGATTGTGAAGTTCGAGACCGACCTGATCGACCTCCAGATTCAGCAGCAGCGGTCGAAGATCGAGCAGGCGCAGGCGAACCTGACCAAGGCCCTCCGCGGACCGCGAGTCGAAGAAATCGCGAGCGCCCGAGCGTCGGCGGAGAATGCCGAACGGGAGCGGATCCGCCAGAAGGGACTCCTCGAAAAGGGAGTGACCGCCCAGCAGCAGTACGACGCGGCCGAGACGCTGGCAAAGACCACCCGGGAAGCGCTCCTGCAACTGGAGCGCGGCAACCGCCCGGAGGACATCGCCGCCGCCCGGGCGACCCTGCAGACCGAGGAGAGACAACTCGCGTACCTGGAGCGCCAGAGGGCCGAGTCCATTGTCGCCGCGCCCGCGGCCGGCGTCATCGAATCTATGGACCTGAGGCCCGGGGACCTCGTCGGCCCCAACCAGCCGGTCGCCCGGATGCTCGAGCCCTCGCAGGTCTGGGTCCGCGTCTACGTGCCGGAGCCGGAGCTCGGACGCGTGCGGGTGGGCCAGAAGGCCCTCCTGACCGTCGATACGTTCCCGAAGACGGAGTTTTCGGGGCGCGTCGTCGAGATCCGAACGCAGGCGGAGTACACGCCGCGAAACGTCCAGACGCTCGACCAGCGCATGGACCAGGTCTTCGGCGTGAAGGTGGCGATCGACCCGGCGCCGCAGCTGAAGCCGGGCATGGCGGCCACCGTGAGGCTCGTCGAATGAAAGAGGTGCCCCCCCCGGCGGCCGCCGGGCCATCTTCCTCCGCCCGGGTGACCGCCTCCCATTCCCGCGACGACGGGATCGTCGTGGAGGGCGTTTCCCGCGACTTCGGCCCGGTCCGGGCCCTGGACAAGGTCTCGTTGCACGTCCCCCGCGGCGAGATCTACGGCCTGCTCGGACCCAACGGCTCCGGCAAATCGACGCTCATCCGCATCCTCTGCGGTCTCCTCGTTCCGACCGAAGGGCGCGCCTCGGTGGACGGCCTGGACGTCGTGACGGACGGAGAGCAGGTCCGCCGACGCATCGGGTACGTGCCGCAGAGGTTTTCGCTCTACGAAGACCTGACGGTGCTCGAGAACCTCAACTTCTTCGCGTCCGTGTACGGCCTGAAGGGCGCCGACCTCAAAGAGCGCCGCGAGTGGGCGATCGGACTGACCGCGATCGGCCCGTATCGCGGCCGCCTCGCCGGCCAGCTCTCCGGAGGGTGGAAGCAGCGCCTTGCCCTCGCCGCTTCGCTCATGCACCGTCCCCGCGTCCTCTTCCTGGACGAGCCGACTGCGGGAATCGACCCTGTCGCCCGGCGAGAGCTCTGGAACCTCCTCTTCACACTCGCCGGCGAAGGCGTCACGCTTCTGGTCAGCACGCATTACATGGACGAGGCTGAGCGCTGCGGCCGCGTGGCGTATCTCTACCTGTCGCGCATGCTCGTCGAGGGGGACCCGGACGATCTCACAAGGCTGCCCGAGATCACGCCCGAGGGGACCCGGCGCGTCCAGGCCGATTGCGAGCAAGGCGCGGCTGCCGTCATGACGCAGGCCCGGACGCTCCCGTACGTCGAGGACGTCACAATCTTTGGAAACGCGCTGCATCTGCTCGTGCGGTCGGACGTGGCGGACGCGCAGATCGCGCGGGATCTCGAAGAGGCGTCCCACGCGAAGGTCACGATCCGGCCCATCGAGGCCTCGCTCGAGGACGTCTTCGTCCGGCTGACACGGCTCCAGATCGAGCAGCGCGGCGAAATCCCGGAACGGGCGGAGGCGGCGCGATGAGAGGCTTCCTGCCGGTCTTGAAAAAGGAAGCGGTCCAGATGATCCGGGACCGGGGCACGCTGCAGTTCGCACTCCTCGTCCCGGCCTTTCAGCTTGTGCTCTTCGGCCTGATCGATACCAACGTCAAGCACGTCCGCACCGTCGTCTTCGACCAGAGCCGCACGCAGGAGAGCCGGCAGCTTTTGAACGACTTCGTCAACACTAGCTACTTCGACATCGTGGCCTACGCTCCCTCGCGCGCCGCGCTGAAGGAGTTCATCGTCGCGGGCCGGGCTTCGACCGGCGTCGAGATCCCGCCCGACTACGCCCGAAAGCGGTTGAACGGCGAACCGGCCGACGTCCTGGTCCTGATCGACGGCTCGGACTCTTCGATCTCGGCCCAGGCCCTCGCCGCCGCCAACGGGGTCGCGTTCGCGCGGTCGTTCACGGAGCTTGCCCAGCGGGCAGGCGCGAAGGACCTCCCGATCCGCACGCATCCGCTCCTTCTGTTCAATCCCGACTCGCGGAGCGCGAATCTCCTGATCCCCGGCCTCGTCGCGATCCTGCTGACGTTCTCCGGCACTCTCCTCGCCGCGTTTGCGATCGTCCGCGAACGGGAGCGCGGGACGCTCGAGCAGCTCATGGTGACCCCTGCCTCGCCCGTCGCGGTCGTGCTCGGCAAGCTTCTCCCCTACCTCGCCCTGGCCTTCGCGCAGCTGCTCTTCGTCCTGTTCCTGATGACCGTGGTCTTCCGCGTGCCGATCCACGGTAGTCTCCTGCTCCTCCTCGGCCTCTCGGTCATCTACCTCTTCGCTCTCCTGTCGCTCGGCCTGCTCGTCTCCTCGCGCGCGAACTCGCAGATGGAGGCGATCCAGCTCGCCCAGATGGTCCTGCTCCCTTCGATCATGCTTTCGGGCTACATCTTCCCGCTCTCGTCGCTTCCGGGACCTCTGCGCGTCTTTTCGCAGATCCTCCCGGCGACGCACTTCATCGCGATCTCGCGCGGCATCATCATCCGCGGCGCGGTCTTCGGGGACCTCTGGCACAGTGTTGCCGCCCTTCTGGCGATCGCCGCCGTCCTCGTCGCGGCGAGCACCCGGGCGTTCCGGAAGACGATCTCGTAGGGGGAAGGTGTGAGGGAAAAGGTGCCGGGGGAAATGCAGGTACCAGGATTCAGGTATCAGGTGTCAGGGATCGGAACAGGATCCGCGCCTTTACCTGGTTAACCTGGCACCTGACACCTGTCTTTCACCTGGCGCCTTCCAACCTGCCAGCTATCTCCGGCGGTAGAATGACCGCCCT
Organism: Thermoanaerobaculia bacterium; assembly: GCA_035469365.1. GTDB lineage: Bacteria > Acidobacteriota > Thermoanaerobaculia > UBA5066 > Gp7-AA6 > JAWOLE01. Next base: position 20,906 of record DATIRW010000208.1, read on the forward strand.
CATGAGCGAGACACTTGCCACCCTGCCTTCCGTCGAAGACGAGGAGAAGGTCCGCGCGATCGCGTCACACATGCGCCGCGTGATCGAACTGCTCGGGCTGGACCAGTCCGAGCCCAATCTGATGGGAACGCCCGAACGGGTCGCCAGGATGTACCTGGAGATGTTCGGCGGGCTCGCCGAGGGGGC
>DATIRW010000209.1:0-3700 GCA_035469365.1 Thermoanaerobaculia bacterium
CGAGCCGTTCTGGGAGACGGAGGTCGGGCCGGGGAGGCCCGGTTGGCACATCGAGTGCTCCGCCATGTCGATGCACCTCCTCGGAGAGACCTTCGACATCCACACGGGCGGCGTGGACAACATCTTCCCGCACCACGAGAACGAGATCGCGCAGAGCGAGGCGGCGACGGGGGAGCCCTTCGTCGAGATCTGGCTTCACGCCGAGCACCTGGTCGTGGACGGGGAGAAGATGTCCAAGTCGAAGGGGAACTTCTACACCCTGGACGACGTGCTCGCGCGGCGCGACGACACCGCCGCGCTGCGGTATCTCTTCCTCTCCGTCCCGTACCGGAGGAAACTGAATTTCACCTGGGACGCGCTGGCGGGAGCCGCGGCCGCCGTGGACAGGATCCGGTCCGCCGCCGCCCGCATCGGCGAAGTCGCCGCCTCGGGGGCAAAGAAACCCGGCGCCTTCGATGCGTTGGGAGGGGGCCGGAAGCTCCTCGACGAGTTCACGGCCGCGATGGACGACGACCTGAATACATCCGAAGCCCTCGGGGCGCTCTTCCCTTACCTGCGGGACGTCAACGTCGCCGTGGACGAAGGCTCGCTCGATGCCGCCGGAGCGGCCGCAGCCCTCGACGCGATCCGGTCCGCGGACAGGGTGCTCGGCATTCTGCCCACCGCGCCCGAGGTCCTCCCCGCGGAGATCGAGGAACGGATCGAGGCCCGCAACGCTGCCCGCAAGCGCCGCGACTTCGCCGAGTCGGACCGCATCCGCGCGGAACTGGCCGAAAGGGGCATCGTTCTCGAAGACGGCCCCTCCGGCACCCGCTGGAAAAAGGCATGATCCGGAGGCTTGTCAGTCTGAGGAGCGGAGCGACGAAGAATCTGCTCCCGGCGAACGACAGATGAGAGCAGATCCCTCGCTTCGATCGGGAATGACAGAGAAGGCGAAGACGTGACAGCGCTTCCGGACTATCACGTCCACACATTCCGCTGCGGTCACGCGGGCGGCGCGTCGCGGGACTTCGTCCTCAAGGCGATCGAACGGGGTCTCTCGGAGATCGGTTTCACGGATCACATCCCGCTCTACTTCCTGCCGCCGGAGCGGCGCGATCCGAAACTGGCCATGCGGGAAGACCAGTTCGAGGAGTACATCGCCGAAGTCGTCGCGTTGCGCGAGGAATTCCGAGGGCGGATCGCGATCAGGCTCGGTCTCGAAGCGGACTACGCGGAGGGTCACGAGGAGACCCTGGCCGCCTGGCTCTCGCGCGCGCCGTGGGATCTCGTGCTCGGCTCCGTCCACTTCGTCGCGGGAGACTGGATCGACGCTCCGGGGTCGACCGGGCGATTCGAGAAAGAAGGAACCGAGTACCTCTACGACGAGTACTACCGCCTGCTCGCGAAGGCGGCGCGCAGCGGCCATTTCGATGTGCTGACGCACTTCGACCTGCCCAAGAAGTTCGGCCACCGGCCTGCCGCTGTCCGCAAAGCCGCCGAGAAGGAAGCGATCGCGGCGGCGCGGGAAAGCCACTGCGCCGTCGAGATCTCCTCGGCAGGCCTGCGCAAGCCGGTCGGCGAGGCCTATCCCGAGGACCGGCTGCTCGAGCAGATCGTTTCCGCGGGAATCCCGGTGACGTTCTCTTCCGATTCTCACGCCCCTGCCGAAGTGGGCTGGGGCTACGAGAAGACCTTGGAGCTTGCCCGCCGCTGCGGTGTGCGCGAATTTGTGACGTTCGACGTGCGCCGGAGGCTTGTCCATCCGCTGCCGGCGGCGGTATGACGGTGCGCCCTCTCACGCCGGGGATTCTCGCGATGCTCCTGTTCGCCGGAGCGCCGGACCAACAGGAGAAACCGGCAGCGAATCCCGACAAGCGGTTTGCCCTGTCGACGAAGAACGCCGCCGCCGAAGAGCTGGAGTCGCTCCGTTCTCGCTCTCGGCCTCGACGAACATCGCGGGGACTCGTCGGCGGAACATCCCTCGCAAGAAGACCTCGAGGCCTACCAGCGGTCGGGTTGCGGGTCGTGGCTTGAGGCGCAGCTCAAGACCGCCGATGACTCGATAGAGTCGGTGCCTGCGGTCGGCAAGGTCACGAAGATGGGGGACAAGAAGGCGATAGCATCCGGAGCTTCCTCGAGAAGCGGCAGCCCACGCTCTGGCGCGTCGTGGGACTCCTCGAACGCGACGTTCCGCAGTGGGACTCGGACCCGCAAGCAAAACCACGCGATTTGTCGGGGCCGGGTCTCGCGTCCCGGCTCGCGAAGATTCTTACGGCCGCCGCGCTGGTGGAAGAACGGGCCGGTCATCACGTCCAGGCCGGCGATCTTCTGGAAGCCACTTGGTCGCTCACCCGTTCCTTTTCGGGACAGAACGATCAGCTGTCGCAGCTGATCGCCGTGGCTCTGGGCAGGTTTCAAGCAGGTGCGCTCCGTAAGATGAGCGAGCCCCCGGTCCAATGGCTCGACCGTATGTCCGCTGTCGAACCGTGGCGAGGGATGCTGGATGCCATTGAAGCCAATCACAGGCCTCGCGTCACAGACGACGCGGGGCCGGACGAGACCCGAAAGGCTTACGACCGGGCCTGGAGCGCCGTCATCGACGCGCTGCGACAGCTCTCCCCCTGCGAAGTGTCGAAACTGTCTTATGAGGAGATCTGGAAACCGGCACAGGACGAGCTGGATCGGTGGCAGGAAGCGAAAGGCGACCACGGCCCGAAGTCCATTTTCGCCGTTGCCCTGCCCAACCGCACTGCCGCGATTCGGAAGGCGGGCCGCCTGCCGGTAGACCGCGAGCTGACCGCGAAGATTCTGGAAATCAGGCAGGAGAAGGCCACTTCGCGGGAAGGGCGCTGGCCGGAGAAGTTCTCGGACCTCGACTCCAGGGTTTGCCCGGGTTCCTCTTACGAGTACCAGACCCGAGGCGCCGCGATGGTGATTCGCTTCAAAGGTCCAATAGACGATGGGGGCGGTGGTCCCTTGGTTCTGCCGCTTTCTTTCGAGGTCCGGGCTCCCCGGCCGACCCCGACATCGACCCGGGCGCAACCCACGATCACTCCCAGGCCTCGCGCTTGACACCGGGCTCTGGCCGGCGTAACGTTTCGCCCTTCATGAAGATGGCGCGCCGCTCCGTTACGCATCACTGGCATCACGAGGTGGACCGGTAGGGCGACGCTCGCCCTGCCGGATTCGTTCGGGCGGGGCGGACCAAGGTAAGCGAAGTTGGAACCCCCGACCCGGAAGGGCTCGGGGGTTTTTGTTTTGGAAGAGTCAATTCTTCAACTTCCGGCGTACGTGGCCTCGCTCGCCCCGCGCGACGTCGCGGACGCCAGGCGCCTCGTGTCGCTCGTCCCCGCCCGCGCGACGGCGATTGAGTACCGCGTGGACCTGGCGCAGGAGCCTCTGCCGGTGGCCGCGCTTCTCGCGCTGGACGAGCGGACGGTGATTATGACGTGCCGGACCACGCGCGAGGGAGGGGGCTTCGAGGGCTCCGCCGAGGAGTACCGCAGGCTTGTCACCGCGGCCTATGACGCCGGCGCGACAGTGGATGTCGAGCACTCGAGCGGCCTGCTCTCCCGCGCGGCGAACTTCGCGCAGAGGCAGCGGATTGTCGTTTCCTGCCATTCGCCCTTCGCGTTGCCGGTGGACTGGGAGCGGCTGCTGTCGGAGATGCGCGCCTCCGGGACGCGAGCGGTCAAGCTCGTGGCCGGCGCGGCGGACC
>DATIRW010000210.1:0-7151 GCA_035469365.1 Thermoanaerobaculia bacterium
GGCAAGTTCGGGCATTCTTGTGAAGCTCCATCTGGGCTCCTCCGTTGAGACGGTGGCGTTGAACACCTCCAGCCTCACCGAAGAGGGCCCGGATGGGCAACTACTTCACGTGAACAACGTCTTGAGAAATCACAACTAGCGCAACGAGAAATCGACGCGGGCGGAGGGTGCCTTCTCGGGGGGAGAGGCCGGCTTCGCGCCCGGCTCGAGGACGAAGACGCGGGCGGAGTCGATGTTTCCTGGCCCGGTAAGGTAATCCTTCACGGCGTTCGCCCGGTAGAGGGCGAGCTGCCTCAGGTCGTCGTCCGTCACGGCCAGGTTCGCGAGCATGAGGCTCTCCATCTCCTCGGCCGGGATCTCCTTGGCGAAGCCGAGGGCGTTGCGCGGCTTGTCGAACTTCTCCATCTTGTAGGCCTTCGTCAGCCAGGCCTCGTACTCCTTCTCGTCCACGACGACGTCGTCAACGCTCGCGGGCGCCTCCCCCTTCTTCGCGAGGTCGGCCAGCTTCTGGGCCTTCACCTTGCGTTCGAGGCGAAGCCGCTGGATGCCTTCACGGTCTTTGTCGCCCGAGACGCGTCCCGTCGCCTCCAGTTTCAGGGCGGGCCTGTTCTCGAGGGCCTTCGCGAGCGCGTCGAGCTTCTTCTTCGCCGGCTCGTCCGGCGTGTCGCGCCCGTCGGCGAAGTCCACCGACGAGAACTCCTGCCCGCCGCCCCCGAGGAGCTTGCCGAGCAGCGCGAAGGGCGCTGTGGCGGCCTTGCCGATCAGGTTGCCGATGACTTTCCAGATGACTTTGCCGATCCGGAATTTGGGGTCATCGAGCGAGCCCTCGATGGGGAGGTCGAGGTCGATCAAGCCGTCCTTGTCCCTGAGGAGCGAGACGGCCAGTCTCACGGGGAGCTTCGTGGCCGTCTTGCTCTCCACCTTCTCGCCGAACTCGAACTGGTCGACGAGAAAATGGTTCTGGGCCGCGAGCTTGCGGTTCTGGAGCTTGTAGGACACCTCCATCGTGAGCGCGCCCCGGGTGATCGTGTAGCCGGCGTACTTGCCCGAGTACGGCGTGAACGGAGGCAGGTCGATGTTGCGGAAGCTCGCCTTGACGTCCGCGAAGGCCGCGGCGGCGAGCGGGTTGACCGAGCCCGAGATCTGGAGCGGCGAATGGTTCGCGAGGCTGCCGCGCGCTTCGAGCTGAGCGACCGTCCCTTCCTTCGAGGACAGGCCGGTCATGCGCCCGGCGAGGTCAGCGAGGGTGCCCGAGTAGTTCGGGGCAACGGAGCGATCGGCGAAGCCGACCCGGCCACCCTGGAGCGTGAGGGTGTCGATCCGGATCGGCACGGTGTCTGTCGTGGCGGGAGGCGGCGGCGCCGGCGTGCCGGCGGGATCCGGGGCCACCCCGGCGGCCGGAGCCTGTTCAGATTCCTCGTCTCCGCCGTCCGTCGGGGGAGCGCCGGTGATTCTCTGGAGACTCGACGTGCCGTCGGCCTCGATCGTCATGTCACAGGCCAGGCCTGACAGGGCGAGCCGCGATATTTCGAGGAACATCGGGTTGTACCCGGCCTTCATCCCCTGCGCCGAGAACGTCTCCCACCTGACGAAGTCCAGGTTCGTGGAGGAGTCCACGGCAAGCACGCCGGCGACGAGCGCGTTTCCGGCGTAGGTGAAACTCGCCTTGGCGTTGGCGCCCTCGCCGAACTTGAGCGCGCCGGACGCCGACAGGGCGCCGCGCGCGAGTGAGAGCTGGAGGTTCTGGACGAGATACGCCTGGATCGGCACGAGGGGGATCCCCTTCACCTCCGCCTTCAGGTCGGCGAACATCGGGTCAAAACCGACCGGCCCCTTCACGCCGGCGACGCCCTTGCCGTCCACGCCGAACCGGGCCTCGAGCGATCCCTTCGAGCCGCGCGCCGTCGACAGGTTTTCCAGATGCAGGTCCACCTTAGTGAGTGTGTAGCGGGCGGGCCGTTGCGTCGCCTGGTCCTCGATCCTCATGGTGTACCCGTCGAGCGCGAGCCTTCCGAGGGCGACGTTCCAGGGCTCCGCCGGCGGCTGCCCGGCCGCGGCCGGCGCCCGCTCCGCCACGAGCTTCGCGATGTCAGCGTTACCGGCCTTGTCGCGCGCGACGGCGAGGAAGCCTCCGGCGCTCGCGAGGTCGCCGACGACGACGTCGTGCTTGACGAGGTCGAGCGACGTCCCCGCCAGCGTGACGGAAGGCGCCCGGAAGAACGCCTCCTTCGCGCCGCGCCTGGTGAGACGCGGGGACTTGAGCTCTGCCGAGAGGCCGGCGAGCGTCGTGTTCGCGTTCGACCCCGTGGCGAAGCGGTAGTTCGTCTTCAGGTCGAGGACGCCGTCCTCGATGCCGAACGTGATCGCGTCGCCGAAGAACGACTCGTACCGCCTGAGCGGCAGGCCGCCGGCCGAAAAAATCCCCTCGAGGACGAGCGGGTCCATCGAGACCGTGCCTGTATTCTTGAAGGTCTCGCCGGCGTCGGATTTCGCGAAGGCTTCGAGCGAGGCCGCCTTGCCCGGCGCCGTTGAGAAGCCCTTCATGGAGACCGCGACGTCGCCCAGGACGGCTCGAAACGGCCGCGAGAGGTTGAGACTCTCGAAGTGGATCCTGCCCCGCTCGATCCCCATGTCGGCGATCTCGACGAGAAACCGACGGCGCTTCGCCTCGGGCTCTTTCGGGGCTTCAACCTCGGCCTTGCCTGCGCCCCTCCTCGCGGGCGCCACCAGGGCAGCCGCGATGACGTAATCCCCCGCCTTCTCGCGCGTGACCCAGAGCTCCGGCCCCACGGCCCTCAGGCTCGAAAGCCGCGCCTTCCCCTCGAACACGTTGAAAGAGGCGAGCGCGGCCTCGAACCGCTCGCAACTCATGATCGGCTTGCCGTCGATCTCGACGGCGACCTTGCGCAGCGCCGCCGTGCCCGAGAGGAGGAGCGCGGGTGTCCTCTGGGGCGGCTGCGCGAACGTGATCGAAACCTTCGCGTCCAGGCGCCCGGACGTGAGCCGGGACCGCGTCGCCGCCGCCGCGTAGGCGAGGTAATGCGGCAGGTCCATATCGGCAATCTCGAGGTCCATCCGCGTCTCGTGCGTCCCGCTGAATGGCTTCGTCTGGCCATGAAGGGCGAAAGGCGCTCCGTTGACCTTCGCCTCGAAGACCGGCTGCGTCGTGATCTCGACCTTCGAGGGGATGTTCGACAGGAACGGAATGCCGATTCGCATCTCGCGGACGGTGTGTTTCGTCCGGTTCGGACCGTCCTCGAAGTCCACGCTCCCCCCGTCGACGAGGATGTTGTTGAGCGAGAAGCGGAGAGGCTTCTCCTCCGGAGACCTCGGCTTCGACGCCTCGTCGAGAAGGTCCTGGATGTTGTAGCTGCCGTCCTCCTTCCGGACGAGCGCGATGGACGGCTTCGTGAGCGCGATCGCGCGGACGACTGGCCCACCCTTGAAAAGGGAGACGGCCTCGACGTTGAGGTAGAGGCGCTCGAACGAGAAGAAAGGGCCGGCATTCCCCTTCTCCTTCACGTCGAGCCCATCGAGCGTGGCGGACAAAGCGAACGGGTTCAGGGAGAGCCGGCGCAGGGTCACCGGGCGGTGGAGACGCTCCGCCAGCTTGCGTTCCACGACCCCCCGCAGGATTCCCGGCAGGACGAGAAAGCCGGCGACCGCCCAGAGAACGAGCAGCCCCGCCAGGATTCCCAGGGCCTTACGAGCCAGCGGACGGTTCCACCTCTCCAGGGGCTTCATTCGGACTCGGCCTGACCCGAATCCTAACCTCCATCGGGAGCGAGGCGAACGCTTCGTTCGCCACCGGCCCGCGACGAGGCGCAAGCGGCGACTCGGCAGCTCGACGCCGGTTGCCCCCCGGCAAAAAGGAAAAAGGGCGAGATGGCGTCGTGCCATCTCGCCCTGGCCGGGCGTCGTCGCGATCCGTGTTCAGTCCAGCTGCAGGTCGCACTCGGAGTGGCCGGGCAGTCTGCGCTGCGTGATGTCTTCCCGGGCCTTGCCCGTCCAGACGACCTCCGGTCGCACCTGCTCAGGCGCGATTGACTGGACTTCCGTCTCCGCCGACGTTGCGGCAACCGCGGGCTGCTGCCGGACAGAGGTTTCAGGCCGGGTACTGGCGAGGCTGATCGAAAAGACGAGGGCCAGGAGCATGAAACCGCTCGAGACTATGGCGACGATGCCCTGCCGACCCTTTGACGCTCGCTTGTTTCGTTTCAATTCCATGACTTCCTCCCTTGCCACGGAAGGAGCAAGCTCCGGACCATGGCCCATCGGAGGCGCGGGGAGAGACAAGTGCCGATGACTGAGTCGTTTCCGCGTCGGATGCCATTTCCACCCGCGAAGCATTTTCCAGTTTCCGGACGCGGATTCTAGATTCTGGAAACGGCGATGCCGTGCTTCTGGATCCTCTGGTAGAGGGAGCTGCGCGAGATCCCGAGCCTCGCGGCCGCCCGTTCGACATTGCCGCGCTCTTCCCGCAACGCTCTCTCGATGAGGAGGCGCTCGGCCTCACGGAGCGTCAGGTTGCAGAGCTCGTCGATTCCGGACGTCTTCCCCTCGAAGTCGAATCCGAAGTCTCCCGCCTCGAGCGAGCCGTCCGACGACGACAGGGCGGCCCGCTCGAGCACGTTGCGCAGCTCCCGGATATTGCCCGGCCACGAGTGCGCCTGGAGGCGCCGCATGGCGCCCGGCGAAAGATCGAACGGGCCGCGCGCGAGTTCCACGGCGATCGTGCGAAGAAACTCGCCGGCGAGGATCGGAATGTCCTCGATCCGCTCGCGAAGCGGCGGGATTCGCAGGAGCATCGTGCTGATGCGGAAGTAGAGATCACCGCGGAACCTCTTCTGCTCGACGCAGGCCGCCAGATCCTGGTGGGTGGCCGCGATCAGCCAGACGTCCACCTGGCGGTCGCGCACGTCCCCGAGACGCCGAAAGCGCTTCTCCTCGAGAACCTTCAGCATCTTGGGCTGAACCTGGATGTCCATGTCGCCGATCTCGTCGAGAAAGAAGGTGCCCCGATCGGCGACCTCGAGAAGCCCGGTCTTGCTGGACACCGCTCCGGTAAAGGCCCCCTTCTCGTGGCCGAAGAGCTCCGTCTCGAGCAAATCGCGAGAGAGACCGGCGCAGTTCAGATCCAGGAAACACTCCTCGCTGCGCGGTCCGTTGGCGTGGAGCCAGGCCGCCAGAACGCCTTTCCCGGAGCCCGTCTCTCCCTGGATCAGGACAGGCCTGTCCGCGGCAAGGACCTTCCTGGCCTGTTCGGCGAGCGCGCGGATCGCCGCGCTCTCGCCTCGAAAGGGATCCAGCGGCTCGCGGGTCCGCAGCGCCTCGTCGCGCAGCCGCCGGCGCCGGGCCCGCTGGTTCTCCAGAACGCGCTGGAGAACGAGAAGGAGCGCCGGCCGGTTCACCGGCTTGACCAGGAACTGCTCGGCGCCTTCCGCGAGCGCTTTGACCGCGGTCTCGAGCGAGTCCGAGTCGGCCAGAACGAGGAACGCCGTCCCCGGCGCGGCCGTCCGGACGTGCGCGAGCAGATCCAGGACGCTCCCGTCGGAAAGCCGGCAGCTCGCGATGACCGCGTCGGCCCGCGACCGCGCGAAGGCTTCCCGGGCTTGCCGGCAGTCCTCGGCCACGGCGACGTCGTACCCGTCCGCGGTCAGGACTTTCTGGAGACCCTGCCGGACGCTCGCGTCGTCTTCGACCAGCAGAACCCTCTGCCTGGATTCCGGAATGAAAGCTCCTTTCCAAACTCCCGGCTTGCCGGCCCTCCGTCAGAGCCGCGGGAGAGTCAGCCCGGGTCCCCCGCGCGGCGGCGCCAGAAATCTGGTACCCCCAGGGGCTCGGGGGACCGCACGGTCCTCCGCTGAGATGGAGCGTGTCCGAGATTACTCGGACACGCTCCCAGGCAGCTATTCGACATCCGGAAACACGTCGTGAACATAATCGTGCGCGGCCAGCGCTGCGCGACTCGAGGAGCCTGCCGCCACCCGCCGGGTAATCTCCTCGCGGGATAGATCGAAGATCGCCTCCAGGATCTGTGCGCGCTCCCGCTCGCTCGACTGTCCCACGACGAAAAGGACGCGCGCGCTGTGCTGGATGTAGCGGGGCGACAGCAGCTGCCGCTTCAACAACTCCATGATCACGGGTGCCTTGGCACGGTCGAAACGGCCGGGATCGCCGCGGCGATCCAGCTCGGCGAAAAACGCGTACGTCCACTCGTTGTGGTAGTCCCAGAGCTTCTCGAACAGCTCCGGCGTGAAACCGGTGCCGGCCGGAACGCGCTCCGCGTTTTCGGCCGGTTCGACGCCGTCCTCCGTCAGCGCGGGCCGCTTGAGATAGCCCTCCCGGGTGATGACGGCCCGGTGCTGGACGACCGTCCATAGCCAGGAGACGTCAATCCGATAAGTGGCGAGGTCGTTCATGAACCTTAGCTTCAACTCGTAGTCGTCGATGGCGGCGGCAAAATTGCCGTTCAAGATCTGGAAGCCGTAGTTCGCCGCCATATAGAAGGCGTGCTGAATGTGCTCGATCGTGATCTCGCCCTTCGGCACGCTGTAGATCGCATCCCAGAGCTCCTGGTTGAAGAGCGCTTCCGGCGTATCAAGCTTTCGCCTGTCGAGGACCATGGGCGTGATCCTGCCCTGCGCGTTGAGAAGGCCCCGGGACTGCAGCAGCTGCCGCTCGGCGTCCGAGAGGCCGCTTCCGACCGTCGGCACCGGTTTGCCCTTCACGTCCACCGTCTCGAGCGGCCGATCGAGAAGCGACTGAAGCTCTCCCAGGGGAGTGCGCAGGGGTGTGTTGCCCGCCGCCACGTAAGCGGGTTCCGGGCTGGCCACCCAGCTTTGCCGATAGGCATCGTAGAGCCGTCCCTTCAACCGGCCGGCAAGAATGTCTTCCAGTGTGAGGGCCTGACCGGTCGCGAACGGCTCCTCCGGCAGGAATGCCAGGCCCAGAAGGCGCTCGCGCAATTTGTCCACCACCACCGCCCGCAGCGCGAGCGGGTTGTATCGCGAGCGGCCGTACGGATCGCCGGACTGGTAGATCATCACCGCCGCCATGCCGCCGATGGGGCCCGCCGTGGCAAGCTCCCCGTTCTTCATGCCGGCCATCAGCATCGTGAGCGCGTTGTAACGTTGATAGGCGATCATGTT
>DATIRW010000211.1:0-11344 GCA_035469365.1 Thermoanaerobaculia bacterium
AGGCAAGGAGCTTCGCATCGACGCGGTCACCGAATCGGGGACCGAGGATCTCTTTCTCATCTTCGGCGACCTGACCAACGGTGTCGAGACCTATGGCGGAGGGCGTTTCCTCTACGCCGCGCCGCCGGACAAGAACGGCCGAGTCGTGCTCGACTTCAACAAGGCCTACAACCCGCCCTGCGTCTTCACGCCCTATGCCACGTGTCCCCTGCCGCCGACTCAGAACCGGCTCCCGATCCGCATCGAGGCCGGTGAGAAGAGCTACGCCCATTGAACGATTGAAGGATTGAATGATTGACGATTGAAGGATTAGGCGCTGCTCAATCGATCAATCGTCAATCACTTAAGCGCTTGCAGCAGCTCTGCGAGGATCCTCGCGGTCGCTCCCCAGATGATGTGCTTGCCGTGGTGGTAGAAGAGGACCGTTCCCTCGCGCCCGGCCATCGGCTTCTTCTCGAGGATCGCCGGATCCATGAGCGCCGCGATCGGCGCCTCGATGACCTCGGCGATCTCCGCTTCCGCCGGCTTCCAGACGTAAGGCTGGGGAACGGCCGCCACGTACGGCTCGACGTAGAAGTTGGTGACCGTCACGATCGGCGAGAGAGCGCCCAGAGCGATAATGTCCGACGGCGCGATCGCGAGCTCCTCCCCGGTCTCCCGCACCGCCGTCGCGAAGAGGCTCGCGTCCCCCTCCTCTTCGGACCCCCCGGGAAAGGAGATCTGCCCACGATGATGCTCGACGCTTTCCGTGCGGCGGGTCAGGAGAATCCAGAGCCCGGTGTCCCGTACGAAGAGCGGCACGAGCACTCCGGCGCGCCGCAGCTCTTTCCCGACGGGGGTGGGCTTCCGCGCCGGGAGACCCGACAGGCGGGCGCGCACCTCGTCCATCCAGCCGCCCGCCGCGGCCGAACGAGCCAAGACTAGGCTCCGACGGCGCGGACCGCGTCGGCCCGGGATTTCAGGTATGCCTCGATGAAAGGAGTCAGGCCGCCGTCCAGGACCTTATCCGTGTCGCCGGTCTCGTATCCGGTGCGGTGGTCCTTGACCATCCGGTACGGGTGGAGCACGTAGGATCGGATCTGGCTTCCCCACTCGATCGATTTCTTGTCGCCGACGAGCTTCTCCTCCTCCGCCCGGCGCTCGTCCAGCGCCCGCTGGTAGAGGCGCGCGCGCAGCACTCGCATGGCGGTGTCGCGGTTGCGCCCCTGGCTGCGTTCGTTCTGGCATGTCACGACGATGCCGGTCGGAAGGTGCGTCAGCCGAACCGCGGAATCCGTGACGTTGACGTGCTGCCCTCCGGCGCCGCTCGAGCGGTAAGTGTCGATTCGCAGATCCTTGTCCGCGATCTCGATCTGGATGTCCTCATCCACCTCCGGGGAGACGTAGATCGACGCGAAAGAGGTGTGGCGGCGCTGCGCCGCGTCGAAGGGAGAGATGCGCACCAGGCGGTGGACCCCCATTTCGCCCTTGAGGTATCCATAGGCGTGGTCCCCGAGGACGTGGAGCGTCGCGCTTTTCAACCCCGCTTCCTCGCCGTCCTGCCGGTCGATCAGCTCGGCCTTCCAGCCGCGCCCCTCGCAGAAGCGCAGGTACATGCGCAGCAGCATCTCGGCCCAGTCCTGCGACTCCGTGCCTCCGGCTCCGGCGTGAATCATGACCCAGGCGTTCCTGGAATCCTCCGGCGATCCCATTTTGACCGACAGTTCCAGCTCGTCGGCGAATGCGGTCGCTACGCCCAATGCTTCGCGGGCGTCCGCTTCCGCGGGCTCTCCTTCCTGAAGCAGCTCGGCGAACGTGTCGAGCTCCCCGGCGAGATCGTCTAGTCGGCCGACCGTGTCGAGTTTCCTCTCGTGGGCACGGCTCTGCCTGAGGATTTCCTGGGCCTCCTCGGGCCGCGTCCAAAAATCCGGGGCGGAAGCTTTTCGCCTCAGCTCTTCGAGCGCGCTCCGCGCGGCGTCCTGATCAAAGGTAGCCCCGAAGCGACAGGAGTCGCTCCGAGGCGGTCTTGAGGTGGGCGATCAGATCGTCGCGTTCGGTCATGGGTGAAGCTGTCAGCTCTCAGCCGTCAGCTCTCGGCTCTCGCGAGCCGAAGAGTCGGGCCACGCCCAAGAGTAGCACGGCGAGAGCCGCGCCCTCCGAGAGGCGCGGCAGCCAGTAGCCCCAGCGCGTCCAGACGGTCCTGGCGTCGAAAAGCCGCACGTTGTCGCGAAGGATGCCGGGGCGGTTCTCGGGCAGCTCCTGGCGGATGCGCCCCTTTTCGTCCACGATGCCCGAGATCCCCGTGATCGCCGCGCGAAGAAGATAGCGATTATTCTCGACGGCGCGCAGCACGGCCCCGGCGAAGTGCTGCGGCTGGGCGCCGGCACGCCCGTACCAGGAGTCGTTCGAGATCGTCGCAAGCAGGTTGGCTCCCCGCGCGACCTCCTCGCGCGCGAGCGACGGGTAGAGGATCTCGTAGCAGACCCCGACGCCGACTGACAGGGCGCCCGACACGATCGTCGAGGGCCGCTCGGCCGCGGAGAAGGCTCCGATCTCGGTCGAGACCTGCCGGACGAAGAAGAACACGCCGGGCAGGGGCACGTACTCGCCGAAAGGGACGAGGTGGACTTTGCGGTACGGTTTCCCGAGAAGACCCTGCGGCCCGGCCAGCCGCGCCACGTTGTAATAGCGCCCGTCAGACTCCTCCTCGATGTCGTTGAACAGGACGGCGCCCCCGCTCTCTGCCGCGATCTCGGAGATATCCCGCCGCATCCTTTCGCTCCTGTCCCAATAGGTCGGAAACGCCGACTCCGGGATCACGAGGAGGGACGGCTTCTCGCTGGCGGCCGCGCGGGCGGCCAAGATCACCGCGAGGTAGTTGCTCTCGCCGCCGCCCGGAGCCAGGCGAGACTCCTGAGAGAGATTCGGCTGGAGAACGGCCGCCGTGAGCGGCGCGCCCCCCTCTCGGTTCCCTCCGGCCAGCCGGAGCGCTCCCCCGACACCCAGGATCAGCGCCAGAATGGCGGCGCTCAGGGCCGGGCCCGCCCGACGCTTTCGAATGGACGCCGCCAGGAGGGTCGCCGTCGCCGCCACGGCCAGGCCGACCCCGTACACGCCCCAAACGGATGCCGACTGCGTCCAGACCGGATGCCGGTAGAGGGCATGCCCGGTCAGGTTCCAGGGGAATCCTCCGTAGACGAACGACCTCGCGTGCTCGGCGGCCATCCAGAGCAATGGGAAAGCCGCAAGACGCCTCCAGGAGCCTGGAGGCGCGCAAGCCGCGACTCCCCACCCCACGATCGCGGGCCACTCGGCCAGGATCGCCGCCAGGATCACGACGCAGACGACGCCCATGACGGAGGACTGACCTCCGTAATGCGTGACGACGTAGAAGATCCACGGAATCGAAGCGATCCAGTAGGCCAGGCCGAAGAGGAACCCCGAGACGAGGGCGCGGACGCGGCTCCTTTCCGCCGAGAGCGCCAGGATCCACGGCACGAGAGCGAGCGGCAGCAGGAGCACCCATTCGAGAGGCGGGAATGCCAGGGCGAAGAGAAATCCGGAGAGAACTCCCGCAGCGGGAGTCCGCCAGGTCGGGATGGCCGGCTTTTCTTGAGCCCTCACCCCTGCCCTCTCCCGGGGGGGGAGGGGGAAGTGGCGGCAGCGAGGGCTTCCTCGGCGCGATAGGAAGAGCGCACGAAGGGTCCGGAGAAGACGTGGCGGAAGCCCATGCGCTCCCCCGCCTCGCGGTAGCTGTCGAAGACCTCCGGATGCACGTACTCCTCGACGGGCAGGCTCTCCCGCGACGGGCGAAGGTACTGGCCGATCGTCACGATGTCCACGCGGGAGGCCCGCATCCTCGCGAGCAGCTCCAGGACTTCCTCCGGCATCTCTCCGAGGCCGAGCATCAGGCCCGACTTCGTCGTCATCCGCGGATCGAGGCGTTTGGCCTCCGCGAGGACGGCGAGGGAGCGGTCGATTTTCGAGCCGCGCCGGGCACGGGGATAGAGGCGGGGAACGGTCTCCACGTTATGGTTGAAGACGTCGGGGCCCGCTTCGACGACGGTCCGGACGGACTCGAGCCTGCCGCGAAAATCCGGCGTGAGCACTTCGACCCCCGGGACCGGGGAGAGTTTCCGGAGAGCCGCGATTGTCTCGGCGAAGTGAGCGGCGCCCCCGTCCGGCAGGTCGTCGCGGTCGACGGAGGTCACGACGACGAATTTCAGATTCATCCGCCGCGTGGCCGCCGCCACTCGGGACGGCTCCAGCGGGTCCACGGGAAGGGGCCGTCCGTTGGCGATGTCGCAGAAGCCGCAGGCACGCGTGCAGACATCGCCGAGGAGGAGAAACGTCGCCGTTCCCCGGGCGAAACACTCCCCCCGGTTCGGACACCGGGCCTCCTCGCAGACGGTGTGCAGCGATCCGGCGCGCATCACCCGCTTGACCTCGTGAAGGTCGGCCAGACGCAGACGCTTCTCCCGGATCCATTCCGGAGCCCGGACGGGAAGCGTGCTCACTCTCCCGGCGGAACGATCCACGTCTTGGCCTTCTCTTTGCGCTCGAGACCTTCCGCCGCCCTCGAGGCCTCCTCGCGGGACGCGTACGGTCCCACGCGCACCCGGTAAAGGACTGGCCCCTTCGGCCCGTGGGCTGATGAGACGACGGCACGGTGGCCGTGTCCGGCGAGTAAATCCCGGCGGGACCTTGCCTCGCGCTCCGATGTCGTGGAAAGCACCTGGACCCAGAAGCCTCCCGCGGCCTTCGCCGGAGCCGGTGCCTGAGCCGACCGCGCCCCGGCGCGCGGCGTCGGTTCCCCCGAACGGTCCTCGAAGAACTGGAGCCCTTCCGTCTTCCCGGGTTCCCGGGCGGCCGCCGTGGGCGGCGCGGTCCGCTCTTGCTCGGCCGCCGGCGCGCCGGCCGGAGGAGTGTTCGAAACGGGCCCGCCCGAGGCCCTCTCGCTGGTAGCGGGCGCGGTCGGCATGGAAGCCGTCGCAGGAACCGCGAGACTTTCCGCCGGCGGCCGCCCGGCGAGCCCCGTCACGACTCCCAGGAAGTACGCGCCCGTCAGAGCGGCGAGGACCACGACGAAAAGCAGGACGGCCTGCCGCGACGTGAAAGAGACCTGGTAGTGGGTACGGGGCTCGGGCACGCCAGCAGTCTACTTGTCCTTCGGGAGGAACGCTTTCAGCAGGTCGATCGGCAGCGGGAAGACGATGGTTGAGTTCTTCTCGCTCGCGAGCTCCGTGAGCGTCTGGAGATAGCGCAGCTGCAGAGTGGCCGGCTCGCGGCCGATGATGCCGGCCGCCTCGGAGAGCTTCTCGGCCGCCTGGGCTTCCCCCTCCGCGTGAATGATCTTGGCCCGCTTCTCTCGCTCCGCTTCCGCCTGCCTGGCCATCGCGCGTTGCATCTCCAGGGGCAGGTCCACCTGCTTGACCTCGACCAGAGAGACCTTGATGCCCCAGGGCTCCGTGTGCTCGTCGATGACCTTCTGGAGGGAGAGGTTCAACTTGTCCCGTTCCGACAGGAGCTCATCGAGCGTAGCCTGGCCGAGGACGCTCCGGAGCGTCGTCTGGGCGAGCTGCGAGGTCGCGTAGAGGTAGTTCTCGACCTGCACCACGGCCTTGTCCGGCTCCACAACGCGGAAATAGACGACCGCGTTCACCTTCACGGAGACGTTGTCCTTCGTGATGATGTCCTGCGACGGCACGTCGTGAACGATCGTGCGCAGGGACATCCGGACCATCGTCTCGACGGGCCAGAAGATCAGCACGAGACCGGGCCCCTTGGGCTGCCGCGAGAGACGGCCCAACCAGAAGGTCACGGCGCGCTCGTACTCCTTGAGGATGTTGATCCACTTGAAAACGAAGAGGAGCAGGATGAACCCGGCAAACACGAAACCGGGAAGAGAAAGGACCTGCGGCATCACGTCCTCCGTTCGACTCGAAGCTTCAATCCCTCCATCCCGACCACGCGGACCGTCTCGCCCGGGGCCGCGCCGGGGGCTCCGTAGGCGTCCCAGTATTCCCCCTCGAGCAGGACCGTGCCCATGGCGTCGGGCTCGCCGAAGGGACGCACGACCCGCGCGTTCTTCCCGAGCAGGCTGGAGGCCCCGGTCCTGACGGGCATCCGCCGGAGCGAGATCGTCCGAAACGTCAGGAAGCCCACGACGCCGAGCGTCATGACGACGGCCGGCAGGATGATTGAGAGGTCCACCCGGTAGCCCTGCTCGCCCCGGCCGGAGAAGAGGAGGAGCGAGCCCGCGAGCAGGGCGATCGCCCCTCCCGCTGCGAGCACGCCGTGGCTGGCCGCCTTGACCTCCAGGACGAAGAGGAGCACCGCGAAGAGGATCAACGCGATGCCGGCGAAGTTGACCGGGAGAACCGAGAACGCGTAGAGCGCGAGAAGCAGCGCGATCCCGCCCACGACGCCCGGGAGCACCGCGCCGGGGCTCGACATTTCGAAGTAGAGACCCACGAGCCCGAGCAGGAAGAGGATGTAGGCGACGTTGGGGTGCGAGACGACCCCCAGGACTTTCTCGAGCCCGCTCATCTCCCGGCCCTCGAGACGGTAGCCCTTCAGGTGGAGCGTGGCTTCCTTCTCGCCGACCCGCCGGATCGTCCGCCCGTCGAGCTGGCCGAGCAGGTCCGGCACGTCGCGCGCCACGATTTCGATGAGGCTCGCCTCTTTCGCCTCCGTCTCGGTGAAGGACAGGCTGGAGGTGACCGCGGACTCCGCCTTGTCGGCATTGCGACCCCGCTGTCTCGCGAGGCTGCGGATGAAGGCCCGGGCGTCCTGCTCCGCCTTCTCATTCATCGTCTTCGACAATTCCTGCCCTTCTCCCGCGACCGGATGCGCCGCCCCTGTATTCGTCCCGGGAGCCATCGCGGCCACGTCTCCTGCCAGAAGCAGGAAGAAGCCCGCCGAGGCGGCGGAGGCGCCGGACGGCGAGACGAATGTCACGACCGGGATTTTGGACAGGAGAATCGCGGAGGCCATCTCGCGCGTCGAGGTCAGGAGCCCGCCGGGTGTGGACAGACCGAGTACGATCAGGTCCGCGCCATCCCTCTCGGCCCCCTTGACCAGTTTGTTCAGATAATTGGCCGCGGCGGGGTGAATCGGGGTATCGATCCTGCCGGCGACGACGAGGGGCGGGCGCGCGCGGCCAGCCGGCCCCGCGGCGGCGCCGCCAGCCAGAAGACAGGCCGCCAGGATGAGGAGGACGAGAGAGGCCGTCGGAGCCTTCATGAACGCGGGAATTCTATCGCGGGACGCGGAGCCGTCCGGGCTCGCCGCGGAAACGCGCTATAAATGCGGACGTGAGGCCGCGCCCCCTCGAAGCGTTGAATCTGCTCACGCTGGCCGTGCTTTCCGCGCTCGCGCTCTGGCTCGACGGCCGCGTTGCGGATCCGGCGGGCATTCTGAAGCGGTACGGCCTCATGGCGGCGGGCGTCCTCGTCGTGATGGCCGCCGTCCGGAGGGAAGATCGCGTCTCCTCCGTGCTGCGGGTGCTCGTCAACTTCTACCCGATCGCGTTCGTGCCGATTCTCTACGAGAGCCTCGGGCCGCTGATCGTAGCGGCTCGCCCGGTCGCGCGCGACGATCTCTTGATCGCGGCGGACCGCTGGCTCTTGGGAGTGGACCCGACGGTTTGGCTGCAGCGGTTCCTGCGTCCCGCCCTGACGGACCTCTTCTTCGTTGCCTACCTGACCTACTACTTCATCGCGATCGCGCTGGGCGCTCTCATCTGGAGGAGAAGCCCTCCGACCGCCCGCCGCTTCATCTTCACTCTCACCCTCGCCTACGTCGTCTCCTACGCCGGGTACTTTGTCGTGCCCGCGCTCGGCCCGCGCGCCGCCCTCTCCTCGAGTCACACAGTTGCCCTGGAAACGACATCCTTGTCCCGCACGGTCTCATCGACGCTCGACGAGCTCGAGAAGACGAAGTTCGATGTCTTCCCCTCCGGCCACACGATGATCGCCGTTGTTGTCATGATCGTCGCCTTCCAGCGCGCGCGGGACGCGTTCTGGTGGCTGCTGCCCATCGCCGTCTGCCTCGTGATCTCGACCGTCTATTGCCGATACCACTACGTTGTGGACGTGATCGCCGGCGCGCTGTTGGCCGTGGTCACCGTCCCGGTGGGCGACCGGCTCTACGACTGGTGGAGCGGAGGAGACGGCTCCAGGACCTTGTCGTACATGCGGTAGGTATTGTAGTGTCTTCCTCCCCATAACCGGACTGACCGCAGCACGAGGTCGTTGTCCTCGAGCATCCAGGAGACTTCGCAGCCGGTCAGGCCTCGCTTCAGACACGCCTTCAGGCCTTCTTCGAACATGATCGATTGGATTCCCCGCATGCGGTATTCCCTCTTGAGCCCGAGGGTGACGACGCGAAGCGTCTTGATCTTCCTCAATCCGAGGAGGAACTTCAGCCATCCCAGCGGCAGGAGCCTTCCACGGAGCGGCTGGATCGCCGTGTTGTAGTCAGGCAGGCAGAGCATGAACGCGACCGGCTCGAGGGATCCGTCGAGCCTTCTCGTCTCCCCGATGAAGAGGAAGTTCTCGTCGAGGAGCGGCTTCAACCGGGCGGCCATGAAGTCCATCTCCTCGGGAGTCATCGGGACGAAGCCCCAGTTCTTCTCCCAGGCTTCGTTGTAGACCTCGCGGATTTTCGGCAGGTCGGCTTTCAGGCTGCCTTTGGAGACCTTGCGTACTTCGATGTCTCGGTTGCGCTTGCGGAACCGTTCGTTGATGCGCGCGAAACGAGAGAGCGGCTCCGGCGCGATCTCGAACCAGTAAGCGAGCAGATCCTTCGCCTTCCGGAAGCCGAATGCTTCGATCAGGTCCACGTAGTAGCGCGGGTTGTACGTCATCATCAGGACGGGCGGCGTGTCGAATCCCTCGACCAGCAGCCCGGCCTCGTCATTCAAGCTCGGGTTCGCGGGCCCGCGCAGGACTCCCATGCCGCGCCTCCGGGCCCAGTTCGCCGCGGTGTCGAGCAACGCATCCGAGACCGACCGGTCGTTCACCGATTCGAAGAACCCGAAGAATCCCGTCTTCTCGCCATGGAATTCGTTGTGATGCCGGTCCAGGATCGCGGCGATCCTTCCGGCGTCTTCGCCGTTGCGGCGGGCCACGAAGAGCTCGATCTCCGCATGACGGAAGAACGGGTTCTTGTCGGCGAAGACCTTCGCGACGTCGTCGCGCAGAGGCGGCACCCAGTTGCGATCGTCGCGGTAGATCCGGTCCGCGACATCGAAGAACCGGTTGAGGTCTCTTTTCGATCGTGAGATCGGCTCGATGGAGACGGTCACTGTGTTCAGGCGAGGTGTCAGGGAACCCTGGCACCTGCTCCCGGACGGCTCACACCTCGACGGAGCGAACCAATCCCACCTGCCGGCCGACCTTCCCGATCGTGTCGAGAGCGCGGGCGAGCTGCTCCCGGGTGTGGGTGGCCATGAGCGATGTGCGGATGAGAGCCCGGCCGGGTGGAGTGGCCGGCGACAGGACGCAGTTGACGAAGACACCGGCTTCGTGGAGGCGCTGCACCATTTCCAGCGCGACGGCATCCTCTCCCACGACGATCGGAACGACGGGCGTCTCCGAATTGCCGGTGTCCAGACCGAGGGACTTCAACCCTTCGCGGAAGAAAAGCGTGTTCTGCCAGAGGTTGGCCCGGCGCTCGGGCTCCCCCTCGATGATGTCGAGCGTCGCCAGCGCGGCGGCCACGGAGGCGGGAGGCGGGGCGGCGGAGAAGATCATCGTGCGGGCCGTGTGCTTGATGTAGTCGATGATGGTCGCGTTGCCGGCGACGAACCCTCCGACCGATGCCAGGGACTTGGAGAAGGTCCCCATGATCAGGTCCACCTCCTCCTCCAGGCCGAAATGCTCGGAAGTCCCGCGGCCGGTCGGGCCAAGCACGCCGAGGCCGTGAGCGTCGTCCACCATGACGCCGGCTCCGAAATCCCGAGCCGTCGCCACGATCTGCGGAAGGGGCGCGATGTCCCCCTCCATGGAGAAGACTCCGTCCACCACGATGAAGCGCCCCCTGGCGCCGGCGTCCTGCTGCATCTGTCGCCTCAAGTCCGAGGGATCGTTGTGGCGGAACTTGCGGACCGTGCCGAAGGAGAGGCGCGCCCCGTCAATGATGCAGGCGTGGTCCTGCTTGTCCAGATAGACCGAGTCCCCCTTGCCGACCAGGCACGAGATCACGCCCAGATTGACCTGGAACCCTGTGGCAAACGTCACGGCGGCCTCCTGCCGCGTGAACTCGGCGAGACGCTCCTCGAGGAGGACGTGAAGATCGAGAGTGCCATTCAAAAAACGGGATCCCGCGCAGCCGGAGCCGTAGCGGCGGATCGCCTGGATGGCCGCCTCCTTGACGCGGGCGTCGTTGGTCAGACCGAGGTAATTGTTGGACCCGAGCATGATGAGCCGGCGGCCGCCGATCGAGACCTCGGGGTCCTGGGCCGATTCGACGACCCGGAAGAAGGTATAGACCCCCGCCTGGCGGACGCGCTGCGCCACGTCGTACCGGTAGCACTTGTCGAAGAAGGGGGACGTGCTTTCGACCGGAAATTTTGGCGCCGGAGCAGGTTTGCTCATCGTGCCTCCCGTTAGTTTATTCGAGTCCCGTCGCGCCTGATCTTAGCAAATTTTACAAAGGGAGCCACCCCTCCTGCGTATACCAATTCCATGTTTCCCGTAACTCGTACTCCAAAGGAGACGGAGGGGGTAAATCAAGATGCTTCTGCATCAGTGCCGGCTCGCAGAGCCAGTCGCCGGCCAGAATCTCCCGCGCCTTGTCGGCGTTGAACGGGCGAGAACGCCCTGATACGGCTTCCCGGAACGCTTCTACCGCTCCTGCGAGCCGGACCAGCATGTCGGGGATCGGCACGACCCGGGCCGGACGTTGCGGCAATCGCGCGATCGCCGCGGCAAAATCGGCGACTCTGATCGGCTGCGTGTCGCAGAGAAAAGCCCTTTTCCCGGAGAGGTCGGGCCGTCCGGCGGCGAGCGCGATGCCCCTCGCCGCCCGAGAGGCATGGATGATTTGGATGCGTCGGGACCCGGCAGGCGCGGGGACCCAGCCGCGAGCGGCTCCCGCGAAGAGCGTCAGGAGGCCGCGATCACCGGGTCCAAAAATCACGCTCGGCCGCAGGACCAGCCAGGGCCCCTTCCATTCCCGCGCCACAACCTCCTCGGCCTCGAGCTTGGACCGGCCGTACCAGGAGACGGGCCGCGGGACGTCCTCTTCCCGCACCGTCCGCCCGTCTCGAGCCGGCCCGGCCGCTGCCTGGCTGGAGACAAGCAGGAAGAGGGCCTCCGGCGCGGCCTTCCTGCCGGCCGCGATCAAGCGCTCTGTTCCG
>DATIRW010000212.1:0-7403 GCA_035469365.1 Thermoanaerobaculia bacterium
ATGCCTTTCCCAAGGATACTCGCTTCCCCTTCCCGATGCCCGGAACGTGAAAGCCCGGTCGCCGGTGTGCCCTAAGGGCGCATTTCCCGCGCGAGCGCGGAGCGACGGTTCCCAGCCCCGGTCGCGGCGCGCGTAGTCTCCCGAAGTAACCGACGGAGGAGGCGCGCGACGCGGGAGCGCAGCGCTTGCGAGGGAAAAGGCGGGCGGTCGAGGCCGCATCCGGCCGAGCCGCTCGCCGTTGCGCCCTAAGGGCGCATTTCCCGCACGAGCGCGGAGCGACGGTTTATGGCATCGCTTCGAGCTTCTTCTTGAGCGACGCTACCGTCTTCTCCGAGCGTTGTCCCGGCGGAAGTCCCTCGGCGTAGCGGAGGGTTTCTTCCATCGTCCGGCGCGCGGCGCCCGGATCTCCCATTGCCGCGTAGATATCGGCCCGCGTCTGGAGGATCCCGATCTTCCTGGGGCCGTAGGCCCTGGCCAGCGCGCGGTCGGAGGCGGCCAGAGCCTCGTCGTACTTCTTCATGGCCCTGTAGGCGACCGCCAGGCGCGCGGGGGGGTTGTAGTCCTCGGGGAGGTCCCGCTCGGAGGCTTCGAGCATCGGGATCGCGCGCTCGGGCTCCCCGAGCTCCAGATACGTCGAGAGCCGGTGGGAGTCGAAGACGGCGCGCGCCTCGGGGCTCTTCGCGCGCGCCGCTTCGCCTTCGAGAAAGGCGGCCCGCTCCGACAGCACCTTCTTCCTTCCCTGCTCGTCTTTGGCCTCCTCCCGCTCGGACGCGAGCTCGTCATAGACGGAGGAGATGTCGTCCGCGGCGATGTCCGGCCGCCGCTCCGAGAGAACCTCCCGGCAGTCCGCCGCGAGCGTCGTGACGAGCTCCACGCGCGAAGGGTCCTCGGGCTTCAAAGACAGGGCGCAGTTGAGCCCGGTCGCAGCGACGTTGGCGGCCGAGGAGGTGCGGCGCAATCTCGCAAATGCCCCGTGCGCCGTCTCGGCGCATCCCTTCTCGTCGTGGATCCTCTGCAGGGCGAAGAGGAGCGACTCGACGGCGCGGCCGTAACGCGGCCAGCCCTTCGGCGCGGCGGAAAGAGCCTCGCGATAATCCTTGACCGCGTCGGCATTTTTCCCCTCGCCGTACGAACGGTCGGCGCGGGCGAGGATCTCTTCGACCCCCTTCTCGCGCCCGCGGACCGCCTGCCGCCCGTCTTCCAGGATCTTCACGACCTGGCTGACGGTGGCGCCGCCGACCCATCGCAACGCGACCTTCTCCGAGGACGCATCCACGACGAAGTAGGAGGGCCACGCCTCGACGGGAAACTTCGTCAGGAACGAAGCGTTGCCGGGCTTTTCCGTGTCAATCGAGAGCCAGACGAACTGTCCGGCGTGCCGCGCGAGCGCCTTGTCCGTGAAGACAAAGGCCCTCATCGACCGGCACGTGTGTCACCAGGGCGCCCAGGCCTCGACGAAGATCGGCCGCTTCTTCGAGCGGGCCTCCGCCAGTGCCCGCGGATAGTCATCGGCGATGAACGGAACAGCCGGAGGCGGCTCCGCTGCGCGCGCGCCGAGGAACGCCGAAGCGGCAACCACCGCCAGCAGGAGCGGCTTAACCGAGAGAACTCTCATCACTCAATGCTAGCAGACCGGCTAACACTCGGACGCGAGGCGGCGTCTTTGCGGACATGAGAGGAACCATGAGAGTCCTTCTAATGTTTCTCTTGGCCGTTGCCGTGTCGGGATCCCAGCGACCAAGTCCGTTCCAAGCGCCCCGGGTCATTTCTCTGGGCGAGAGCCGCCGGCCGGGAGCGCTCGCGGCCGGCGACTTCAACCGCGACGGAAAGCTGGATCTGGTCGTTGCCAGCGACGGCGCCGATGACCTGGTCGTCTTTCTCGGGGACGGGCACGGGGGATTCCGGCAGGCCGGGTCCTTCCCGGCAGGACCCGCTCCGACGGAGATCGCGGTCGCCGACTTCAATCGAGACGGAAAACTCGATCTTGCGATCGCGAACCACGGCGTCCCGAGCGTCACGCTGCTGCTTGGCGATGGAAACGGCGGGTTCCGGCCGGCTCCCGGATCTCCGTTCTCCGTGAGGAGCCGCCCCCATCCGCACACGATCGATTCCGGCGACGTCAACGGCGACGGGTTCCTCGACCTCGTCATCGACAGCTGGGAAGAGAACCGCCTGACGCTGCTCGCCGGCGACGGGAAGGGCGGCTTCGCGCTCCCCGGAGTCCCGATCGAGGCGGGCCGAAAGCCCTACCGCAACCTGCGGGTGGCCGACCTCGACGGGGACGGCAAGCCCGACATCGTCGTTCCCAACATGGTCGAGCGCGGAATCACGATTCTCTTCGGCGACGGCCGCGGGAATTTCCGGGGTGGGCGGTCCGCCGAGCACGCGCCGATCCCTGCGGGACCCTCACCTTTCACCGTCGCGGTGGCGGACATCAACGGAGACCGAAAGCCGGACATCGTCGTCGGGAACTACTCGGGCCAGATTGTGGATCCGAGTGGCGACGCACTGACTTTTCTCCTCGGAGACGGCCGCGGAAACTTCCGCCTCGGTCCCCGGATCGCCTCCGGGCAGGCGCCCGGAGACGTGAAGGCGGGCGACGTGGACGGTGATGGAATCGCCGACGCGGTCGTCGTCAACGCCGGGAGCCGCGACCTGACAGTTTCGTTCGGCGGAGCCGACGGGCTATCCCCTTCCCGCACCGTCACGGTGCCGGGAGCCGGAAGGTCCTGGCGTCTCCTGCTCGCCGACTTCGACGGAAACGGCCGCGCGGACGCCGTCACCGCGAGCCCGGAGGACCACACGGTTACCGTGTTCATGGCCCGCTGAGCGGTATTCCAGGAATCTGACGCGCGGAAGCGCGTCAGTTGTGCAGGGCTGGCAGCCGGACAACGAATCGCGCGCCGCCGTCGTGCGCGTTGCCGGCTTGGACGCTGCCGCCGTAGTTCTTGACCAGGCCGTAAACGACGGAAAGACCGAGCCCGGTTCCGTGCTCTTTCTTGGTCGTGAAGAAAGGCTCGAAGATGCGGGAACGGACCGTGTCCGGGATGCCCGGGCCGCTGTCGCGCACCTCGAGCAGCACAGAACCGTTCTCCCGCGCCGTTCGAATTCGCAGCCTCCCCCGCCCTTCCATCGCATCGCGCGCGTTGACGCAGAAGTTCACGAGGATCTGCTGCAGGCCGCCGCTGTCGGCGAGAATCGGCGGCACATCCGGATCGAGCGAAACCTCGAGGGTCACTTCCGTTCCGAGCGAGCCGGAGAGCATCCGGAGCGTCTCCGTCACGGTTTCGTTCACCTGCACGGGCCCGCGCTCCGGACATCCTCCCCGCGCGAACGTCAGCAGCTTGCTCGTCAGCGTGCGGGCGCGGGCGATCGTCGCGTCGATCTGGTCGAGCTCCTCGAGCGCCTCCGACGTCATCTCGTTGCGCGCCCGCAGCAGGTACGCGTGGCCGCCGATGGCGAACAGCATGTTGTTGACGTCGTGCGCGAGGCCTCCCGCGAGAGTCCCGACGCTCTCCATGCGCTGAATGTGCTCCTGCCTCTTGCGGGCCACCACCTGCTGCGTGACTTCCAGAATGGAGACCATGAGGTACATCACAAAATCGTCCACCGCCATCGGCTGCACCGTGACCGCGACGAAGCGCTCGCTGCCGCCGGGGGCGGGAATGCACAGTTCGTCGGCGCAGCAGGCGTCCCGGGTCTCGACGGCGCGGCGCAGCAGAGGCTTGAGCGTCTCCGCGAAATCCGGAAAGAGCTCGCTCGCGCCATGTCCGACGAGGCTGCGCGAGGGACGGGACGACGCCTCGACATCGCCGAAGAACGCGGAGGCGGCGGCGTTGTGCTCGACGATCTTGAGTGTGCGAGCGTCGCAAACGAGCAACGCGAAGGGGAGACTTTCGATCATCTGCTTGTGTAAGAGCAGTCGATCCTTGACGCGCGGCAATCGCGCCGTGATACTCGTCACGCTCACAGGGGGGTGGAAGAGCAACGAACACGCCATCCCGAGACGGTCGCAACCCATTGACTCCGCAGGGGCTTTTCTCTCGCAACCACGATTCTGACAACGAACGGCGACCATCCAGGTGCCGCCTGCCATTAAGTGACAGCGATCAGGGCGCTACGCACCGGTCCTTCCTCGCGCCTGATGGACGCGGGCGCGGCGGATGATGGATTCGAGACTGTCGAGGGATTTCGCATCCCTCGACCCGCTTCCGATGTAAGCCTGAAACCCGAGGATGAGATGGTTCAGGAACACGAGGTCCTCCTGCTTTGACCGGAGGCAGGGAGGCTCGGCGGCGGTCGATTCCAGTTTTTCACGGGCGAGCCTCGCCTCCGCCAGGACTCGTTGCGCCGCGGAGGCCTCCCGTTTCGCCGCGGGCCCGCCCGATTCGAAAAGCTCGAGCGCCTTGTTGACCGGACGCGTGACGGCTTCCAGCTCTTCGAGACAGGACCCGAGCGCGTCCTCGGCCCGCCGGCGGATGGCCGCCAGCCACATCCGCCGGATGAGAGCGCTCCCGGGGTAGATCACGCGCCAGTAGACCGCGAACGTCCTCCTGGCGGAGGAGCCGAGCGCCAAAACGCGCGTCTCAGTCGAGAGACGGACCCAGCCGCCGGGTTCTTCCCGCAGACGGAAATTCATCGCGACCTTGCAGACTCCCGGACGGTCGAGGCGAGCAAATTCTCGCGGGCCGCCTTCCCCGACCACCCGCAGCCCACCGCCGAAGATTGTCCCAATGACGACCTCCTTGTCCGGGTCCTCCGCCAGCGGCAGGAACCCCGAATGGAGCGCCACCTCGAGCAGAGGTTTATCCGCCGGCGCGGCCAGGATGTTCTCGCCCCTTTCGCGGGAGAATCGCGGCGATCGAATCCAGGTCAGGAGGCGGAAGAACCGGATCTCGCCCGCCGTGACCGACTTGACCGCGCGGAACACGGCGCTCGCCGGCGCGTGGACGCGGATCTCGTGGAACTCCCGGAACTGGCAGACGGGAACGAACTCATCCAGCCGGGAGCGGTCCCCGACCCGGGCGACGAGAGAAGCCGTCCACAGCGCTCCCGCCGCCGCCAGGACGAGCCCGAGCGCGAGAACTCCCGCGGCCGCCCGCCGCGTCCGGATGCCGAGCGCATGCAGGGGTCTCGCGAGCGAGACGATTCCGGCCAGGCCGACGAGCAGCCCGGCGTAAACCATCAGGACTTCCAACACGAATCCCTTCTCTCACTTGATTGCGACGGCCAGCGTGTCGTGATGGCTGCTGATGAGCGTGCGAAGGTAGGGGCCGATGTGCCGCGCGCTCTCGAACCCTGCCGCCCTGGCCCCGGCCTCCTGGCTCGCCTCGGGAATGTCGGCGCTCTCGGCGTAGTGCTTCAAGTCGCGGTAGAACCCGATCGTGAAGATGTCCCAGGCGCTCCCCTGGTCACGGACGAAGATCAGGTTCTGCGGGCGGCCGAGCGCCTTCAAGTAGGCGTTCTCCATCTCGCGCTCGTGGGAGAGGTCGGACCGCTTGCCGGGGAGCGCGGTGAACATCTCGACGTGGAAGAAGCCGGCCCCGGCGAACCGACTCCGGACCTCTTCTAACGCGGGGCCGGAGACGAAGACGTCTTCCTGCCAGGCGGTCGCGTCCCGGATCTTCTCCAGAACGCTCTGCGAGGAGCGCTCCGCCTTCTCCCGGCGCGCGACCCGCTGCGCGGAGTAGTAGTCGGAGTAGCTTCCGACCGGAAAAAGCAGGAGCAGGTCCCAGCGGTCTCCCTGGCTGTGACGCATCCAGAACGGCGCCTCGTCTCCACCGTTGGAAACCGCGGCGCGGAGTGACTTGTGCAGCTCGATCAACTCGAGAAGCTTGCCGGGAGCGGCCTGAACGAGACTCGCCCTGTAGACGTATCCCGGCGCCGGCACCGCCGGCGGAGCGGCCAGACCGAGAGTCAGGACCAGACACAACGCGTACACGGAGCTTCCTTGCCCGAGTGTATTACGGCGGTGACACTCCAGGTGTCAGGTGCCAGGTGTCAGGTACCAGGGACCGGAGCTATCTTCCCTGACCCCTGACACCTGATACCTGTGATACCTGACCCCTGCATTGAACCTGACACCTCCAACCTGACACCTCTATGAATTGGGGTGAGGGAAACCTCTCGGACACAGCGGCGTCTCTCTCATCGAAAGGAGTGTCTGCAATGAGCTCAACCGCGATGAAGGCAATACCACTTGCTTTTCTTCTGATCGCTTCCGGCGCCGCCGCGGTTCCCTCCGGCGACGAGCCGGCGCAGAAGTCCGAAAAGAAGGAAACGAAAGTCGTTATCAGCGACGACGGCGTCTTCGCCTCAGACGGCGACGACGAGCCGTTCGTCTGGCACATGCGGCACGGCCGGCATGGGTACCTGGGGATCCGTCTCATCGAGATGACGCCCGAGCTGAGGGCGCATTACGGGGCGCCGAAGGACGCCGGCGTGCTCGTCGCCGGAGTCGAGAGCGACAGCCCGGCGTCGAAAGCGGGAATCCTGGTCGGCGACATCGTCACCCGCGCCGGCGGCGAACGCATCGAGTCAGGCCGCGACCTGACTCATGCCGTGCGCCGGATGAAGTCGGGCGAGACGCTCAAGCTCGAGGTCTCCCGCGACCGCGCGGTGAAACAACTCACCGTCAAGATCGAGGAGCGGCGCAGCGACGAGATCGACCTTGGAGAGCTGAGTCATGACCTCGGCAGAATGGGCCGTGAGATCGGACGCGACATCGGCCGGGACTTCGGGCACCGTTCCTGGGTCTTCCGCAGCCCCGAGAGTCTCGACCGCTTTCAGGAAAAACTCGATGAGATGGACAAGCGCCTGAAGGACATCGAGAAGAGGCTCCCGGCGCGCTAGGGCCTACATCTTCCAGCGAGAGACGACCTCGGTGTCGATGACGTCGTGCGTTTTTCCGGCCGGCGGGGTCGCCGGCGTCTGCGCGCGCGTCACGAAAAAGACCGCCGCCGTCCAGGTCGGAACGAGGTCGAGGCCCGGCACGAGCTCGGCGAAGAAGGATGGCAGAAACGCCCAGTGCCATCCGATGAGCAAGACCATCGCGACGGCCACCAGGAGATCGAGCGCGTTGTTCCAGGGGGACGCCAGGCCCGGCGCGAAGAGCGGGAACACGACAATCTGAACGATGTCCGCGGCGACCGCGATAAGGCGCGCCGCCCGAACGCGTCCCGGCTGGGAATTCATTTTCCTGCCGCAAAAACATTCCGGAACCGGACGGCATTCCGAATGGGCTGCCTCGCCGGCCGCTTCGAGCGGAGGGCCGGGCGCGGTATATGTTTCGGCTCCGGAGGAAAGTCATGGCCTTCCCTCGCGGTTTGCCTGCTGCTTTTGGAATTTGTCTCGGCCTGGCCGGGATGCTCTTATCCGCCTCGCCCGCAGCCGGACAGCCGTTC
>DATIRW010000213.1:0-2286 GCA_035469365.1 Thermoanaerobaculia bacterium
GGGCGAAATCCCGGTCCCGCGTCAGAAGCGTGTGGCGCGCGTCCAGGGCATAGAAAGCGATGACCAGATCCAGGACCGCCGCCTGAAATCCCCGTCTCGCGAGCGCGAAGCGCGCTTCCGCGATCCTCTCCCAGAGGTCGCGGGGTTCCGGGAGCCACTCCAACCCCTTGAGCACCCCGCTCAACAGATCGAAGTCGCGGCGCGACGACGTGCCGGATAGGACTTCGGCATAGACGGCCCGGGCAATCGCGAGGCGCCCCTCGGCCAGCAGCGGGTCGATCCGGCGCACCGCGGCCGAGTCCCCTCTCAGGAATGCGACCCACGCCGAGGTGTCGGCGAGGACGTCGCTCAAGCGGTTCTTCGCCTCCGGGACCGCGCCAGGTCAATCCGGAGATTCATCTTTCCGGCGAGGCGGCGCAGCTCTTCCCGCTTCGCCTTCTTGATCAGCTCTTCCAGTCCCGAGATGACGGTCTCGCGTTTGGTCCGATGACCGCACACGCGCCGGGCTTCCTCGAGAATCTCCTCCGGAATATCGAGAGTCGTTCTCATGCATAAAGCATATGATTTTCGAATATCTTATGCAATTCTCGAGCGCCGCGACGACCGGCTAGGATGCGCCGGTGTTCCCCTCGGTTCTCCTCGATCGCGTTGTCTCCTTCTTCACGCGGCGGCCCCCGAGGATGCGAGGATCGCGCGGGGTGGGGCAGGAGTGGGAGCGGCTGGCGGAGAAGCATCTGAAGGAGGCGGGGTACACGATTCGCGCCAGGAACTTTCGGACCCGGGTCGGGGAAATCGACTTCGTGGCGCAGGATGGGAACGTTCTCTGCTTCGTCGAGGTCAAGGGACGGCATGGCACCGGGTTCGGTCTGCCCGAGGAGGCCGTCAACGCAGAAAAGCAGCGCCGGATCTTCCGCGCCGCCCAGGTATATCTCCAGCGCGAGCATCTCGAAAGCACCACCTGTCGCTTCGACGTTGTCTCAATCCTTCAGGATGACGCGGTATCGAATGTGACCATTCTCCGGGACGCCTTCGTCGGCCCTCCTCGCCCGCGCCCGCCGCGTTAGCCGTCGCTCCGCGCTTGCGCGGGATCTGCGCCTGAGGGCGCACCGTCGAGCGGCTCGGCCGGATGCGGCCTCGACCGCTCGACTGATCCCACGCAAACGCTGCGCTCCCGCGGCGCGAGGCTCCTCCCGGTTACTTGGGAGACTCCTCGCGCCGCGACCGGGGCCAGAGCGACAAACACGCGGACACAACGATAGGAGGCCCGCCCGCGTGTTAGAATGTCCTGTCTCTCAGGAGAACGAAATTAACTTGCCAGAACCAGAGCAGCGCTACAATTTTGTCTGCCGGAATTGTTCGGGGAACTTTTCGATCCAGCTCGAGCGAATCCCCCCTGTTCAAGCCCGGTTCGGCTGCCCGCATTGCAAGGAGCCGATGGACTTTCCCTCGCGGGAGGAGGCCCGCTTGCATATCCGGCTTCAGGCGGAAGCCGCCGCCGCTGCAGCCGCGGCAGCCAATCCCGCCCCTGCCGCCAGGGCCGCTGACCCGCCTCCGGCTCCGTCAAAGGCGGCTCCGGACGTCAGCCCCAACACCGCCGCCGCCCCCGAGGGCCTGCGTTTCCGGGTCGAAAAACCGGGCTTCCAATCGGACGTCTTCGACCGGAGGGACATCCGCAATCTCATCCGGACGCGCGAGATCCTCGAGACCGACCATATCCGCGTGGAAGATGCGGAAGCCGTCATGGCGGGCGATCTTACGTATCTGAGATCGCTCTTTAGTCTTGCCAGGGCCCAGAAGGTCAAGCCTCCGGCCTGCTGCCGCACGCACACCGACAGGGTCGCTTTCTTTCAATGCCACGATACCGGCCGGCCCCTCTGCGAGCCGTGCGCTCCGGAGAAGAAGTTCGGCGGACAGATGATCCGAGTCTGCCAGCACTGCGGCGGCACGGCCGTCGATCTCCACACGACGGCTTGACCCTCGCGGACCCCTCCGCTATCCTTCGCCCTCCCGAGCGGGAATAGCTCAGTGGTAGAGCGCCACCTTGCCAAGGTGGATGTCGCGGGTTCGACCCCCGTTTCCCGCTCCAACAAGCTCCCGCAGGCCGTGATCCCGTCCCCTGCCTTTGATGCCGGCCGTCGGACTCCACGGTTACCGAGCCAGCCCGCCCGACAGACCATCGCAGGCATAGAATCCTGTTCGCCGTCATCCGATGACACTTTCCGCTGGGACTCGTCTCGGCCCCTACGAGATCCTGTCGCCTCTTGGCGCGGGCGGGATGGGAGAGGT
>DATIRW010000214.1:0-8261 GCA_035469365.1 Thermoanaerobaculia bacterium
CACGCCTTTCATTCTGTCAGCAAGGGAACCCGCATTGACGGGCCGGTTCCCGAATTTCCTCTCTCCGGCGGTCGTGGTAAGAAGTCGCAACGTGTCAATGGCTCATGGCTCATGGCTCATGGCTCATGAATAGAAACGCGCGTCTCCTTACATTGGCGCTAGGCCTGTGCCAACTCGCGGGATCGGCCGGCGCCGCAGGATCGAGGAGCGACGAGGGAGCCGAGCTCTTCGCGGCCAGGAAGTTCGAGCAGGCGCGCCTGTCGCTCGAGCTGGCCGTGCGGGAGAATCCGGGTGACGCCCGGGCGGCAAGCTACCTCGGCCGGGTCTATCTGGCGCACGGCAGCGCCGGCCTCGCGGTCGAGTGGATGGAGAAGTCCATCGCGATCGAGCCGTCAAGCGCCGAGTACCACTTGTGGCTCGGACGCGCATACGGGTCCCAGGCCATCCGGGCGGCTGTGTTGAAGCAGCCCTCCCTCGCGAAGAAAGTCAGGAAAGAGTTCGAGCAGGCCTCGGCGCTGGATCCCGACAATCTCGAGGCGCGCTTCGGGTTGATCGAGTTCTACCTGCAGGCGCCCGGCATCCTCGGCGGAAGCGAGAAGAAGGCGAAGGAGCAGGCACAGGAGATCCGCAAGCGCAACGCCCTCCAGGGATATCGCGCGTTCGGCCGCATTGCCGAGCACGAAAAGGACTTCGACCGCGCGCTCCGGGAGTACGAGCGGGCCGGCGCGGAATTCCCCGAGAAGAGCGAGCCTGCCTACTGGACCGGGGCGCTCCACGCGCGCCGGAAGGACTACTCGAAGGCGTTTGGGGTCTACGAGAAGATTCTCGAAACGAACCCGGCGGAAATGATGGCCTGCTATCAGATCGGGCGCGTTGCGGTCCTCTCCGGGGAGAGGCTGGATCGCGGTGAGGAGTGTTTGCGGTCGTACCTCCGGCGCGAGCCGGGGCCGGACGAGCCGTCGCTCGCCTCGGCGCACTACCGTCTGGGACTCCTCTATGAAAGGAAGGGTAGCCGCGATCTGGCGAGGCGCGAGTACTCGGCCGCGCTCGAGATCGAGCCGACGCACGCCGACGCCCAGGCGGCGCTCAAGAAGACCTCGGAGAGGTCGTAGGTGGTGGGTGGTAGGTGGTGGTGTCCGGAGCGGCCCTCCCTGCCACCCACAAGCTATGACCTGACACCTAACGTGCCGGCCTCGCTTCGAGGCCGGCCGGTCCGGTAGAGGGCGACATCCGGAGAGACGGGCTAGAGCGCCAGCGCGGGATAGACGCGAAACTCGCGGCGCCCCAGATCGAACAAGCCGCCCGTCTTTTCGACGAAGTAACGGCCCTGCCCTGCTTCTTCTTGCTGGACACGGCGCACAAGAGGTTCGGCTAGCATAATCCCATGCCGGAAGGCCCGGAGGTCCCGACCGAGAACCTGACTGAAGAGATTCGCGAGGAGGTCGAGCGCGAGGGAGGGGCGCTCTTGAGGCGCATCGCTCTCTCGACGGCGCTCTTCGCGGCGCTCGCCGCGATCGCGGCGTTGAAGGCCGGCGCAACCGTCAACGAGGCCCTCGTCTTGAAGACCGAAGCGACCCGCCTCCAGGCGGAGGCCTCCGACCAGTGGGCGTATTACCAGGCCAAGGGGATCAAGGCGGCGACGGCCGAGGCGTCGCGCAGCTCCTGGCTCGCGATCGCCAAGGAGCCTCCGGCCGAGTACGCCGAGAAGGAGAAGCGCTACGGCGAGCAGCAGACGGAGATCGAGGCGAAGGCGCGGGAACTCGAGAAGGAGCGCGACGCGAAATCGAAGGAAGCCGACGAGCTCCTCCATCACCACCACGGCTTCGCCAACACCGTCGCTCTCTTCCAGGTCGCCATCGCCCTCGGCGCCGTGGCCGCCCTGACCCGGAGCCGCCCGGTGTGGGCGGGGTCGCTCCTCCTGGGCGCCGCCGCCGCCGGGCTCTTCGCCGTGACCCTGCTCGGCGGCTGGCGATAGACTTGGGGTTCCCGGTAGACTTGACCGACATCCCGTCGTAGGAAGGAGAAGTCATGCGCTCCCGAATGAAGATCCTTCTCTTCGAATCCGCTCTCGTGCTCCTGTCCGCCGTCCTCTGCCTGCCGTCAGCGGCGCTGGCGGCGAAAGCGAAGGCCGCTAAGATCGATCTGAACACGGCCACGCAAAAGGAGCTGGAGGATCTGCCCGGCGTGGGCGAGGCGACGGCGAAGAAGATCATCGCCGGGCGCCCTTACTCTTCGGTCGGGGACCTCGAGAAGGCGGGAGTCTCCAAGGCAACGATCGACAAGATCCGTCCCCTCGTGACGGCCAGCAAGTCGAGCGCGAAGGCGGCCGCGCCGACCGCCGCTCCCGCTGTAGAACCGGCGAAGGAGAAGAGCGCTGCGAAGGAGAAGACCGGCGCGAAAGAGAAGAGCGCTGCGGCGGAGCCGGCCCGAGCCCCGGCCGGAGTGTCCAAGCCGGTCGATCTGAACACGGCCACGCAAAAGGAGCTGGAGGACCTGCCCGGCGTGGGCGAGGCGACCGCCAAGAAGATCATCGCCGGCCGCCCCTACTCCTCGGTGGACGATCTCGCGAAGGCGGGCGTTTCCAAGAGCACGATCGGCAAGATCCAGTCTCTCGTCGTCGTGGGCGCGGCGCCCGCTGCCTCCAGGCCCATGGCTCCGGCGGCAAAACCAGCCGCGGCAGCCAGGCCAGCTCCGGCCGAGCCGAGCCGGGCGGAACAACCGGCGAGCAAACCGGCGCCGGCCTCGCAGGCCCAGGCGACGAGCCAGCCGGCGCCACCCGTAAAGGGGATGGTCTGGGTCAACACGGAGACCAAGGTCTTCCACCGCGAAGGCGACAAGTGGTACGGGAACACCAAGCACGGCAAGTACATGACGGAAGCCGACGCCCTGAAGGCCGGTTATCGCGAAAGCAAGCAGAAGCCGGCCGCGAAGTAAGCTCCCGAACGTGGTTTCATATCGAAGGAGGTTTCGCATGCGCATCAGAAATCGGTCCCTGGCGGCTCTGCTCTCCCTCGGTCTCCTCCTCTCGGCATCGGTCTTCGCCGCGACGAAGACCTACCAGGTGACGGGCCCGGTCCTCGAAGTCTCCGACACGATGATCGCCGTCCAGAAGGGGAAGGACCGCTGGGAGATCGCGCGGGACGCCTCGACAAAAGTGACGGGCGATCTCAAGGTCGGCGCCAAGGTCACGATCGAGTACCGGATGACGGCGACATCGGTCGATGTCAAGGCGGAAAAGGCGTCCAAGAAGAAGTAGTCGGACAACCTTCGCTCTGTCATCCCGAGGAGCGAAGCGACGAGATCTGCCCTGGAAATGCTGGAATCGCCGGGGCAGATCCTTCGCTTCGCTAAGGATGACAGAAGGTCTCTGTTCGCGAACTTGCCTCAACGGAAATCGTGGCTCGGGACCGTCTCGAGCTGGGAGAGGCTCCAGAACTTTTCTCCTTTGACCGAGAGGGTGCCGTCCTGCTTCTGAAGGCGCCCCGAGACGACGAGCGATCCCGATCCGACGATCACGGCGCGGTTCTCGCGGAAGAGGTCCGGGCGCACGATCGCCTGGCACATACCGGTTTCGTCTTCGAGCGTCAGGAAGACGAATCCCTTCGCCGTGCCCGGGCGCTGACGGACGATGACGGCCCCCGCGGTCGTGACGCGCTCCCCGTCCGCGCGTCGCGCCAGCTCCGCAGCCGAGAGGATCCCCTGCGCGTCGAGCTTCCCGCGCCAGTGCTCCATCAGGTGCGGCCCCGTCGTCATCTGCGTCGCGCTGTAGTCGGCCGCGGTCTCTTCCTCGGGGCTCATTTCCGGGAGCGGCGAGGGATCATTGGCCGGCAAGTCGTCCAGGAGAGGGCCCGCCGGGCGCGCCACCTTCGCCACCTGCCAGAGCGCCTCGCGCCGCGTCTTGCCGAAGGAGGCGAGCGCTCCGGCGGAGGCCAAGAGCGTCATCTCCGCTGATCGCAGCCTCGTCCGGCGGGCCAGGTCTCCCGCGTCGGCGAAGGGCGCCAGCGCCTGTTCCTCCTCGATCTTCTTTCCCGTCGCCTCGCGCAGTCCCTGCACGAAGCGCAGTCCCAGGCGCACGCCTCCGTTCTCCCAGCGGCATTTCCATCCCGAATGCGCCACGTCGATCGGAAAAATGTCCGTCCCGTGGCGCTGCGCGTCCTTGACGAGCGTGGCCGGATGATAGAAGCCCATCGGCCAGGCGTTGAAGATCGAGGCGTAGAAGGCGGCCGGATGATGCGCCTTGAGGTAAGCGCTCGCGTACGCGATCAGCGCGAAGCTCGCCGCATGGGACTCGGGAAATCCGTAGAGTGCGAAGGACGTGATGGATTTGACGATCTGCTCCTGCGCCTCCGCGCCGATGCCGCGCTCCGTCATCCCCGCGCGCAGCCTCGCCTCGATCGCCTCCATTCTCTCGACGGATCGCTTGAAGCCCATCGCGCGCCGCAGCTCTTCCGCCTCCCCACCCGTGAAGCCCGCCGCGACCATCGCGATGCGCAGGAGCTGCTCCTGGAAGAGCGGGACGCCGAGCGTGCGCTTCAGGATGGGCTCGAGGCAGGGGTGCGGGTATTCGACGGGGGCCCTGCCCTGCCTCCGGTCGAAGAAGGGGCGCACCATCCCTCCCACGATCGGCCCCGGCCGGATGATTGCCACCTGCACGACGATGTCGTAGAACTTCTTGGGGGCGTTCCTCGGCAGCGAGGCCATCTGCGCTCGGCTCTCGACCTGGAAGAGCCCGACGGTGTCCGCCTCGTTCAGCATCTTGTAGATCTTCGGGTCGTCCTGCGGCAGGTGCGCTAAATCGATCTCGACGTTTTCTTTCGAGCGGATCATTGGGATGGCCTCCTCGATCGCCGCGAGCATCCCCAGGCCCAGGAGATCCACCTTGACGATCCCGAGGTCCGCGCAGTCGTCCTTGTCCCACTGCACGACGACGCGTCCCGGCATCGCGGCCGGCTCGAGCGGCACGACCTCGTCCAGCCTTCCCGCCGCGACCACCATCCCTCCCGAGTGCTGGCCCAGGTGCCGCGGCAGGTTCTGGATCTGCAGGAAGAGCCGCAGGAAATGCTTCGAGCGGATGTCCTCGGGATCGAGCCCTGCCGCCCGGATCTCGCTTCCAAGCTGCGCGATCGGCTCGCGGACCTCGCCGAAGCTCCAGCCGGAGAGCTGCTTGGAGAGATTGCCTACCTGCTCGAGCGAATATCCCAGCGCCTTGCCGACCTCGCGGGCGGCCGAGCGGTCCCGATAGGTGATGACGTTGGCCGTCATGCCGGCGCCGCGCGGGCCGTACTTCTCGTAGACGTGCTGGATGACCTTCTCACGCTGGTCGCCGGAGGGCAGATCGAGATCGATGTCCGGCCATTCGCCCCGCTCCTCCGAGAGGAAGCGCTCGAAGAGCAGCTCCATCTTCACCGGGTCCACCGCGGTCATGGACAGCGCGTAACAGACGGCGCTGTTGGCCGCCGAGCCGCGCCCCTGCACGAGGATCTTTTCCTTCTGGCAGAACTGCACGATGTCCCAGACGATCAGGAAGTAGCCGGCGAGAGAGAGCTTCTCGATCATCGCCAGCTCCTTCGCAATTTGCGCCTGGGCCCGCGCGGTCAGCGGCCTGAAGCGCGTCCGCGCGCCGCTCCAGGTCACCTGGCGCAGGTAGGAATCGGGAGTCTCGCCGGGCGGGAGCGGGTAGTCGGGGAAACGGTAGCCCAGGTCCGCGAGTGTGAAGTCGAGGCGCTGCGACAACTCCCAGGCGGCGTCCAGAGCCTCCGGTAGATCGGCGAAGAGCTCCGACATGGCCGCGGCGTTTTTCAGGTGCCGCTCGCGTTGCGCGGCCAGCAGATCCCCGGCCGCGTCGAGCGTCGTGTGGTGGCGAATCGAGGTCAGGACATCGTGCAGCTCCTTGTCTTTCGCGCGGGCATAGCGCGCGCCGTTGGTCGCAACGAGCGGGAGATTCATCCTCTGCGCGAGCTCCACCCGGGCCTGGTTCCCGTGCTCCTCCTCGCGCAGCCGGTGCCGCCCGATCTCGACGTGGAGCCGCCCGGGAAAGATCCCCGCGAGCCGGCCGAGCGTCTCTCTCCCCGCCTCGAGCCCGTTCCTCGCGAGCGCCCGCGCGAGCAGGCCCTCCTCGCCGCCCGTCAGGCAATGAAGCCCCGCCGCGTGCGCCGCGACCTCCTCGAGCGTGACACTCGTCTCCCCCTTGGGTTTGCCGGCCGCCCCCTCCGTGATGAGGCGGCAGAGGTTCTTGTAACCGGTCCGGTTCTGGACAAGGAGAGTGATTCGATTTTGGATTTTGGATTTTGGATTTTGGATTGAAGACGCTTTCCGGGGCTTGGAATCCAAAATCGAAAATCCAAAATCTAAAATGATTTCGGCGCCGACGAGCGCGCGTATACCGGCGGCATTCGCGGCCTTGTAGAAGCGAGGCGCGCCGTAGACGCCGTTGCGGTCCACGAGAGCCATGGCCGGAAGACCCAGTCTCGCCGCCTGCTCGACGAGATCCTCGGGAAGCGAAGAGCCGTCCAGGAAAGAGAAGGCGGAGGCGACGCGCAGTTCCGCGTAAGGCCGGAGACTCCTGTGGAGGTTCCGGGCGTTCCAGTCGCGCTGCTTGAGCCTCTCCTTGCGTGTCCCCGCCGAAACGATGAGCGACGCGTCGGAGGGTCCGACGTTGCGCGAAGGGACGCCCAGATTCCGGGAAGGAGGACTACCAGCCGGGCCGTCGGAAGACCGGAGTCGCTTATCGCTCACCCACCGATCTTATGGCGTAATAAAGGCGTAAATCAACGGGAGAAAAGGTCTGACTATAATCAAATAAGTCGTTTGACATTAATAGATATACCACTTTATCTGTCATCCCGGGCGAAGCCAAGGATCTGCTTCCGTCGTTGCCTGGTGTGCGGGGGGTTGATCCTTCGTCGCTTCGCTCCTCAGGATGACAGGGGACGAGTCTTCCGGAAGTCCCGGACGGCGGCAATGGTCTTGCGGAAGAGAAACTCCGAGTGGCTCTTGACGATGTAGTCCTTCAACTCTCCGATCAACTCGTAGCCAAGCCTCTCGTACAACGCCTTCGCGCGCGGGTTGAAAGACGAGACGCAGAGGAAGACGTTCGGCGAGTCGCGGAAGATCCGCTCCTCGGCAAACCGCATCAGCCGGCTTCCGATCCCCCGGCTCCTGTCCGCCGCGCCGACGCAGATCGTCTGGATGTAGCCGACGAAGGCCCCCGCAATGTTCAGGATCACGAAACCGATCACGCGACCCTGGTCGAACGCCCCGTACACCTCGCGTGTCGCGTCCTGCAACAACGCGAGTGATTCCTCATAACCGCGGCCGAGGGTGATCCACGGCTCGGAGCCGGCCATCATCCGCGCGCACACGCTCGCTTCCTCCAGCGACGCGAGCGGACGGATCTCGAGTGAGGGCACCGCTCCCTATCCCCCTTCACCCTCAATCGGCTCTCGTGCCCAGAAGACGAAATCTGTCTGGGGCGGCTCGATGCCGGCCGACCGCAGCAGCATCGCGATCTGGCCGCGATGGTACAGGGAGTGCCCGTGGAGCTGGGTCAGGATGTCCTCGACCGTGTCGCGGTAACGGACTCCTTCGGTGCTCCGGTATTCGAAGGAGCTTGCGATCTTCTTCTCGCCGATCCGGGCGAGATAGTCCGACCACGCCGCGTGCATCTCTCCAAAGCGCCGCGCGAGCAGGGACAGACTCGTCGCCCGCGGAAAGAACGTCGTCGGCGCGTCCTTCGCCGCGCCGAGCCGGAAAAGCCAGAGCCGGCGCGCGGCGATGATGTGCCCTGCCAGCTCCACGGCCTTCCGGAATGCTTTCGTCTTGCGCGCGCTTGCGCCTGCCGACTCGAGGGCCGCCATCACCTTCGCGTGGCTGTCCTTCTCGTATTTGAACCAGCGCCGGTACCTCTTCGCCATGCGTTCGGCCATGGATCACCTCGCCCAGATTCCGAGGAGGCGCCGCAGCACAACAAACTGTCCGAGCGTGTAGGCGTTGTGGTCGGCGAGGAGCACCACCTCGCGCAGGAAGGTCTGCCCGGTGCCTCGCGGGACCGCGGCGAAAAGGTTGCCCACCCGCACGAGTCGCTTCATGTCCTCGAGGTCTGCGCGGAACCCGGCGACGCTCTCCTCCCAGGCCTCGGGAGTCGGCGGCGCCGCCGTGGTCGGCCAGTACTCGGCCATGGACTTAGGATCGACATAGTCGGGGTTGCGGCAGAACTCGAGGATGTCGCGCTGGCACAGACGCAGATGCTCCAGCAATTGCCA
>DATIRW010000215.1:0-19868 GCA_035469365.1 Thermoanaerobaculia bacterium
CTCCTTCCGAAGCCATCCCGACGAGACGGGCTCCATCGCGAGGAGGGACGTCGTCGCTCCGCGGGACCTGATCGTCCCGGACCCCATTGCGACGGAGCGCCGCAGGAGCGAGGCGATCGCGGAGGTTCTTCCCGTGTACGACTGGGACAGCGGCGCCGGGTCCCGCATCGAGAAGAAGCTGCGGGACTCCTTCCAGAGCGCCCGGGAGGCCTCGGCCGTCACGCGCCGGCGTCCCGGCGGCGAGAAGACGCTTCAATCGGTTCGGGACGCCTTCGAGCTTCCGATCCGCGACGAGGCGCTGGCCGCGCTCGCCCGGCTCTCCTTCGTGAGCGCCATCGAGGACCGGCTGGTGACGGCGTCCGTCGAGCTCTACCGGGCCGGCGTCGTGGACAACCGCGAACTGATGATGGAAAACGGAGCGCGCGGTCTCCAGTTTCGGGACTCGTCTTCCGGGCGCGAGGTGCGGCGTCGCGAGCTGGCGGAGGTCGTGGAATATGGATCGCAGGCGAAGAGCGTCCTGACCACGCGACTCTCCGGCGGTCCCCTCTCCGGACGCGACCTGACGGACGTCGCCGGGTTTCTCGCGTCGGCGTTGCGCCCGAACGTGGTCTTCAACGGGAGCGAAACGGCGCGCCGCCGGGAGCAGGCCGCGCGCTCGGTCGAGACCGTCCTGACCAAGATCCCGCGGGGAAAAGTCATCGTCCGCAAGGGGGATGAGATCTCCCCCAGGGCGGCGGAGTGGATCGCGGCGGCGCGGGCCTCGGTTTCGGACCCGTCCTCCTGGGTGAAGGTCTCCGGAGTCCTGATCCTCCAGGTCCTGGCGGCCGCGGTCTTCTGGGTGGACGCGCGGCGCCACCGCCGGCGCCGCCGCGAGCAGACGACCGCGGCGGTCTACGCCTCGGTCCTCGCGACGGGGATCGTGTTCTCGCTCCTGACGCGTGGAGCGTTCGGGCTCGCCGAGAACCTCTCCTCGAGCTTCGAGGGTTCCGCCTGGGCCGCGCACACCTATTTCGCGATCCCGTTCGCGGCCGGATCGATCATGACGAGTCTCGTGGCAGGGATGGGCCCGGCCCTGCTCTTCGCGGCGGTCCATGCGATCGGTGCCGGCCTGCTCATGGGACAGAGCTTCCCGTTCGTCTTCTTCGCGCTGGTCGGCTCGCTCGCCGGCATCTTCGGTCTGGGGAAGCTGCGTTCCCGCGGCGTCCTGCTCGCGATGGGAGGTCTCGTCGCCGCGGCCAACCTCGTTTCGATCTCCGCGATCGCGCTCCTCGGCGCGGAGGCGCGCGGCTGGACCTTCGCCGGCGACGTCCTGGCGGGGCTCGCGGGCGGATGGGTTGTCGCGATGCTGATCGGGCTTCTTCTCCCCGTCTTCGAGCACCTCTTTCACGTCACGACCGATATCCGCCTGCTCGAGCTGTCCAACCAGAACCTGCCGCTGCTTCGCAATCTCGCGCTGGAAGCGCCCGGCACCTACCAGCACTCCCTCATGATGGGACATCTGGCGGAGGCCGCCGCGGAATCAATCGGCGCGGACGCGGTGCTCGCCCGCGTGGCCGGCTATTACCACGACATCGGCAAGACGAAGATGCCCGACTACTTCATCGAGAACCAGCCGAAGGGGTACAACCGGCACGACCGGCTCGAACCCTCGATGAGCGCGCTCGTCATCGCCGCGCACGTGAAGGAAGGGGCCGACCTGGCGAAGAAGGCGCGGCTTCCCGATCCGATCGTGGCCGCGATCCGCGAGCACCACGGGACGAAGCTCATCCGCTACTTCTACCAGAAGGCGCTGACCAAGGCTCCTGCCGGGCAGGGCCCGGTGCGCGAGAACGAGTACCGCCATTCCGGCCCCAAGCCCGCCACGCGCGTCAACGGAATTCTCATGATCTGCGACGCGGTCGAGGCAGCGTCCCGCACCCTGATCGAGCCGACGCCGGCGAAGATCCGCGCGATGATCCAGACCATCGTGGACGACTGCCTGCGCGACGGACAGTTCGACGAATGCGACCTGACGATGCGGGACCTCGCGGTCATCGTGGACACCCTCGAGAGGTCGGTCTCCACGGTGTACCACCACCGCATCGACTATCCCGGTTTCGAGTTCAATCGCGAGCGGCAGCGCCGCAAGACCGCGGACACTCCGGCGTCCGAGCCGGGGCGCTCGGCGGGCCCCCGGGCAGTGTGATCCGGCCATGGAAATCGGCATCGCCTCGAATGTTGCGGGCTCCCCGCCGCCGCGCCGCGTGCGCGCACTGGTTTCCCGCATCGCCCGGGCGATGCGGGAGTCCAGGATCAAAGATCCAGCGTCTAAAGGGGAAGTCTCGATTCTATTCTGCGGCGATCGGAAGATGAGGACGTTGAACCGCCATTACCGCAGGAAGGACCGCCCGACCGACGTCCTTGCGTTTCCCGCGGAAGCGGAGGGGCTGCTGGGAGACATCGTGATCTCCGTTCCCTTCGCAGCGCGCCAGGCGAAGCGCCGGGGGGAGCCGCCCTGGCGCGAGATCGACCGGCTCCTGCTGCACGGGTTTCTCCACCTGCTCGGCTACGACCACGAGACCGATGCCGGGGAGATGGACGCCCTCGAGGCGAGGCTTCGGCGACGGCTCAACCTGGCGGAGGCGGCTTGATCTTCCTGCTCGCCTCGGCCGTCTGCTACGGCCTGTTCGTGCTCTTCGAGGCGTTCGCGATCGCTCTCGACCGGCTCTCGCCGATCAAGATCCGCGGGCTGCTCGAGGAACACCCGGAACATTCCGGGCTCCTGGCGGGGCCGGGAGAGGTCGAGATCCTGCGCACGACCACGAAGGTCCTCGTGCAGATCCTCCTGATGCTGGGCCTTCTGGCAGTCGTCACGACCTTCGGCAGCTTCGGGATCAAGCATGACTGGGCCTGGGGTGGGACAACCTTCCTGCTCGGCTGGTTTCTGACCGAGATCCTCCTGCTGCGCCACGGCGCTATCTCCGATCCGGAGAAGCTCGCGGCGAGGCTCCTGCCCGTCATCACGTCGGCCTCGTGGCTGCTGGCGCCGCTCGCGATCCCGGTGCGCAAGATTTTCGAGAAGCGCGCCCGCCAGGAGACGCCCTCGGCGACCGAGGAGGAGGTCCAGGCCTACATCGACGTCGGCCGGGAAGAAGGGATCCTCGAGAAGGAGGAGGAGAAGCTCCTCCTCTCGATCGTGGACTTCGGCGACACGCGGGTGCGCGAGGTCATGACACCGCGCACGGACATCCTGTGGATCGACGCGGCCACGCCCCTGCCGGTCCTCGCGGACCTCTTCGTGTCTTCCAAGTACTCGCGCATTCCCGTCGTCCGCGGCTCGATCGACACCGTCCTCGGCATCGTCCACGTCAAGGACCTCTTCGAGGCGATTCACGCCGGAAAACCACGGCCGATTGCCGAGCTAACACGCGAGGCCTACTTCGTGCCGGAGTCCAAGAAGGTCTCGGAGCTCCTGCGCGAGTTCCAGCGCCGCCATCTCTGGATGGCGATCGTCGTGGACGAGTACGGCGGCGTCTCGGGTCTCGTCACCGTGGAGGACCT
The DNA here is from genome assembly GCA_035469365.1 of Thermoanaerobaculia bacterium. GTDB lineage: Bacteria > Acidobacteriota > Thermoanaerobaculia > UBA5066 > Gp7-AA6 > JAWOLE01. Next base: position 3,541 of record DATIRW010000215.1, read on the forward strand.
GCTGGAGGAGATCGTCGGCGAAATCTCCGACGAGCACGAAGACGAGCGCGAGGCCGTCACGAAGGCGGGGGAGAACGCCTATTCGGTCTCCGGCAAGGAGAACATCGAGACCGTGCGGGATCTCTTCGGCCGCGGCCCGGAGGAGGGGGAGTTCACGACCGTCGGCGGGTTCCTCGCCACGCGTCTGGGGCATATCCCGAAGCCGGGCGAGGCTCACCGGGAGTCGGACCTGCTCTTCACCGTCGAGGAAGCGGACCGCCGGCGCGTCCACCGCGTCCGGATCGAAGCCCTCCCCGGCTCTCAGCCGTCAGCTGTCAGCTCTCAGCCGAGCACGAACGTCGCGGCGAAGGCTGGAAGCTGAAAGCTGATGGCTGACAGCTCCTCCTTCCGTTCCGGCCGGGTGGCCGTCGTCGGGCGGCCGAATGTCGGCAAGTCCACGCTCGTCAACCGCCTCGTCGGCGAGAAGGTCGCGATCGTGTCCGAAAAGCCCCAGACCACCCGCAAGCGGGTGCTGGGTGTGGCGCGCCTTCCCGGAGCGGAGATCGCGCTCGTGGACACACCCGGCATCCACCGCCCCCATTTCCGCATGAACGCCGCGATGGTGCGCGATGCGACCGACGCGCTCGCAACTGCCGACGTCATCCTCTGGTTGGTGGATGCCTCCGAGAGGGCGGGCCGGGGCGAAGCGTTCCTGCTCGAGCTGATCGCGCGGGCCGGCACGCCGGCGGTCCTCGCCCTGAACAAGATCGATCTCGTCGAGAAGGAGCGGCTGCTGCCGATGATCGCGGACCTTTCGACGCGGCACTCCTTTGCCGCGATCGTCCCGGTCTCGGCGAAAACGGGGGACGGTGTCGAGCGGCTGGCCCGGGCGCTCGCGGAGAACCTCCCGGAGGGAGAGCCCGCGTACCCTGAGGATTTCCTGACCTCGATGCCGGAGACGGAATGGATCGCGGAGGTCATCCGTGAGAAGCTCCTCGAGCGCACGCGCGAGGAGCTCCCCTTCGCCTCGGCGGTCGTCATCGAAGCCGTGAAAGAAGATCCGGAGAAGGACCTGACCGTCGTTACCGCGTCGGTCGTCGTCGAGAGAGAGGGCCAGAAAGGGATCGTGGTCGGCCGCGGTGGATCCATGATCCGCGACATCGGGACCGCGGCCCGCGAGGAGCTCGAGTCGCAGACCGGGCGCCGCTATTTCCTCGAACTCACGGTCAAGGTGAGGCCGGACTGGCGCAACGACGAGCGCTTCCTCTCCCGGCTCGCCATGAGCCCCGGGAGCGGGACTTCATGAGCCGGCGCGGGGAGAGGCTACCGCTCCCCGACGGCGCGGCGGACGCGCTCGGAGATCTCGGCGAGCGAATCGGCCAGGGCCTCCCGCAGGCGGTCGAGCTCGGCGAGAGACTGCCGGTCGGAGGCGCGCATCTCCGCCTGGGCCTCGAGCAAAGGAGCGATCCGCGAGCGGATCTCCTCGGCCTCGCGCCCGGACTGCGCGGCTTTCTCCTGGAGGCCGGTCTCCAGCGCCTCGGTACGGCCTGACAGCGCGTCGATCTGCCGCGTGAGATTCTCGGCGCGCTCCCAGGAGAGTTTCTCGGCGCGGTCCCCGAGGCTCTCGAGCGCGGCCGCGGCCGCCTGCTGAGCATTCCGGAGTGCGGCGTCACCCGCCTCGAGACGGTTCTCGATGGCCGCCAGTCTCCCTGCCGTTTCCACCGAGGACTCTTCGGGCCGCCGGTGCTCCTCGGCTTCGCTCGCGAGGCGTTCGGAAATCGAGGCGATACGCGATTCGGTGGCCGCCAGCCTCTCCACGATTTCCGCGGCGGATTCCACGAGCCTCTGGTGGCCCTCCGCTTCGCGCGCGAGGCGCTCCTCGATCGCGGCGAGGCGCGTTTCTGCTGCGGACAGCTTCTCTGCCGATTCCTCGGAAGACTCGGCAAGCCGCCGCAGTTCGTCCGGTTCGCCCGCCATGCGCTCCTCGATCGCCGCGAGGCGCGCTTCCAGGGCGGCGAGCCGTTCCGAATCGGTGGTCCTCGCGAAGCCTTCGGCGGCCGGCGGCCCCGATACTTCGAATCCCGGAGGGGGCTCGGCCGCGCCTCCCGAGGAGAAGGCGGGAAGCGGCGTGGACAGGTCGGATACGCCAGCCTCCTCGGCCTTGCGCCCCTGGAGCCGGCGCAGCAGGTCCACGAACGTCAGCTTCGAGATCAGCTTGAAGGTCTCGGTGACGCCGCGGCCCGTGCTCGCCACGGCCTCGGCGAAGGGGTAGGAGGCGAGGCCCAGCGCCTCCTGCATCGCTCCGACCGACAGGATCTCGGGCAGGTCGCGCTTATTGTATTGAACCACAATCGGGATCGTCTCGAAGGAGAGGCCGATCTCCTGCAGGTTGTCCTTCAGGTTCTGCCAGCTCTCCTGGTTTTCCGGCAGCATCGCCCAGCGCGAATCCGCCACGAAGACGACGCCGTCGGCTCCCCCCAGCACGGCCTTTCGAGTCTCGTTGAAAGCGGGATGCCCCGGAACCGTCGCGAGCTGGAAGCGGATCTTGTAGCCCTTGATCTCGCCGAGATCGACCGGGAGCAGGTCGAAGTGGACCGTCCTGTCCGTCTGTGCCGAAGGTGTCAGGAGCTTCCCGACCGTGTCCTGGTCGAGACGGTCGTGAAGGAGCTGCAGGTTCGTCGTCTTTCCCCCGAGACCGGGACCGTAGTACACAATCTTGGCGGTCAGCTCCTTCGTCGCCGCGTTGTAGAGTGCCATGGTCTTTCGCCATTGTAGCCAAAGCCTTCCTTGACGGGGAGCGAAGAGTGCCCATAGACTCGCCAGCACTTTGGCGGAAGGACTGATCAAGAAGACCCGCATCCTCGACCCGGATCGCATAGGGCGGATGATCGACCGCATGGCGCACGAGATCGCCGAGCGACAGAAGGACCTGCCGGACCTCGCTTTCGTCGGAATCCGCACGCGGGGAGTCCCTCTGGCGATGCGGCTGGCCTCCCGACTGGGCGACCTCGTGAAGAGGCCCTTTCCCGTCGGGACTCTCGACATCACGCTCTACCGCGACGACCTCTCGCTCGTGGCCCCTCAACCGCTGCTGCGCAAGACCGAGATCGATTTCGATTTGAACGGCCGCGCCGTTCTCCTCTGCGACGACGTCCTCTACACCGGGCGCACCATCCGCGCGGCCCTGGACGGCCTGATCGACCTCGGCCGCCCGCGCGCCGTTCGTCTCGCCGCGCTCATCGACCGGGGGCACCGCGAGATCCCCATCGAGGCGAATTACGTCGGCAAGAGCGTTCCGACGGCCCAGCGCGAGGTCATCAAGGTCATGTTCGAGGAGACCGACGGTGCAGACGAAGTCTGGATCCTGGAGAGACCGCCTGAATAGATTCCAGATTCCACATTCCAGGTTCCAGGGGGCGTGGCAACTCTTGATGGTTGATGTGATCCTCGCAGCGACGACGTGGAATCTGGAATCCGGAATCTGGAATCTCCCATGACCTCCAGGCTCCGCTCCAAGGACCTCCTGGGAACGGAGGACCTGTCCGCCGAGGAGATCGCGCTCATCCTGGACACGGCGGAGTCCATGCGGTCCATCGGGGAGCGGGAGATCAAGAAGGTCCCGGCGCTGCGCGGACGCATGGTCGTGAACCTCTTCTTCGAGGCTTCGACCCGCACGCGTTTTTCCTTCGAGACCGCGGAGAAGTGGCTCTCCGCCGACGCCCTCTCCTTCGCCGCGAAGGGAAGCTCCGTCGAAAAGGGAGAGTCCCTCCTGGACACCGCCCGGAATCTGCAGGCGATGTCTCCCGACCTGATCGTGATCCGGCACTCCTGTCCGGGCGTCCCGCATTTCCTCGCGCGCAACCTGCGCGCCGGAGTGGTCAACGCGGGCGACGGCGCCCACGAGCACCCGACCCAGGCCCTGCTCGACGCGCTGACAATCCGCCGGCATTTCGGGCGTCTCGAAGGATTGCGGGTCGCGATCGTGGGAGACATCACGCATTCGCGCGTGGCGCGGTCGGACATCTGGCTTCTGAAGAAGGTCGGGGCGAGCGTCGTCGTCTGCGCGCCCCCGACGCTCCTACCGCCGCGGATCGAGGAGATGGGTGTCGAAGCGACGACGGACTTCGACGCCGCGCTCGCCGGCGCCGACGTCGTCATGATGCTCCGGATGCAGTTGGAAAGGCAGGGCGCCTCGCTCTTCCCCTCGACCCGCGAGTACTTCAAGCGCTACGGGCTGACGGCCGAACGCCTCGCCCTCGCAAGGCCGAAGGCGGTCGTCATGCACCCGGGTCCGATGAACCGCGGGGTCGAGATCTCCTCCGACGTCGCGGATTCCTCCCGATCGCTCATCCTCGAGCAGGTCTCCAACGGTGTTGCGGTCCGGATGGCGGTCCTGTACCTGCTCTTGACCGGCCATGCCTGGGAGGGGGAAGCGGCGTGAGCCGGCTGCTCGTCTCCGGCGGGCGGGTCGTGGACCCGGCATCGAACCGGGACGGCATTCTCGATCTGCTCCTCGAGGACGGCGTCGTCGCCCGGGTCGAGCCGGATCTTTCCGCCGCCGGCGCGAAGGTCTTCGACGCCTCGGGGCTTCTCGTCTTTCCCGGTTTCATCGACCTGCACGCGCACCTGCGCGAGCCGGGCCGCGAGTACGCCGAGACGGTCGCGACGGGCCTGAAGGCCGCGGCGGCCGGCGGGTACACAGCCATCTGCGCCATGCCCAACACCGACCCCGTCAACGACAGCCGCGCCATCTCGGAGTACCTCGTATCCAAGGCGCGCGGCGCCTCCGGCCCGCGGCTCTACCCGATCGGCGCGGTGACCAAGGGGCAGCGCGGAGAGGAACTGGCCGAGTTCGGCGAGATGCGCGTGGGCGGCGCCGTGGCGGTCTCGGACGACGGGAGATGGCTTGCGGACGGCGCCCTCCTGCGCCGGGCGTTCGAGCACGCGCGTCTGTTCGGCATGCCGGTCGTACAGCACTGCGAGGATCCGAGCCTCTCCGGAGGCGCTCCGATGCACGAGGGAGCCGTTTCCACGCGTCTCGGCCTGCCGGGCCAGCCCGCGATCGCCGAGGCCGCCTCCGTGGCGCGGGACCTGCTGGTGGCGGAAGTCTCGGGAGGCCGTCTCCACGTGGCCCACCTCTCGACAGCGCGCTCGCTGGAGCTCGTCCGCGAGGCCAGGGCCCGAGGTCTCGCGGTGACGTGCGAGGTGACGCCCCACCATCTGACGCTGACCGACGAGGAGGTCGCGCGTTCCGGCTTCTCGACCAACTCCAAGATGAATCCTCCGCTGCGAGAGCCGTCGGATCTCGACGCGCTCGCCGCCGGGCTGGAGGACGGAACGGTGGATGCCGTCGCGACCGACCATGCTCCTCACCACGAAGACGAGAAAGCACTCGATTTTGGCACCGCCCCCTTCGGGGTCGTCGGTCTCGAGACCGCCGCCGCGGTCGTGCACGACAGGCTGGTGACGACCGGGAAGCTCTCGCTGACCCGCTTTGCGGAGGTCTTCTCGGCCGGACCCGCAAGGGCCTTCGGTCTTCCGGGCGGCACCCTGGCCCCGGGCTCTCCGGCCAACCTGACCCTCTTCGATCCGCAGGCGCGCTGGAGGGTGGACCCGTCCCGTTTCGAATCGCTGTCCCGCAACACTCCCTTTGCGGGATGGGAGCTTCTCGGCGTGGTCGCCGCGACGATCGTCGAGGGCCGGATCGTCTGGAGACGGGGGACGTGAGCGAGGTCCGGGCCGCAGGGTCCAGGGTCCAAAAGAGTCAGGCGCTCGTCGTCGCATTCATCTGTCTGGCCGTTCTCCCGGCGCACGTCCACGGCGCCTCGCCTCGCAAGATCGCGATTCGAGTGCCCGACGAGTTCTCGCTCGGATCAGAGTTCGAACGGTTCTCGGGCTGGGCCCGGCGCGAAGGAGTGGAGCTTGAGGTCGGCCCCGAGTCCTCGCCGGGGCCGGCCGGCTCGGAGGTCGTGCACGTGGCCGTGCTGCCGGCCTCGGAGGCCCTTGCCCGGCTCGTCGCGAGGTTTCCGATCCGGCTGATCGGGAAGGAGTTCGCCTTCGACGGCCGAACCTACGGACAGGCGGCAGACGCCATCGCGCTGACGGATCCCTCGCGCCCGGAGACCTTCGTTATCGGCGTTGGCCGGCAGGCCGCCTTGCGGCTTCTCGCGCGGCGCCTTTTCTGGCGTGAGGAGGACCGCTCGGAGGACTACCGCGTGGTTTCCGGCGAGCTCGCAAAAAGCGGGCGGTTCGCGCGCGCGAGCGGGCCGCTCGCGATCGACCGCTTGTCGGACCGCGACGAGATCGCGACGCGGGAGAGCTTCCGGCGGTCGCTCGCGCAGGAGGAGCGCGCGGGTGTGCGCTGGCAATTCCGGGATTCGGAGCGCGCGGGCGTCGCGCGGTGGGAGCCGGTCCTGCGGCGCTTTCTTCCGAAGGCGGCCGCCGCGACGATCGTGGTGCGCCTCTTCCCGGACCCGGCGACGAAGGGGCGTTTCACCGGCTCTTCGCGTCCGGCGGACCTGTCCGGGAGCGGAAACGACATCCAGGTGGATCTGGATCTCTCCTCACCCCCGGAGCCCGATCTGATTTCGCCGGTCCTGGCCTCGGCTGCCTTCGCGGCGCGCGACACACGGCTTCTCGCGCGGCCGACGCTCCTGGCGGCTCTTGGCGCGCGCGCCTGCGGACGGTGGTGGAGCCGGGACGTCGCGACCTTTGCGGCCTTCGCGCGGCAGGCGGGCGTGGAGCCGGCGGAGTCCCAGGTCCTGACTTCCGATCCGGACGTCTCGTCCGTCCTCTCCGTGGGCGCCGCGGCCGCCTGGATCGATGCGGGCATCGAGCAGGAGGGAGAGCCGGCGGTGGTCCGGGCGCTGGCGGGGGCCGAGGCTCCGCTGGAGGCGGCCTTGAAGCGCTGGGCCGTCCGTGCCCGCGGGCGCCCGTTCGCACCGGCTCCGAGGCGCGGGCTTCCGGCTGGCTTCCTGCGGGGCATCTCCTACGCGATGTCAAACTCCGTGGACGGTTCGTACGCTTCTCCCCGCTCTCGCGAGACCCTCCTGCACGTGGCGAAGATGTCCGTGGACTCGATCTCGATCATGCCGTTCGCGTTCGTGCGCGATGCCCGCGAGCCGGCGATCTCCTTCATCCACCGGAATCCCGGGGGCGAGACCGACGAGGGCACGGTGCGGGCGATCTCCGACGCGCGGGAACTCGGCATGTCCGCGATGGTCAAACCGCAGATCTGGATCGGGGGAGGCCGGTTCGTCGGAGAGATCGCGATGCGGAGCGAAGAGGAATGGCGCCGCTTCTTCGACGGCTACCGCCGCTTCATCGTTCATCACGCGGTCGTCGCGGAGGCGGCAGGCGCCGGGCTCTTCTGCGTCGGAACGGAGCTCGTGGCGACGGAAGGACGCGCCCGGGAGTGGCGCGAGACAATTGCCGCCGTGCGCCTTGCGACCGGAGCGCCCCTGACCTACGCGTCCAACTGGGCCACCGGCGCTCCCAGGGTGCCGTTCTGGGACGCGCTGGACGCGATCGGCGTGGACTTCTACGACTCGTTGTCCCCCGATCCCGCCGCGAGCGACGCCGCGCTCGAGGCGGGAGTGCGCGCAGCCGTCGCGCCTCTTGAGCGGCTCGCGATCGCCAGCGGCAGGCCCGTGGTCTTCGCCGAGGCGGGCTATCCTGCCGTGCGCGGGGCGTGGATCAGGCCGCACGACGAAAACAGCGGAAGGCCCCCCGCTCCCGGCGATGCCGGCCGGGCGGTGGCGGCGGTCTTCCGCGCCCTCAACGGGAAGAGCTGGTGGAAAGGGGTCTACTGGTGGAAGGCCTTCTCGAGCGGGCAGGGGGCCCGCCCCGACGACCGCGGCTACAATCTCCTCGGGACGCCCTCCGAAAAGGCCATCGCCGAGGGCTTCGCGCGCCTTACCCGTGAGGCGAAGCGCTAGAGCGGATGGGATTCCAGATTCCACATTCCAGGTTCCAGGGGGCCGCGGATTCCTCTTGGAATCCGGAATCTGGAATCCGGAACCGGCTTAGGGCACTCTCGTGAGCACGCTCGTCGAGACGGCGGTGGCCGCCGCGAAGGCGGGCGGGGAGGTCGCCCTGGCGAGCTGGCGCAACTTGCCGGCCGGCGACGTCTCCGAGAAGAGGAAGAACGACTTCGTGACAAGCGCCGACCGGGAGAGCGAGGAGCGGATCGTCTCCCGCATCCGGGAGACCTTCCCGCGCGACAGCTTCCTCGGGGAGGAGGGGGGCCAGCGCGGAACGGAGGGCGGCGGACGCACCTGGATCATCGACCCGCTCGACGGGACGGCCAACTTCATCGCGGGGTTCCCATTCTGGAGCGTGTCGATCGCCGCGCGGGAAGGCGGTGAGATCGTGGCGGGGGCCGTCTGGGACCCTCTGCGCGGGGAGATGTACACGGCGGAGCGCGGCTGCGGCGCGTTCCGCAACGGCGCACGGATCCGCGTGACGGGCCGCGAGGCCCTGGACGGCGCCTTCCTCGCCACGGGTTTCCCCTTCCGCTCGCGCGAGAAGATCGATCTCTACCTGTCCGTCTTCCGGGAGCTCTTTCTTCATGCCCGGGCGGTCCGCCGCGCGGGCTCCGCCGCCCTGGACCTTTCGATGGTGGCGGCGGGGATCTACGACGGTTTCTTCGAGTTCCGCCTCTCGGTCTGGGACATCGCCGCCGGGGCGCTCCTGATCGAGGAGGCCGGAGGGAAGTTGACGGATTTCTCGGGCGGGAGGCGCTTCTGGGAGCGTGGTAATGTGGTCGCAGGGTCCCCGGGCGTCGCCGAGTCCATCCTCAGCGCCGTGGCGGAGATCGTCACGGAGGACCGGATCTGATCCCTTTTCTGATGCATTTGCATTAGTCTTTTCAACGACGATGAAGCCGCATTTCCCGCGACTCCCGTCTCCGGGAGGATTCCGATGAAGATCTATCTGATCGCTCCGAAGAACCCCGAATCGTTCTGGACGTTCGATCGCATTCTGCCGAGCCTGAACAAGAAGTGCCTGTTTCCCAATCTCTCGCTGCCGACGGTCGCGGGGATCACGCCGCGCGAGCACGAGATCGTCCTCTGCGACGAGAACGTCGAGCCGATCGACTTCGACACGGACGCCGACATCGTCGGCCTGACGGGATACGTCGTCCACGAGAAAAGGATCTTCGAGCTCGCGAAGGAGTTCCGCCGGCGCGGAAAATTCGTCGTCGCGGGCGGACCGCTGGCGTCGCTTTGCCCCGAGAAGCTGCGCGACAAGGTGGACGTCGTCTTCGTGGACGAAGCGGAATACACCTGGCCGCAGTTCCTGGCCGACTACTCGGCCGGCAATTGGCAATCCGAGTACAACCAGCATGAGAAGCCGAGCATGCACGACTCGCCGCTGCCGCGCTTCGATCTACTGAAGGTCGACCGCTATCGGACGATGACGATCCAGTTCGCGCGAGGCTGCCCCTTCAACTGCGAGTTCTGCGACATCATTGTCATGTACGGCCGCAAGCCGCGCACGAAGACCGTGGCCCAGGTCATGGCCGAGGTGCTGGAGATCCACCGTCTCGGCATCCGCAACATCTTCGTCGTGGACGACAACTTCATCGGGAACAAGCCGGAAGCCAAGCAGCTCCTCCACGCGCTGGCCGACTGGCAGAAGGAGAACGGCTATCCCATCGAGTTCCTGACCGAGGTCACGCTCAACATCGCGCAGGACGACGAGTTGCTGCGGCTGATGCGGCAGGCTAATTTCGCGACGATTTTCATCGGCATCGAGTCGCCGCGGGCGGAGAGCCTGAAGGAGACGCACAAGACGCAGAACCTCCGCGAGAACATCCTGGACTCCGTTCACCGGATCCAGCGCGCCGGCATCGACGTGATGGCGGGCATGATCGTGGGCTTCGACCATGACGATCCTTCGATTTTCGACGAGCAATTCCGATTCATCCAGGACGCGCGCATCCCGATCTCGATGACCGGCATGTTGAACGCCGTTCCCAAGACCCCTCTGCATCAGCGTCTGAAGGAGGCCGGGCGCCTGATCGCCGAGTCCGTCGGCGATCAGTTCGTCTTCACCAACATCATTCCCAAGGGGATGTCGCGCGTTCAGCTCTACGAGGGATACAAGAACCTGCTCGAGCGCCTCTACAGCTACAGCAACTACCGCCGCCGCGTCCGGCAGCTTCTCCTTCAGAAGGGCGCCCAGATCCAGACACGTCTGGCGGCCGGCCGGGACGACCTGAAGATCCTCCGACGCGTGGTCTGGACCTGCATCCTGCGCACCTCGCCCCGCCGCGCGTGGCTGACTCTGTCGCTCATGATCGAGACCGCCTTGCGCCGGCCGCGCGAGTTCCGCCAGGCCGTCACCCTCGCGCTCATGCACAAGCACCTCTACGAGTACATGCGCGAGACCTGCAAGCAGCTCGACGAGATCGCGCGGGAGCTGCGGCAGGCGCCCGAAGAGCTTCCCCAGGGCGTCGCCTGATCCTCGGGACTCCTGGTCCATGTCCGGTCCGAAATCTTCCGCCGGAGACCAGGTCAACCTCGGGGAGAAGCTCTCCCTTTTCACGTCGCACTGGGAACCGAAGATCGTCGGGGAGTTGAACGGCCAGCACGTCAAGCTCGTCAAGTTCCGGGGACCGTTCCTCTGGCACAAGCACGACGACGAGGACGAGATGTTCCTGGTTCTTCGCGGGGAATTCGACATGGAGTTCCGGGACCGCACGGTCCCGCTGCGGGAAGGGGAATTCCTGATCGTGCCCCGCGGCGTCGAGCACCGCCCGGTGGCGGAGCGCGAGGCCCACGTCCTCCTCTTCGAGCCGGCCTCGACCATCAACACCGGAGACGCGGGTGGTCCGCGGACCGTCGCGCAGCCGGAATGGATTTGACGAAACAGGCAGACCCGAGGGATTCCGCGATTCGCGGTCGGGGGCGGAAATTGCGCCCCGATCACAAATCCCAAATCACAAATCTCACCCGAGAATGACGCCGGCGTAGCCGACGACGGAGGAAGTGTCGCCCGTCTCGTCGCCGCTGTCGCGGCGGGCGACGATGCGGACCCGCGAGACGCCCGCCTTTCTCGCGGCGAAGAGCAGGGCCGTCGCCGGCAGGAAGCCGCACATCGAGATCCCCTCGGAGAGGACCGTCGTGAAGAGGCCCTCGGCGTCAAGCGCCTCGATCCGCGAGAGCGCGCGCTCGTCCTTGCGGCGGCCGATCACGCGCGACTCGTAGTGGTTCATGTCGGACGAGGCGAGAAGGAGCGGCGGCTCCGCCTCCTCCGAGGAGATCGCCGCAAGCGCCTCTCCGACCTCGCGGCACAGGTCGAGGTCGTGTGCGCCGAGGCAGACGGGCACGAGCTCGATGTCCCGGCGCAGCACCTGGAGGAAGGGGAGCTGAACCTCCAGCGAATGCTCGCGGGCATGGGCAGAGGAGTCCCACTCCAGCGAGGGCGCGAGATCCAGCAGACGCTCTGCGAGTCTGCGGTTGACCTTCACGTCGCCCAGAGGCGTGCGCCAGGCGTCCGACGGCTCGAGGGAGGCCGGGGCGCCCCGCCCCGTGTGGTTGGGACAGAGAATCACCGCCGTCGGGGATATCGAAACGTGCGCATAGACGGCGCCGGCCACGGGTCCGGAATAGACGTAGCCGGCATGCGGCACGATCGCCCCGAATGCCGGTTCCGGCGTGACCTCCGCTCCCGCCTGAAGGTGAGACCGCACGTCCTCCTCGAGGCGCTCGGCGCGCGCCTCGTAGAACATCCCTGCCACCGCGGGCGGGCGGACCATCATCGCGTGGGGCGTAAGGCGGAAGACCTGAGGCGGAGCATAGGCGATGTTAACCCCGGGTCCTCGCCTGACACCTACCGCCTGACGCCTGACGGCCTCGGATCAATTCACCAGGAGCGTTGCCTCGGCGCTGACGCCGGCGACCGCGGCCTTGATCGTCGCGGTGCCGGCGGCGATCCCCGATGCGATGCCGGCGCCGTCCACGGTCGCAACCGCGGCATCGGAAGACAGAAAGACCGCGGCGGATCCCTCGTAGGTCTTGCCGTCGGGTCCGTAGGCGATCACTTCGAAGTGCTGCGAGTCGCCGACCCGCACGAGCGCCGTCGCCGGGCGGATTTCCAGGCGGCTGATGTCGCCGACTGTCACGGTGACCTCTGACGCCCCCTGGAGATCCCCGGCCTTGACGATGATCGTCGTGATTCCGGGGCTGACGGCGGTGACGGTTCCGTCCTGGGAGACGGTTGCGGTCGCGGGTCTCAAGGAGCTCCACGAGACCGGCCAGGAAACGGGCATGCCCTTGGAATTCTTGAGGGTGGCGGAGAGGAGCATCGTCGTGCCGACGGGTCCCACGAGGCGCGCCGACGCGGGGGCGATCTCGATCGCCTTCAAGTCCACGACCTCGACGGGCACGTCGGTCGACAGTTTCTCGAAGCTCGCCGTGACGACAGAACGGCCCGCGCTCTTGGATTGGAGCCTGCCCGAGGAGTCCACCGTCACGACGTCGTTCTTGGAGGAGGACCACTTGAGGCTGCCCGACTGCACCGGGCGGCCCTTCTTGTCGACCAGGCGCCCGGTCAGGCGCTGGCTCCGCTCAAGACCGAAAATTCTCACGGGCCGCGGGGAGACCTCGATCGCCACGGGCTTGCGTGAACACCCGCCGGCCAGCGCCACGAACAGCATCAGCCCCGGGGCCCATCGCGCTTTCGGCAACTTGATCGAACCTCCAAGAAAGGTGCTCATCAGGATAGCAGGAGTCGGGCGGCAGTCCCACTGGCCGACCGGACAGGCGCTTCCTACCGTCCCATCCACCGCAGGATCCGCTGCGCCCGCCGCGCGACGCGCTGAGGATGGCGGACAGGGTCATAGATCCGTGGAGACGGGATAACGGCCGCCAGCGTCGCGGCTTCGAGGTCGGAGAGGTCGGAAGCGGACTTCCCGAAGTAGCGGCGCGCCGCGGCTTCCGCGCCGAAGGTCCTCGGGCCCAGCTCCACGAGGTTCAAGTACAGCTCGAGGATGCGCCTCTTCGTCAGTCCTGCCTCGAGTCTGCGGGCGATGGCCCATTCCCGCAGTTTTCTCCAGGGCGTCCGCTTCGGGGAGAGATAGAGATTCTTGGCGAGCTGCTGAGTGATCGTCGATGCCCCGTGACGGAGGTTCCGGCTCTCCCAGTCCTTCTCCAGCGCGCCGCGCACAGCCTCCCAGTCCACGCCGTTGTGCTCGTAGAAACGGGCGTCTTCCGCGGCGACGACGGCCAGCGGAAGGCTGCGCGAGATCCTGGACAGCGGAACCGGAGTCCACTCGAGCCGGGAACTCTGGCCGGAGCGCACCAGCTCCGTCTTGCGGCGCTCCATGAAGGCCGTCGTCTTCGGCCAGGCCGTCTTCAGCGCGGACACGTCCGGAAGCGTGAGGAAGAAGACCGCGATCGCGGCCCCCGCGAGGACCGCGACGGCCGTCAGGACCCGGGCGATGGAGAAACTCCGGCGGTGAGGGCTCGTCTGTCAGTTTCTCGCCGCTCCGATAGCCCGGCGCAGCTTACGCACTCCCTCGTCCGCTTCCTCGCGGGAGAGCGTCAGGGGCGGCCGCAGGCGGATGGCGGAGGACCCGGATGCGAGCGCGATCAGTCCGTTCTCGAGCCCGGCGGCGAGGGTCCGGTCCCGCATCGCCTTGTCGGGGAGGTCGAAGGCGAGGAAGAGCCCCCGGCCGCGGACGTTCGTGACGACTGCAGGGAACTCCTCGGCCATCTCGCGCAGCCTTGCGAGCATGTAGTCCCCAACGGCTCGGGCGTTCTCGACGAGTCTCTCCTCCTCGATGATCTCGAGGTACTTCGCGCAGCGGACCATGTCCACGAGGTTTCCGCCCCACGTCGAGTTGATGCGCGAAGAGACCTTGAACACATTGTCGGCCATGTCGTCGATGCGCCCGTTGGACGCGAAGCCGCAGACCTGCGTCTTCTTGCCGAAGACGAAGAGGTCCGGCTCGACGGGCAGCTGCTGCCAGCACCACATCGAACCGGTCAGCCCGACGCCCGTCTGCACTTCGTCGAGAATGAGGAGGAATTCGAGCTCGTCGGCCAGGCCGCGCAGGCGGCGGAAGAACTCCGGGCGGAAATGGTTGTCTCCTCCTTCTCCCTGGATCGGCTCGAGGATGAGCGCCGCGATGTCGCCTTCGGACTCGGCGCAGGCTCTCCGGATCTCGAGCTCGACCTGCTCTTCGGCGGCCGCGGCCTCGCGCAGGATCTCCGGTGTGATCGGGAAGCGCAGCCTCGGGCAGGAGAGGCGGGGCCAGTCGAAGACCGGGAAGTACTGGGTCTTGCGTGGATCGGCCGTGTTCGTCAGGGAGAGGGCGTAGCCGGTGCGCCCGTGGAAGGCGTTGCGGAAGTGGAGAATCTTCTTCCCCTTCTCGCCCGCGCCCCGAGCGAGGTTCTTGCGGACCTTCCAGTCGAACGCGGTCTTCAACGCGTTTTCCACCCCGGCGGCGCCCCCTTCGACGAAGAAGAGGTGGGCGGCGTGGGAGGCGGGAATCGCGAGGCGGGTGAAGGTCTCGACGAACTCCGCGTAGGCGGCCGTGTAGATGTCGCTGTTGGCCGGCTTGATCAGCGCGGCCTCGAGAAGCTGCTGCCGGAACTCCGGGTCGAGCATCTTCGGATGGTTGTAGCCAATGGGGCAGGTCGCGAAATTCGCGAACAGGTCGAGCATCGGTCGTCCGCTGCGGGCATCGTAGAGATAGGAGCCGCGGCTCCTCTCCAGGTCCATGACGACGTGATAGCCGTCCACGAGGATGTGGCGCGACAGGACGTCCAGGACGTTCTCGGGCGACAAGTGGGTGCTGGTTATCGAAGACATGGGCCGCAACCTAACCTTTCATGCTGTTCAGGATCGATTTCTGGATTTTAGATTCGAGATTTTGGATTGGGCAAGGGTCGTTCGGCCTAATCCATGGTCGAAAAACTAAAGTCGTTTCATCCGATCGCCGCGGAGTCGGAGACCGGCTGCAGGCCGGCGGCGAGGCAGCGGTCTTTTCCGTGCTCCTTGGCCTTGTAGAGGGCGGAGTCGGCCGCGCGCAGGAGCTCGTTTTTCTGCTGCTCGACGGAGGCCGCCGGCGTGGCGCTGGCGCGGATCGAGGAAACTCCGAGAGAGGCGGTGATCACTCCCTGGAGGTTCAGCGCCGGGTTGTTGAAACCGTAGGGCCGGGGCACGAAAGTCGTCGTGCGGATGGCATGGCGCACCGCTTCGGCAACCTCCATCCCCTCGCGAAGCGTGTGCCCGGGCAGGATCAGCACGAACTCGTCCCCGCCGTAGCGCGTCAGCGTGGCCCGCTCGTCCGTGACCGTCCGCTTCAGCACGTAGCCGACCTCCCGCAGGACCTGGCTGCCGGCCAGGTGCCCGTGGCGGTCGTTGACGGATTTCAGATAGTCCAGGTCGAGGAAAATCAGCGAGAGATCTCCGCCGTCGCGCGAGATCCGCGAGAGCTCCTGTGTCAGACGCAGGTGCAGGTACCGCTCGTTGAAGAGGCCGGTCAGGCCGTCGCGCTTGGCAACCTCGTGCGCGCGCCGCGCATCGAGCAGGTTCTGGATCGAGATCGCCGCGTAGTCGGCGAAGATCTCGAGCAGCCGCCGGTCCTTTTCCTGGAAGGACTGCGAGCCGGTCCGGTTGACGAGCTCGAGGACCCCGCAAACCGCCGACTCGATCCGGATGGGAACGCAGAGCGCCGACTTCGTGTTGAACTCGGCAGCCATGTCGAAGGTCGGGTAGAAATAGGGGTCGCCGATCACGTCCTCGGTCATGTAGGTCACGCCGGTGGAATAGACGTGGCCGGCGATGCCGATCCGCGCGTTGATCCGTCGGGAGAGCCGCGTCTCCGCGTCCGCCCCGAAGGTCGCGATGAAGACGAGCTCATTCTCCATCCGATCCTCGTTGTTCTTCGTCAGAGGGTCGTCGAGCAGGATCGAGCCGGCCTCCGACGGGACGAATTCGTTGGCCTTCTGGAGGATCTCCCTCAGGAAGACGTCGATGTCGATCTCGCCGGAGTAGGCGTAGTACGCCTTGTGACGCTCGAGAAAGTTTTCGAGGCGGCGATTGTCGAGTGTATGGACAGGCAGCAAAGAGAACTCCCTTTGACGAGAGCAGTTTACCATCTGATAACCTGCTTTTCGTGGAGCCGGAGGAAGTTCGTCGGGTAGAACGATTTAAACCGTGCCGCGCGGCGCCCCCGAGAATCGGTTGATCCCGGCGAGGAAGCGCTGGGGGCAGCACTTCCTCGCGCGAGGAGAGACGGCCGAGCGCATCGTCGCCGCGGCGCGGCTGAACCCCACGGACACGGTCGTCGAAGTCGGTCCGGGCAACGGGGCCCTGACCCGCCCGATCGCGGC
>DATIRW010000216.1:0-4461 GCA_035469365.1 Thermoanaerobaculia bacterium
CGGACAGTCCTCGACGACGCTGTCGGGCGGCGAGGCGCAGCGGGTCAAGCTCGCGCGCGAGCTGGCGCGCCGCTCCACCGGGCGGACGCTCTATCTGCTGGACGAACCCACGACCGGACTCCATTTCGACGACATCAAGAAGCTGCTCGGCGTCCTGCGCTCCCTGACGGAGAAGGGGAACACGGTCGTCGTCATCGAGCACAACCTGGACGTGATCCGCACCGCCGACTGGATCATCGACCTGGGCCCCGAAGGCGGAGACGCCGGGGGCTCGATCGTGGCCGAAGGCACCCCGGAAGACGTGGCGGCTGTGCGGTCCTCCTACACAGGCCAATTCCTGCGTCGCGCTCTCTCCTCCGAGAAGAAGCGCCTCCGTGCATGACCGTCGCTCGGCGCTTTCGCGGGATCTGCGCCCTGCGGGCGCACCGGCGAGCGGCTCGGCCGGATGCGGCCTCGACCGCTCGCCTGATTCCGCGCAAGCGCTGCGCTCCCGCAGCGCGAGGCTCCTCCCCTCTGGGAGACTCCTCGCGCCGCGACCGGGGCTGGAACGACCGGGGCTCTCTCCGTCGCTCCGCGCATTCCAGGCGGCAGCCCCGATGGTGTTTCTTGTCGTGGCGCTCTCCGGCGCCGGAAATGCGAAGAGGCCGACCCCGAAGCCCCCGCTCGATTTCTCCGGGGTCTGGGAGCTCGACCCGAAGATGAGCCTCAACGTCTCCTCCCTCATGCAGGGCGCCGTGCTCTCCGTCACCCAGAAGGGGAATCGGATCTGGATCTCTCCCGTGCAGGCGACGGGTGAGACGCGGAACGCGATCCTGGCCGAAGAGCTCATCGTTGATGGCCGCGCCTACGAGAAGACCCTCGGCCCGGCCGGCAAGGGCCTCGTCACGGCGGACTGGGCCAAGGACGGAAAGTCACTCTGGATCCAGGTGCAGGCGGGCCCGCCGGAGGACCCGCAGGCCGCCCTCCAGAGGAGCGTCTGGAAGCTCTCGGAGGATCGCAAGGTCTGGGTCCGCGAGAGCGTTTCCCTGTCGAAGGGAAGCGCGAAGAGCGCCCGTCTCGTGTTTCGCAAGAAGGAAGCAGAAAAGAAATGAAAGACCTGCAACCCGAACCCTGGCGTGTCAAGGTCGTCGAGCCGATCCGGCGCATCGGGCGCGCCGAGCGGGAAGCGCGGCTGCGAGAGGCCGGGTACAACGTCTTCGGCATCGCCTCCGAGGACATCTACATCGACCTGCTGACCGATTCGGGAACCGCCGCGATGTCCGACTCGCAGTGGGCGGGCCTGATGCGCGGGGACGAATCGTACGCGGGCGGCCGCAACTTCTACCATTTCGACCGGACCGTCCGCGAGATCTTCGGCTTTCCATACGTCATTCCGACCCACCAGGGGCGCGTCGCGGAGAACCTCCTCTTCTCGACCGTCCTGAAGCCCGGGGACATCGTCCCCAACAACACCCACTTCGACACGACGCGCGCCAACGTCGAGGTCAACGGCGGCGTCGCCGTGGATTTCGTCATCCCCGAGGGGAAGCAGGCGAGCGGGCGCCACCCCTTCAAGGGGAACATGGATCTCGGCAGGCTCGAGAACTGCCTCGCGAACAACTCCGGTCGGGTCCCGCTCGTGATGTTGACGCTGACCAACAACTCCGGCGGCGGCCAGCCCGTGTCGCTCGAGAACGTGCGCGCCACGCACGACCTGTGCAAGCGGCACGGAGTTCCCCTGCTGATCGACGCCTGCCGCTTCGCGGAGAACGCCTGGTTCATCAAGGAGCGGGAGCCGGGGCAGAAGGGACGCTCGATTCCGGAGATCGTGCGGGAGATCTTCGATCTCTCCGAGGGCTGCACGATGAGCGCGAAGAAGGACGGTCTCGCCAACATCGGCGGCTTCCTGGCGTTGCGCAACGAAACGTGGGTCGAGCGGCTCAAGAACAAGCTCATCCTGATCGAGGGTTTCCCGACGTACGGAGGACTGGCGGGACGTGACCTCGAGGCGGTGGCGATCGGGTTGCGCGAGGTGCTCGAGGAGGACTATCTCGCCTTCCGCGTCGGCCAGGTGACGGCCTTCGGGGAGACCCTCGCCGCCGCGGGCGTGCCGGTCGTCGAGCCGATCGGGGGGCACGCCGTGTACATCGACGGGCGCGCCTTCGCGCCGCACCTGCCGCCCGAGCTCTATCCCGCGGAATCGCTCACGATCGCGCTCTATCTCGAGGGGGGGATCCGCGCCGTCGAGATCGGCGGCGTCATGTTCGGCCGTCCGGACCCGCGACGCCCGGGCCACGAGACGCTTCCCGACCTCGACCTCGTGCGCCTGGCCGTGCCGCGCCGCGTCTACACGAACACGCACCTCGAGTATGTCTCCCATGTCGTCATCGAGCTGCACCGGAATCCCGAGAAGCTTCGCGGCGTCCGCATCGTCCACCAGGCACCGGTCCTCCGGCACTTTACGGCCCGATTCGAGCTGACGTGAGGCCCGAACTCATTCTCAAGGCGGCAGCGCGAGCCGGAGTGGCACTGCAAGTTACAATCTCGCGCCGTGATTACCGGGTACAACACCGACGTCCCGCACAACAACCGGGTGTTTCACATCCAGACGGAGGACAAGGGGGAGACGGCTCCCGAGATCGAGTCGCTGGTCTACGTGGGCGGCGAGATCCTCGCGACGAAGAGGACGTCCTACGCGGAGGCGGTGCGCAACGGCCGAGATGATCGCGCCGTCCAGGAGATCGTCGAGCAGCAGCACCGGACGATGATCGCGGCGATCCAGAGGGGCCGGTTCGACGCCCCCGACGGATCGGTGCGCGTCCCGGAAGGGATGATGGCGGCCCGCGGAGAGAACGAGGGCGCGGCCCTCGGTTCCGGGGAGCAGTTGACGGCGGGAGACCGGACGCTCGACCAGCTCATCCTGGAGTACCTGGCAACGCAGTTGAACCAGGAGCAGATCGATTGCTCCTTCACACCCGTTCCCGACTTCGTTTCCGGACGCGAGGCTGCGATGCGGATCCGGGCCCGGTCCTCGCAGTCGCGGCAACCTATCGCCGGCGCCTCGATCCAGATCCGCATTCTCTCCACGGCAGGCAGGGGTTCGCTCGTCTTCCAGGGCAGGACCGGCGCCGACGGCGCGTGCCCGGTGTCCTTTCCCGTGCCGCCGCTCGCGCAGGGCTCCGCGGCCGCGGTCATTCGCGTCGCGTCCCCGATCGGCTCGACCGAGTTCAAGTTCCCCGTCCGGAGCGAGACTTGAGCGGAGAGATCCGCGTGCGCGTCAACGGCGAAGAGCTCGCGATGCCGGTGGGCGCCTCCGTCTCGCAACTGCTCGAGCGGCTGAAGGTCTCGGTCCCGCGCTGCGCCGTCGAGCGCAACCGCGAGATCGTTCCGAAGTCGGCGTACGGCTCGCAGTCCCTGGCCGAGGGGGATGTCCTGGAGATCGTGGAGCTCGTCGGGGGCGGATAAACCGTCGCTTCGCGCCTGCGCGGGATCCGCGCCCGTTGGGCGCACCGGCGAGCGGCTCGGCCGGATGCGGCCTCGACCGCTCGCCTGATCCCGTGCAAGCGCTCCGCTCCCGCGGCGCGAGGCTCCTCCTCGCCTTCGCTCGGAGACTCCTCGCGCCGCGACCGGGGCCTGGCACGCAGGATCTGCTCTCCGAGCACATTCCGGCGTTTCGTTTGAAATGTCCGGGGCGCTCCAACCGTTTCTGGGAGGCAGACTGTCGGCACTCCAATGACGGCGTCACCCTCGCGCGTACGCGGATCCCGGGAAGGGGAGACCCGAATGGCCTCTTGGTGGACGAGGGCGCTTCAAGGCCCGGCCGTTCCGGCCCGGGCGACCTCCTGTCCGGTCGCAGCCGTCTTTCTGGTCGGCGGTCTGATCCTGGCGGCCTTCCTTATCAACCTGTACGTCGTTCCCGATCGGTTCATCGTCGCGTCGCTCTACGTTGTCCCCGTCGTGATCGCGGCGCAGCGCCTGCGCGCCGACGTCGTGGCGATGGTCAGCGCCTTCAGCGTCATTCTGTACACGATGGATGCGCTCGTGGAGAGGCCGCCCGGCCTGATGATTCCCCTGGAGGTACTGGCGCTCGTCGTGATCGCGTTTTTCGCGGTTTCACTTGCCCGACAGACGGAGCAGACGCGGGAGGCCCTCGAAGAGCGCGGGCGGCTCTACGCCGAGGCGCAGGAATCTATCCGTGCCCGCGACGACTTTCTGTCGGTGGCCGGCCACGAGCTGCGCACCCCGTCAACGCAGTCTCGCTCTTGACCGGCGGTTTGCTCCGAAAGGCGCGGTCAGCCGGCGGAACAGACGGCCTGGCGGGCGGGCTCGAGCAGCTGTCGGGAGCGGTCGATCGTCTGAGCCGGCTGACCAATCAGGTGCTCGACGTCTCCCAGATTGCCGCCGGCAAGCTCGTCCTGAACCGGGAGGAGTTCGACCTAGCGGAGCTCGTCCGCGAAGTCGCGGCGCGGTTTCAGGATGGCA
>DATIRW010000217.1:0-5181 GCA_035469365.1 Thermoanaerobaculia bacterium
GTCTCCTGCCGGGTGATCAGGAACAGGAGGAGCGCCGCCTTCAAGCTTCCCGGGAGGAACGCGTGCGTCGTCACGCCGAAGGCCTGTGGAAACCGGGTCTCCCATCCGAATGCCTTGAAGGCTCCCCAGATCACGACGGCAGTGAGAAGGCTGACGACCACAGGAGAGGCGGTACCGAACACCCACCCGAAGAGGCCGCCGAACTTTTTCTGCTGTTCGACAATCGAAGCGATCCTGTCCTCCGGGACGGTCTGGCCCCGCTTCTGGATGGCCTGCCGGGTCAACTGCTCGTAGTCGATCTTCGGCAGCAGAACCGCCGTGACCCCGATCGACAACGCGGTCCAGAGGAGGAGGGGCGCGATCCACGTCGGCCGCCGCGCGATCGATTCGAAGGTCGCGACCGGCGAGAAGAAAACGCCCGGAAGACGCGCCAGGCCCGAGTCGGAGGATCGCGCTTCGGAGGACGGCGGGATCGGGATCTCGCTCGCGCCCATCAACGCCGTTCCGCCGTCATGGCGGCGGAAGGCGGGTTCGTCTCGGGCAGCCCTTCGACCTGAACTCCCTTCCAATCGAGGTTGTCGGCGGTCGCGAAGTGATAAGCGGCCACGGCCTTGCGGTAGATCACCAGGGCCTGGAGCTCGGTCGTCCGCGCCGCGGAGAGATCCCGCTGGATCTGCGTCACTTCGAAGGACGTCGACATCCCGTTGTCATATTTCTTCTTGGCCGCGTCGAGATTCTTCTCGGCGAGCTCGCTTCCCTTCACGGCCTGGACGATGGAGCGGCTGGCCGTATCGATCGCCCGGGCGGCCGCCCGCACCTGCACGACGATGTCCTGTTGGGTCGTGGTCAGGCGCGCCTTGTCGGACTCCCAGACATACTTGGCGGCGCCGTAGGCGCCCTTGGCCGCGCGGTTCAGGATCGGATAGGAGAAATTCAAGCCGACCGACCAGTTCTTGAACTTGCGGTCGATGACCTGCTGCCAGGCGTCCGAGAAGTCTCCCGTGGAGATGATCGCGCCGGTATCGGGATCGTGCGTCGTCCCCCCGATGCCCGGGTTCCCGTAGCTCGCGGTCAGGTTCAACCCCGGCAGAACCTGGTTCTTGTAGTAGTCATACCGGATCTGGTCCGAGTCCACGAAGTAGGCGAGCGACAGAACCTCGGGGCGGTGCGCCAGGGCTGTCTTCGCCCCCTCCTCGACGTCGATCTTGACGTCTTCTCCCCGCACCTGATCGGTCGGATTGATCGGAGTGACCGACCACCGGACCGGATCCACGTTCAGGAGACGCGTCAGTTGATCCTGCGCGGTTCCGATCAGGCCCTCGGCGGTGATGATCTCCTGCTCGGCCGTGGCGATCCCAACCTCGGTCTGCGTGATCTCGATCGGCGCGAGGGAGCCAACGTCGATCTTGATCCGGGTGATCCGGTTCAGGTCCTGGGCGATCCGCAGGGACTCCTTCTTCACCTCGAGGTTCTGGAGGGCATACACGAGATCCCAGTATGCCTGCTCGGCCGAGTTGACGGTCGCCTGCACGCTGCGGACGAAATCCTGATACGAGGAGTCCCGCGTGTTGCGCGCGATGCGGATCAACCACGTCGTCGTCTTGGGGCCGAAGTTGCGCAGGAGGGGCTGGTTCATCGAGAGCATCAGGCTGCTCGAGTAGGAGGGATTGACGAAGTTGAACGAGGAGTTGTTCGTCGTCCTGTTTGCCGTAAAGCCGAGGGCGAAGACGCCTCCCGTCGGGGCGAGCTGGCTGATCTGCGCGCGGGCATCCGAGGAATCGGTCGTGTTCACAAGAGCCCCGGAGAGCGCGGACGTTGCCGGCTGCTCTATGTGCGAGCGTGAGAGCAAGGCCGTGACGAGCGGGTCGTAAATGCCCTCGGTCGAAAAGAGCGAGTACCGCGTGGACTCGGCGGCGTTGACCGTGACGTTCAGATCCTGATCGTTGGCGAGCGCGAGACCGATCGCCTGGTTGAGGGAGAGGGGGATGCTTCCCTGGACGGGCGGAGGCAGCTCCTGGACGCGCCGGTGACCGGTCCGGGCCGAAACCACCGGCCTTTCCTGCCCCGCGGCAGCCGTGGAAAGCGCGGCGAAGGCAATCGCCGCCGCGGCGGGCAGAGCGGTCCACCGATTCGGGAACCTCTTCATTCGGTTACTCCTTCGTCAAGCTTCTTACGCAACCGCGGGGACAAATGTTTCTCCCGGCTGGCCTGCCCGGAGCTCTTCTTCGAGGAACCGGCCGCATCATAAACCAGCCCCGGCTGCCCGGACCTGGAGCTCACCCGGGAAGAAACAGGCGGCCGCCCGGCCCGAAGCGAGGGGAAAGAGCGGTGGCATCTCCTCCCGGCATCGGGGGCGCGCGATCGGACAGCGGGGATGAAAGGCACAGCCGGACGGAGGATCCGCCGGCGAAGGAGGCTCGCCCGGCAGAACGACTCGGGCGCGCCCCGAGAAAGGATCCGGCTCCGGCACCGCGGAAAGAAGCGCCGCCGTGTACGGATGAAGAGGGAGCGACGTCACCCGCTGCGCCGGACCCTCCTCGACGATCCGCCCCAGATACATCACGGCGATGCGGTGGGAGATCCGTTCGACGGCGGCGAGATCGTGCGAAATGAAGAGATAGGAGAGGCCCTTTTTTTCGCGCAGGTCGACGAGCAGGTTCATCACCTGTGCCGCCACCGAGACGTCCAGCGAAGAGACCGGCTCGTCGCAGACGAGGAATTTCGGACGGGTGGCAAGGGCCCGCGCGATGGCGATCCGCTGCCGCTGCCCTCCGGAGAACTCCGACGGAAAGCGGGAACCGGCCTCGGAGGAAAGGCCGACCTCCGCCAGGAGCTCCTCGACGCGCCCGGGCATCGCGCGCCGCGTCGCGAGTCCCTGCACTCGCAGCGGCTCGGCGATCTGGTCCGCGCAGGTCATTCTGGGATTGAGGGAGGTCTGGGGATCCTGAAAGACGACCTGGAGGTCGCGGCGGCGGCGGCGGAGCCCCTTGCCCGAGAGCGCCAGCCAGTCTTCCTCCTCGAACCAGATGCGCCCCGAGTCCGCCTCTTCCAGCCGCGCGATCAGGCGGCCACAGGTCGTCTTGCCGCTTCCGGACTCTCCGACGAGGCCCAGCGTCTCGCCCCGGCGGACGGCGAGACTCACCCGGTTCACCGCGGTCAGGCGTCGAGTCGAGGTCCCGAAGACCCCGCGCCGGACCGGGTACGTCTTGGTGACCTCTTCGACGCGAAGCAGAGTATCCGGCGAGCTCACGGCGCTTCCCTTGGCCCGTACAGGAAGCAGCGGGCCTCCCCGCTGCCGGCGGCGTAGAGCTCGGGCTCGGAGAGCTCGCACGGGGCGAAACGATCCGGGCAGCGCGGCACGAAGGAACAGCGGCCAGCCGGGCGAAAAGCCAGGTCCGGGACCGCTCCTGGAATCGCCCGGAAGCGCCGTGCCTCCGGAGAACCCGTAGTCCCGATCCGTGCGACGCAGTCGAGCAGGCCCCGCGTGTAAGGGTGTCGGGGCGACCGGAAGAGATCCGCCGTGGCAGCCTCCTCGGCTACGCGCCCTGCGTAGAGGACGAGCGTGCGGTCACTGTGCCGAGCGACGGAGCCGAGGTCGTGCGTGATCAGCAGGAGCGATAGCCCGCGGTCGCGCCTCAGCCGGTCGAGCAGCTCGAGGACTTCCGCGGAGACCGTGGCATCGAGGGCGGTCGTCGGCTCATCGGCGACGAGGATCGCGGGATTCCCCGCCAGCGCCATCGCCAGCAGGGCGCGCTGTTTCAGGCCGCCGGACAGCCGGTGGGGGTATTCGCCGAGCCCGCGCTCCGGATCGGGGAAGGACACTTCGGCCAGGAGACCCCGGGCGATCTCCCATGCTTCCCGCGAGCCGCTCGCGCGGTGCAGCCGGACCGCTTCGAGGATCTGGGCCCCGATGGGCTGCACGGGATCCAGGGCGGCCGCCGGCTCCTGGAACACGAACGCGATATCGCCGCCACGGACCCTTCCCCATTCGGCTTCCGTCAAGCGGAGCAGATCCCGTCCCCGGTACACGAGCGTTCCGGAAACGCGAGCCTCCTCCGGCGCGAGGTTGATGAGCGCCCGGCCGAGCAGAGTCTTCCCGCATCCCGTCTCGCCGACGACGGCGAGCGACTCCCCTTCGTGCAGATCGAAGCTCACGCGATTGACCGCCGGCCGCCACTCTCCCCCGATGGGGAGTTCCACCGTCAAGTCGCGCACGGCCAGGATCGGTTCAGTCATGAAAACAGGCAATCGGGTGATCGGGACTCCGGTCAATCGCAGATCACCCGATTACCCGATCGTCAATTCCTCTTGACGGCTTCCAGCTCCCGCATTCTCCCCGCAACGTCGCGGAAACCGGCGTCGAGCCCGTAGACCTCGAGAAACGTCTTGTAGGCATTGTCCATGTCGCCGGTCGACTGATAGACGCCCGCGAGGTCGTAGAGGAGCCCCATGGTTTCCCTCTCCTTGATGTCCCGAGTCTCGAGCCCCTTGTGGTACCACTTGATGGCGAGCTGGGGCATTCCCTTCTCGAGGAAGCAGAGACCCAGCATGCTGCAACACTCCACGGCCCGTCGCGGGTCCTTGCTGGCGAGCTGGAACTCTCCGATCGCTTCATCGATCAGGCCCATCTCCTTGTATGCGATGCCGAGATTCGAATGGGTCTCGTAGTCCTCGGCGGAGAGCTGCTGCTCCACTCCCTTCTTGAACTCGCGAAAAATCTCCTCGAGGGACGCTTCGCCTTCCGGCCCGGCCATTGCCGGAGCGTTCGCGGCGGGCGCCTGCTCCGCGAGATCCTTCTCCAACTCGTCGGCCAGGTTGAAGAAGTTTTGCTCGTCGGCGAAAAGGCTCTGCTCGTCCAGGGAAGGAGCGGGCGCGGACGGTGGCGATGGAACCCCGCCCGCCTTTCGCATCTCTTCCTGAAGGTGCGAGTCCAGCCCCTTGGAGGAGAAGGATTCCGATTCGGAGGCCCGGAGAGCGGAACGAGGCTCCGGCGGGCGGGCCGTCGAGGGCGGGGGCGGGCCCGCGATCGTTTTCGGCTCGAAAGCGAGCGATTCGGACCCGAAGTCCTCGAGGAACTCGCCGGCGGGAGCCGGGTGGGGCTCGACCGGGAATTCCTCGAAGGATTCCGCCGGCGCCGTAGTGCGGGGCGCCGGGCCGGAGGCAGGGATTCCGAACCGGGCG
>DATIRW010000218.1:0-15291 GCA_035469365.1 Thermoanaerobaculia bacterium
AACTGGGCGCCACCGAAACCCGGGACACGGCCCGCCACCAGGAACCAGCCGCTCGTCGTCGAAGGCGAGTAGGCCCCGCGCGCGGCTGGCGTCACCAGGAAAAGAGCGATCCCGAATACGATGGCGCACATTCGACGAACCATGGGACCTCCTGTGAGCAATTGGACGGAATCGTCCACGAGGCGGTTTACAGGAAGGATCCGGGACAGGTAGGAATCAAACTCTCGACTCTCGACCCTCGACTTTTTTTAGTGGTGCCGTCGGCCGGACTCGAACCGGCATGGGTTGCCCCATACGCCCCTCAAACGTACGTGTCTACCAATTCCACCACGACGGCACGGGCGTTACTTCTTCTGCGCGGGCGCCGCGGGAGCGGGCTGCGGCGCGGCGGGCGCGGGAGCCTGAGCGAGCGGAGCCGCTGGCTGGCCGGGAGGCTGCTGTCCCGCGGCGGGCTTGGGGAGGACTCCCTGAGCGTTGGTCTTCTGCGGCACGCCCTTGACCACCGAGGGCCTTTGACGGGCCTGAAAGAGGGTCAAGAGTAACGACAGCACGATGAAGCCGATGAAGGCCCCCGTCGTCAGCTTGTGAAGCAGCGTCGTCGCGCCCCGCGCACCGAAAGCGGTCTGCGTGCCTCCGCCGCCGAAGGCTCCGGCGATGTCCGCGCCCTTCCCCTGCTGGACCAGGACGACCAGGATGAGGAAGAAGCAGATGAAGACATAAAGCACGATCAGAGCTGCGTAAGCGATTTGCACCAGGCCCCCTTAGAAAAGGCGAAAGAGTTTACCAGAAGCGAGCGGTTCGTCAAGAAACCGGAGGGGGCAGAACGATCGGGGATTTGTGATTTGTGATCAGGCGTAGAAGACCGATCTCCTGACTCCCGTTGCCTCAATCACAAATCACCGATCACCAATCAGAAATCTCTTCTGATCCCCGCTATCTCGGCAAAGGTCGAAGCCTTCAGGCTCGCTCCGCCGATGAGGAACCCGTCCACACGGCAGGCGTTCAGAAGCTCCCGGGCGTTCTCGGCGGTGACGGATCCGCCGTACAGGATTCGCACGGCCCGTCGCTCCGACAGAAGCTCGGCGAGATGGACGCGGGCCGACCCGGCATCCTCCGTCGTGGCCGCCTTGCCTGTTCCGATCGCCCACACCGGCTCGTAGGCCACCACGAGCGGCGCTTCGCTCGGGTCCTGCTCCAGTGTTCCGACCTGCGCGACGAGGACCGACGCGGTCAGGCCCTCCTCGCGCTCCGCCTCCGTCTCGCCCAGACAATAGATCGGCGTCAGACCCGCCTCGCGGACCCGCGCGAGCTTGCGCGCGAGAACGCCGCTCTCCTCACCGAAGAGGCGCCGCCGCTCCGAGTGGCCGACTATGGCGTACCGGCAGCCGGCATCGGCGAGCATGCGCGCCGAGACCTCTCCCGTGTACGCTCCCTGCGTCTCGGCGGCGACGTTCTGTCCCGCCAGCGACCACCGCCCGCTCGGGTCACTGGCGGCGTCGAACGCCGTGAACGGCGGCGCGACGACGATCTCGACACCCGCATCGCGCTTGCCGAGGATCTCGCCGAGCTCGCGGGAGAACGCGGCCGCTTCCCCGCGGGTCTTGTTCATCTTCCAGTTCGCGACGAAGAGATTCATGGGTGTCAGGTGTCAGGTTATAGGTTTCAGGTGAAATGCAGGTGCCAGGTATCAGGTATCAGGTGTCAGGGTCGGGAACCAGCTCACCTGAAACCTGGCACCCGACACCTGATACCTGCATTTTCCCTGAAACCTGTTCCCTGACACCTAGCCTTCCAGAGCCTTGATTCCCGGAAGGGTTCCCTCGGTGAGGAACTCCAGGGAAGCGCCGCCGCCTGTCGAGACGTGCGTGAATTTATCGGCGAGTCCGGCCTCGTTGACCGCGGCGACGCTCTCTCCGCCACCCACGACCGTCACGGCGTCGGACTCGGCGAGGAGCATCGCGAGCGCCTTCGTCCCGTGGTCGAACGGGGGATGCTCGAAGACTCCCATCGGGCCGTTCCAGAAGATCGTCCGGGCCGGCTCGAGCAGGCGCCCGAACTGCTCGAGAGTCTTCTGCCCGACGTCGAGGGCCATCGCGTCTTCCGGAATCTTCGAGATGCCGACGGTGCGGGCGCCCTTCGCGTCGTCCACCGACGCGGCAACCACGAAGTCGGAGGGGAGCGCGATTGTCTTCCCCTCCTTCTTGCACAGGTCGAGGACCTCCCGCGCGACGGCGACCTTGTCTTCTTCCAGGAGCGACCGGCCGACGGGCAGGCCGATGGCGCGCACGAAATGGTTCGCCATCCCGCCGCCCAGGAGCAGGACATCGGCCCGCCGCGCCAGGGCGCGCAACGCGTCGATCTTGCCGGAAATCTTCGCGCCCCCCAGGACCACCGCGAACGGCCGCTGCGGATCGAGCAGCCGCGACAGCTCGCGGACTTCCTTCTCGAGCAGGAGTCCCGCGCCTTTCTCCGGGAGAAGTCCCGGCACGCCGACGACCGAGGCGTGGGCGCGGTGCGCGGCGCCGAAGGCGTCGTCCACGTAGACCTGCGCGAGAGCGGCCAGGCCCTTCGCGAATTCAGGATCGTTGGTTTCTTCGCCCGCGTGGAAGCGCAGGTTCTCGAGCAGCAGGACCTCTCCCGGCTCCAGGCTCTCCGCCGCCGCCTGCGCTTCCCGTCCGACGCACTCCTCGACGAACCGGACCGGACGTCCGAGCGCTTCCGCGAACGCGACCGCCACGGGCGCCAGTGACAGCTCGGGCTTCATCTTCCCTTTCGGTTTCCCCAGGTGGGACGCGCAGATCACCCGCGCCCCCGCGTCCGCCGCGAGCCGGACCGTGGGAATCGTCTCCTCGATCCTCGTTCGGTCCGTGACGCGGCCGGCGGCGAGCGGGACGTTGAAGTCCACTCGAAGGAAGAGCCGCTTGCCTCGCAGTTCGAGATCTCGGATGGATTTCATGCCGCGGGGGAATCTTAACTCTCCATTTGTCATCCCGAGCACGGCTCCACCGTCATTCCGAGCACAACGAGGGAGCGACCCGCTCTGACCCGACCGGAGCAGATCCTTTGTCGCGGAGCCTGTCCCGACCGCTGATGCCGCGTCGGTTCCGCTGACGAGGGCAGATTCCTCGCTGCGCTCGGAATGACATGAAAAACGGAGGGGCTCCTCAGGAGGACAACGGGGGCCTGAACATAGAATTGGCCGGATGAGACGGGCTCTGGCGGGATCTGTTCTCCTGTTACTCGTCGCCGGGAGCGTCTTCGGCGCGGAGCACCAGGTCGGGACCGGACGGGGAGGAGCGGTCGCGGCGGCTGAAGAGACGGCCGCGCGAGTCGGCATCGAAATCCTGAAGAAGGGGGGCAATTCCACCGACGCGGCGGTCGCGATCGCCTTCGCGCTCGCGGTGACCTGGCCGGAAGCGGGCAACATCGGCGGAGGCGGCTTCTGGATCTCGCGGGATTCCCGCGGGCGGGTCCTCGTCGTGGATTTCCGCGAAGTCTCCCCGCGGGCCGCCCGCCGCGACCTCTACACGCGGCCCGACGCCAACGGTCTCGTGCCCTCTTCGACCGAGGGTCCCCTGGCCTCGGGAGTCCCGGGCTCCGTGGCCGGCCTGTCGCTGGCGCACCGCCGGTCCGGGTACCTCCCCTGGAAGACCCTCGTCAACCCCGCCGTGCGGCTCGCCCGCGACGGCTTCGCGGTCACGGAGGCCCTCTTCCGCTCGATCTCGATCCCGGAGAACCGCGGTCGTCTCGCAAAGGATCCCGAGACGGCGCGCATCTTCCTGCCCAACGGCGCGGCTCCGCCCGTGGGATCGGTCCTCAAGCAGCCGGACCTCGCGCGCACTCTCGAGGCCATTCGCGATCGGGGCGGAGATGGCTTCTACCGGGGGCGCGTGGCACGCCAGATCGAAGCCGGACAGGAGCGGGACGGCGGCCTCATCTCCCGGGGCGACCTCGCCCGGTACGAGGCCAAGATCCGCAATCCCGTCCGTTTCAAGTTCCGCGACGTAGAGGTCTTCACGACTCCCACACCCTCCTCGGGCCCCGTTCTGGCCGAGATGGCAATGATCGCGGGCTTCGTGGGCCTAGAGAAATTCAAGACCCGAGACGCCGCCTCGGCGCACCTGCTGGCCGAGATCGAGAAGCGCGCCTTCCGCGACCGCAACCGGTATCTGGGCGATCCGGGCTTTCCCCACGTCCGGCAGGACCTCCTGACCGACCCGGCAAGGCTCCGCTGGCTGGCCGCGTCGATCGATCCGCAGCGCTCGACGCCGAGCGGCTCGCTTCGAGGGCCGGAAAAGGAGAAGCCCTCGACGACGCATTTCTCCGTGATGGACGGCGCGGGAGGAGCGGTCTCGGTGACGACCACGTTGAACGACTCCTTCGGCAACGGCCGGATCGCGCCGGGGCTCGGTTTCCTCTGGAACAACGAGATGGATGACTTCGCCACCCGGCCGGGACACCCCAATCTCTACGGTCTCATCCAGGGAGAGGTGAACGAGGTCGCTCCGGGCAAGCGCATGCTCTCCGCGATGTGCCCTTCGATCGCGGTGGCCGGCGGGCGCAACATGTTCGTCTGGGGAACGCCGGGCGGCTCCACGATTCCGACGACGAACTTCCAGGTGCTCCTCGGGTTCATTCTGCGCGGCGAGACGCTTGCCGACGCGATCGCCGCGCCCCGCTTCCACCAGCAGGACTATCCCGACAAGATCCAGCTCGAGAGGGCCCGTTTCGATCCCGCGTGGATCGCCGCCCTGGAGAAGCTCGGACACGCGGTCGTCGAACGCGAGCCCAGGGACAATCCAATCGGGCGCGTCCACGCCATCGCGCGGCGCGCGGACGGGACCCTGACCGCGGTGGCCGACCCGCGAGGCGGCGGAGTCGGCCTCGTCGTCCAGGAATCCCGCTGACGCGAGTCTATTGATTGTCCAAGGTCCCAGGTCCAATGTCCAAAGTCGCCACGACACGATCCCGGCTCCGACAGTGGAACTGCAACCGGAGGATGGAGGCGGCCCCGTGAGCGACGTTTTCCGGCCGCTCTACCGCGAAGGGCAGTCTCTTGCCCTCCTTGACCAGAGACTCCTTCCGGCCAGGGAAGTCTGGCTGACGCTGAACCATCCGGCCGAGGTCGCGCTCGCCATCCGCGACCTGGCGGTGCGCGGGGCTCCGGCCATCGGAGTCGCCGCGGCATACGGCGCGGCGTTTTCGATGAGGAGCGGAGCGACCACCCCGCCGGCCGAGCGGTTCCAGACGGCGCGGCGCCTTCTCGGGGCGACGCGGCCGACCGCCGTCAACCTTTTCGCGGCGCTGGATCGCATGGCCCGTCGTTTCGAGCAGGTCTCGGGGCTCTCTCCCGATCGGATCGAGACCGCTCTCATTGCCGAGGCGGATGCGATCGCCGCCGAGGACATCGAGGCCTGCCGGTCGATCGGCGCCCACGGCGCGGAGCTGCTCGAGGCGGACAGTCTCGTCATGACCCACTGCAACGCCGGCGCGCTCGCGACGGCCGGCTACGGAACGGCTCTCGGCGTCGTGCGCGGCGCCGTCGAAGCGGGCAAGGCGGTCCGCGTCCTGGCGTGCGAGACCCGGCCGTTTCTCCAGGGGGCGCGCCTGACCGCCTGGGAACTGTCGCGCGACGGGATCCCGGTGGAGGTCATCACCGACAGCATGGGCGGCCACTTTCTCTCCCGCGGCGAGGTTCGCGCCGTCCTCGTCGGCGCCGACCGCATCGCCGCCAACGGCGACACCGCCAACAAGGTCGGAACCTACTCCCTTGCGGTCCTGGCGAAGGAGAACGGCGTTCCCTTCTACGTCGCCGCTCCCCTGACGACCATCGACCTCGCCTGCCCCGACGGTTCTCGCATCCCGATCGAGGAGCGAAGCTCCGGCGAAGTCCTGAACTTTGCCGGCCATGCCATAGGACCGGCCGGCGTCTCCGCCCGCTACACCGCGTTCGACGTCACGCCGGCCCGATACATCACGGCCATCGTGACGGATCGCGGAATTTGCCGGCCGCCCTATCTCGAAAGCCTCGCGGCGGCCGTGTCCTCCGCTTCGAAAGGCAGTTTGCGGTCTCCATGAACGTCCTCGGCATCGAGACGTCGTGCGATGAGACTTCGGTCGCCGTCGTGGACGGAGAGGGCCGGATCCTGGCCAACGTCATCGCGACGCAGATGCAGGCGCATGCGGCCTACGGTGGCGTCGTTCCGGAGGTCGCGGCGAGGTCCCACCTGGAAAACCTGCCTTCCGTCTTCGAAGAAGCGCTCCGGCAGGCGCGGGTCAACTTTTCCGATATCGGTCTCATCGCACCGACCGCCGGACCGGGG
The DNA here is from genome assembly GCA_035469365.1 of Thermoanaerobaculia bacterium. Taxonomy (GTDB): domain Bacteria; phylum Acidobacteriota; class Thermoanaerobaculia; order UBA5066; family Gp7-AA6; genus JAWOLE01. Next base: position 6,324 of record DATIRW010000218.1, read on the forward strand.
CTGATCGGGGCGTTGCTCGTCGGGCTCTCCGCGGGCAAGGCTCTCGCGTTCGCGCGGAGCCTGCCGCTGGTCGGCGTCAATCACCTGGAGGGCCATCTCTTCTCGGCGCACCTGCGCGCGGGGGGGGAGCCGGCCCGGCCGGTCGAGACCCCATTCCACGGGCTCGTCGTCTCCGGAGGCCACGCGGAATTCGTTCGCGTGGAGGAGGAACGCATCGTTCCCATCGCCCGCACACGGGACGACGCGCCGGGCGAAGCCTTCGACAAGGTCGCCCGGCGGGCGGGCCTCCCCTATCCGGGGGGACCTGTCGTGGACAGGATCGCCGCGCGCGGAAACGCCAGCCGCTACGCCCTGCCCGTCGGGCGGGTGGCGGGCGGCTCGGAGGATTTTTCCTTTTCCGGCTTGAAGACCGCGATGCTGCGTGAGTTCGAGAGGCGCGGCGTGGACGGATCGCCGCTTGACGCGGACAACCTGCCGGCCGATCTGGCCGACCTGTTCGCTTCCTTCCAGTGCGCGATCGTCACGGCCCTCCTCCAGCGCGTCGAGACCGTGCACCAGCGGGAGGGAATCCGCCGACTGGCGCTGTCCGGCGGCGTGGCGGCCAACTCCCAGCTGCGGGCCACGTTCTCCCGCTGGGGAGAAGAGAACGGCGTCCCCGTGCTCCTTCCCGAGAAGTCCTTGACAACCGACAACGCGGCGATGATCGCGTGGGCCGGGCTGCTGCGGTATCGCCGGTATGGCGCTCCGCCGCTCGACTCGGTCCTCGCGCGGTCGCGCTGGCCGCTGGGGACGTAGAAAAGGTGTCAGGTTCAAGGTGCAAGACGAAATGCAGGTTTCAGGTGTCGGGTATCAGGTGTCAGGGACGGAGGCGGGCACCGCTCAACCCTGGGACCTGACACCTGGCCCCTGACACCTGCATTTCCCCTGACACCTGTATCATCCTTCGTTCACCCATGCCCGACCCGCAGTTCATCCGCAACTTTTCGATCGTCGCTCACATTGACCACGGGAAGACGACGCTCTCGGACCGCATCCTCGAGCGGTGCGGCGCCGTCACCGCCCGCGAGATGCACGAACAGATGCTCGACGACATGGAGCTCGAGCAGGAGCGGGGCATCACGATCAAGGCGCGGGCGGTTACTCTCAAGTACCGCGCGAAGAACGGGAACGACTACACCTTGAATCTGATCGACACCCCCGGCCACGTGGACTTTTCCTACGAGGTGTCCCGTTCGCTCGCGGCCTGCGAGGGCGCCGTGCTGGTCGTGGACGCGACGCAGGGAGTCGAGGCCCAGACGCTCGCCAACGCCTATCTCGCCATTCACAACAACCTCGCGATCGTGCCAGTCATCAACAAGATCGACCTGCCGTCGGCCGAGCCCGAACGCGCGCGCGAGCAGATCGAGCAGGTTGTCGGCATCCCGGCCGGCAACGCCGTCCTGACCTCCGCCAAGCAGGGGATCGGCATCGACGAGCTGCTCGAGCGGATCGTGGCGGACGTCCCGCCCCCCTCGGGCGACCCTCGGGCGCCGTTGAAGGCGCTCCTCTTCGATTCCTGGTACGACCCCTATCGCGGCGTCACCTCGCTCGCCCGCATCGTCGACGGCAGACTCTCGGCGCGGATGAAGATCCGGGCGATGGCCACGGGTCTCGAGGCCGAGGTCGAGGAGGTCGGGATCTTCCGGCCGCAGCGGGAGGCGGTCGCCGCGCTCTCGGTCGGAGAGGTCGGTTTTCTCTGGGCGAATATCAAGGACCTTCACTCGACGCGCATCGGCGACACGATCACGGAGCTCGGCCGCCCGGCGGCCGAGCCGCTGCCGGGCTTCACCGAGGTCAAGCCGATGGTCTTCGCCGGCCTCTTCCCGACCGACGCCGATGACTACGCCAACCTGCGCGATGCCATGGAGAAGCTGCGGTTGAACGACGCGTCCTTCACGTTCATCCCGGAGAACTCGACGGCCCTGGGTTTCGGCTTCCGCTGCGGGTTTCTCGGCCTTCTCCACATGGAGATCGTGCAGGAGCGGCTGGAGCGGGAATTCGACCTTTCCCTGATCACGACGGCGCCCGGCGTCAACTACAAGGTCACGACCACTTCCGGCGAGGTCCTCGAGATCGTCAACCCCAACCACCTGCCGCAGCCCAACCACATCGAGCGGGTCGAGGAGCCCTACATCACGGCGACGATCATCACGCGCGACGACTCGCTCGGCGGGCTCTTGAAGTTGTGCGAGGACCGGCGGGGCGAACAGAAGTCGCTCGAGTACGTCTCGAGCAACCGCGTCGTCCTCACTTACGACTTCCCCTTGAACGAGGTGGTCCTGGACTTCTACGACAAGCTGAAGTCCATCTCCCGCGGGTACGCCTCCTTCGACTACGAGCTCGCGGGCTACCGGGAAGGAGACCTGATCAAGCTGGACATCCTGGTCAACGGCGAGCCGGTAGACGCCCTCTCCTTGATCGTCCACCGGGAGGAGGCGGCGGTGAAAGGAAGGCTCCTCGCCGCAAAGATGAAAGAAATCATCCCCCGGCAGATGTTTGAGGTGGTGATCCAGGCCGCCATTGGCGCGAAGATCATCGCCCGGGAGCAGGTCTCGGCGATCCGCAAGAACGTGATCGCCAAGTGCTACGGCGGAGACATCACCCGAAAAAGAAAGTTGCTCGAGAAGCAGAAGGAGGGGAAGAAACGGATGAAGAGGGTCGGGCGGGTGGACATCCCGCAGGAGGCCTTCCTCGCCGTTCTGAAAGTCGAATGACGGAAACCGCAGCTTCGCAACAGTCCGCGCCCGTGGGCAGCTCCGGCCGGCATTCCGCGACGAGGGAATGGTACGAGTCGCTGCTCGTCGCGGGCATCTTCGTCTTCTTCGTCCGGACCTTCGTCGTCCAGACGTACCAGGTCCCGACCGGCTCGATGGAGAAGACGATCCTCGTCGGCGATCACCTGCTCGTCAACAAGTTCGTCTTCGGTCCGAGAGTCCCGGCGCTCGCCCGGTTCCTCCCTTACCGCGATGTCCGGCGCGGCGACATCATCGTGTTCAAGAAGCCGGGGGACGACATCAATCCGGGAAACGTCCTCGTCAAGAGAGCCGTCGCCGGGCCGGCCGACGTCGTCAAGGTCCATGACAAGGCGCTTCTCATTGACGGAGAGCCGGCCGACGGCCCCTGGGTTCAGCACATCGACCGCGAGGTCTACCGCTCGGGCGACCCGCACGTGCCCGAGATGGCGGTGGAGCGCGACCAGTTCGGACCCTTCCGGGTGCCGCCCGGTTCCTACTTCGGAATGGGAGACAACCGCGACAACTCTCTGGACAGCCGATTCTGGGGGCCGATCCCCCGTGGCAATATCTTCGGGAGGCCCTTCCTGCTCTACTGGTCCTACGAGGCCGAGCCCAACTCTCACATCTGGCACGGGCCGGTTGCCAAGATCCGGCAACTCGCCGGCGTGGCGGTTCATTTCTTCTCTCGCACGCGATGGGACCGGATGTTCCGGCTCGTGCGCTGACGGCGGCGGAGATCGGGGGCCTTCCCCGCCCTTCGGCCGCCGAACCGCGCCGGTCAAATCCGCTCGAATTCGCCGAAGCCGTTCTCGTGGCGGTCGTGCTCGCCCTGTTCGTCCGCACGTTCCTGCTGCAGGCCTTCGTCGTCCCGAGCCCCTCGATGGAAGAGACCGTTCTCGTCGGAGACCACCTCATCGTGAACAAGTTCATCTTCGCCCCGCAGGCGTTGCCGGCGCTCGACCGGCTGCTTCCCTGCCGCCCGGTGCGCCGCGGCGACGTCATCGTCTTCAAGTTCCCGGAGGATCCGCGGCGGGACTTCGTCAAGCGGGCCGTGGCGCTTCCCGCCGACACGGTGGAAATCCGCGACAAGACCGTCTTCGTCAACGGGCGGCCCGAGATCGAGCCGCGTGCGCTCCATTCGGACCCGCGGGTCTGGCCCGACGAGCAGCGGGTTCCGGAGGGAATGCGGCGGCGCGACCAGATCCCCCCTTTCCCGGTGCCGGCACAGTCCTATTTTGCCCTCGGAGACAACCGCGACAACTCCTACGACAGCCGCTTCTGGGGAACCGTGCCCGCGTCCCATCTGAAGGGACGGCCCCTCGTCGTTTACTGGTCCCACCCGGCGGGCGGCGTCCGGCGGCGTCCGGGCGCCGCCGGATGGATCGCCGATTTCTTCGCGAGCACGCGCTGGTCCCGGACGCTGCTTCCGGTCCGCTGACCGGAGAGTCGCGAGACCAAGGTCGTAGGTCGAGGCCTCGGGGGCCTTCTCGACTCTCGACCCTTGACCCTCGGCTCCGCTGCGGCCCCGGTCGGGTTAGAATCTGCACAGATCGGAAACGAAAGAATGCGAGAAAAGAAGAAGTCGCGAGGCTCCGGCAAACTCGGGTGCATCGTCTGGCTTGCGATCCTCGGCCTCATCGGCTACGGCCTCTACAAGATCATCCCGGTCAAGATCGCGACCTCGACTTTCTACGATTTCATGCAGGAGGAGGCCTCCTTCGCTTCGATCCGGAACGTCCAGCAGCTCCAGAAGGAGATCCTGGCCAAGGCAAAAGAGCTCAATCTGCCCGTCACCCAGGAGAACCTGAAGATCAGGAGGGCCCGGGAGTCGATCACGATCGAAGCACACTACGAGATCACGATCGATTTCTTCGGCGGGTGGAAGGAGTACGTCTGGAAATTCGACCAGGTGGTCGAGCGTCCGACGTTTCTAGTCTAGGCGGCTTTCCGCCTTCCGTTTTCAGCCGGATAACGGCAGGACGCCCGGCCGCGTCTGGAATATTTGAAGGCTTCGCGTTCTTGCGACGCGGTGAAAGGAGAATCTCCCATGCGCCCTGCTCAAACGTCACTGCTCCTGGCCGGGGCTTTGACTCTGTCCGGCGCCCTCCTGGCCGCCGCGCCTCAGGTGGGAAACCCGGCGCCCGAGTTCACTCTCACGACGGTGGATGGCAAGACCTTCTCGCTGGCGGAGGCGGCGAAGAGCCACAAGGCGGTCGTCATCATGTTCATCGCAACGAAGTGCCCCTACTCGAACGCCTACAACGACCGGATGCGGGACCTCGCGGCCGCCTATGCGAAGCAGGGAATCCTCTTCGCCGGAATCAACAGCAACAAGACCGAACCGGCCGATGAGGTGATCGCCCACGCGAAACAGCACGGTCTGGCCTTTCCGATCATGAAGGACACGGACAACAAGGTGGCCGACCTGTACGACGCCAAGCACACGCCGGAGATCTTCGTCGTGGACCCCGAGAGAAAGCTGCGCTATCACGGGCGGATCGATGAGAACTATGAGGACGCGTCCAAGGTCACCTCTCCGGACCTGAAGAACGCTCTCGACGCGATGCTCGGCGGGCGCGCGATCGCGAGAGTAGAGACCAAGGCCTTCGGTTGCACGATCAAGAGGGTCTGAGAGACTCGTGATTCGTGAGTTGTGATTAGGAGAGGCGAACGGGGTTCTCGAAAGAAAGGGGCGGCGCTGGCCGCCCTCATCCTCTTGAGCGCCGCGAGGTCGATGGGCGGCTTCCCTTCGCCCGATCACCCGATCACCCGATCGCCCGATCCCCTGGTGGGTGAGATAGACGCGAAGGGTCTCGCCGATCGGATCGCGCGTGAGAAGGGGCGCGTCGTGCTCGTCAATTTCTGGGCGACGTGGTGCGTTCCGTGCCGCGAAGAGTTCCCGGATCTCGCCCGGCTGGATAAGGCCTACGGCGGACGAGGACTTCGCGTCCTCGGCGTCTCGACCGACCTCGCCCGCGAGACGGCGGCCGTGAAAAAGTTCCTGGCCGAGCAGAAGCCCGGATTTCCCAACTACCGAAAGAAGAGCGGCGGAGACGATGAGCAGTTCATCGACGCGGTGGACAAGTCCTGGGGCGGCGAGCTTCCCTTCACAGTTCTCTACGCCCGCGACGGGAAGAAGGCGAGAGTGCTCTCCGGCAAGCACACTTACGGCGAGTATGAGGCGGAGATCGTCAAGCTCCTCAAGCCCTAGGCCGGCGGAGGGCCCCGCTTTTCCTCCTGCGGCCGTCCAGTCCCCACCGCTGGCCGGCATCGGCCGCGAAGAGCAGGACGAGGAGGAGGAGCGCGAACTTGGTAGTCAGACCCGCCGTGATCCATCGGTCCCACGTCGCTCCGGGCACGTTGGCCTGCCCGAGGAGGATCGCGGCCATCAGCACGGCGCCGCAGGCCGCCGCGGCGCGGACCGCGAGGCCCACCAGCAGACTGACCCCGAGCGCCAGCTCCCCGAGCGCGACGACCCGGCCGAAGATTCCGGCATGGGGGATGACCGCCCGCTCCAGAAAGTCGCGCCAGAAGGGCCACGACTCCCTGGCCATGTCCCGGGCGCTCGCCGCGAACCCGCCGTGCAGGAAATGGCCGGGAAGCTTGCCGGCTCCGCCGGCGATGAAGATGAGGCCGGTCGCGATCCGGACGGCCGCGGCGATTCGCGCTTCTCCCGGCGTCACCGGGCTAGTCTAAACGGATCGGGGTGTGGCCCAAGAGGGACATCGAGTCTCCGGATCCGGACGGGCGGGGGCCCTTGCCGCAGGAAACGTCGGCAGAGACACATGGAGCAGGATTTGCTAGAGTGCCACGCGCGTGGTCTTAGCGTCTATGGCCAGGATCCCCTCTTTTTAAGGAGAAAACGCTCATGAATCGCCTCCGCTCAACACTTCTGGTAGTCGGCGCCCTCTTCTCCATGACGCCCGCGATTCTGGCCGATTCGGCGCAGGTCGCCGAGCGAGCCGGAATCATCCGTCAGGGAGTTTCCGGCACGACCTACTCGCAGGAGCTTCCGGAACTCTTTCGCGGGCAAGGCACCGCATTCTTCAAGACGTTCGTGGCATTCACGAACAACACGAACAGCAACGGCGTGACGGCCAGCTACCAGTTCTCCTACACGTGTATCTCCACCGCCTGCAGCCCGGCCGGAGGTTTTTACCGGACGGCCGTCCAGACGATCACGTTACCCGCTCTCGGGAGCTTCGTTCAGGACGACTTCATCGATTATCTGAACACGCAGGGCCTCCTCCAGCCCGGTGCCAATCAGGGTGCGCTGGGTACTCTGCTCGTGACCTTCGCCAATCTCCCCTCGAGCAACGGCTGGGAAGCCAACGTCGTCGCGCGGACTTACAACCGGATCGTAGAGGCTGACCCGACCCAGGGGACCGTCGGCTTCGCCTTCAACGCTTCGGAGTTCTTCGACTCGGCCGACACGACCCTCGTCGGTTACGGACACAACACGGAGCTGGCTCCGACCGCCGCCGGCAAGGTCCGCACCAACATCGGCGTCCGGAACACCGACATCAACGGCACGAACCAGAACATGACGGTTGTCATCACCTGCTACGACACGGCCACGGGGGCGAAGGTGGGTAGCCCCATCACCTTCGCCGACCTGAAACCCGGCGAGGTGCGCCAGCAGAACCTCTGGGGAGCTGCTGCGATCCCTACGACGGTGACGAATGTGATCATCTTCGCCGACGCGCAGAACCCGACCGCCACCTCGCCGACCATGGAGGGTTACGTCACGCTCATCGATGGGCAGAACACGCAGGACGCGGCGCTCTTCACCCTGCTCTGCGGGGACGCCAACGGCTGCGGAAACTAGCGCTTCGCGCAGGTGGTAGGTGTTAGGTCGTAGGTGGTAGGAAGACCGACCCGGTCCCCACCACCTACCACCTTTCACCTACCACCTATCGGCTCCCGATGTCCCGCCGCAGGTGCTTGCCCTCGAACTGGATTGCGTCGGCGCCCTCATAGGCGCGCGCGGCCGCTTCCGCCATGGTCGGCGCGGTCGCCGTGACGACTAAGACACGGCCGCCCGCGGTCACGAGCCGGTTCCCCTCCCGGCCGGTCCCCGAGTGGAACAACTCGACGGACGGGATGTGAGCTGCCTCGGCCCATCCCGAGATCGGCTTGCCCGTCTCGAAGTGTCCCGGATAGCCGCCCGAGCAAAGCACGACGCCCACACAGGCTTCCGGCTTCACGTCGAGCGGCGGATGCCGTTCAAGCTCACCCCGCCCTGCGGCGACCAGCAGCGCGGCGAGGTCGGATTGGAGGCGAGGCAGGACGACCTCAGCCTCCGGATCGCCCAGGCGCGCGTTGAACTCGAGGACCTTCGGGCCGGAGTCCGTGATGATCAGGCCCGCGTACAGAACGCCGCGGAACGGCCGGCCTTCGGAAGCGAGGCCGGCAACCGCGGGGCGGATGATGTCCTTGAACACCTCCGACGAAGCGGCCGCGTCGAGATTCCCCGCCGGCGAATGGGCGCCCATACCGCCCGTGTTGGGGCCGCGGTCGCCGTCGTAGACCTTCTTGTAGTCGCGCGATGTCGGCAGAGGAACGGCCGTCTGCCCGTCGCACACCGCCAGGAACGTCACCTCGCTGCCCGTCAGGAATTCCTCGACCAGGACCCGGTCTCCGGCCGAACCGAACACTCGCGCGTCGAAAAAAAGCGCGAGCGCGCGATCCAGCTCATCGCTCGACTCGCAGATCAGGACGCCTTTGCCGCCCGCCAGCCCGTCGGCCTTCAGAACGGCCGGATAACCCAGGCGCTTGACGGCCGACCGGGCCTCCTCCCCCGAAGTGCAGACAAACGCTTCTGCCGTGGGGAGGCCATGGCGCCGCAGGAACTCCTTCGCGAAGACCTTCGAGGCCTCAATCTGCGCCGCCAGACGCGAGGGCCCGAAGATCGGAAGATCGCGCTTTCCGAACTCGTCGCCGATGCCGAGCGCCAGGGGGAGCTCCGGCCCGACGACGGTCAGGTCCATCTTCAACTTCTCGGCGAGATCGGCCATCTCGACGATGTCCCCGGCCGAGACCGGAACGCAGTCGGCCAACTCGGCGATGCCGGGGTTGCCCGGCGCGCAGAAGAGCTCGTCCACGAAGGGACTCCGCCTCAACGCCCAGCACAGGGCATGCTCCCGCCCACCGCTGCCGACGACCAGGACCTTCACGTCCCGGGCATTCTAGCC
>DATIRW010000219.1:0-3580 GCA_035469365.1 Thermoanaerobaculia bacterium
GGCGCCGCGCGCAGCTTCTCGATCTCCTCGTCCACGACCTTCAGGATCTCGTCGGCGGACTTGTCCTTGTCGTGGAACAGGGAGACGGTGAAGAGCACCGGGCCCTTGATGTCGAACATGTTGCCGAGCTCGTTGATCGCGCCGCTCACCTCGCCGGTGAAGCCGTTCTTCTGAACGAGGGCCTGGTAGAGGCGGCTGTCCTTGCCCTCGACGAGGATCTCGTCCAGGACGCCCATCGCGTAGTACTCGGGCGTGCCCCGCGGCGGCACGTGGTACGAGAACGCGAGGGCCGGCTTCGTCGCGAGCGGGTCGGGCTTGGTCGCGCGTTTCTCCCGCTCCTGCCTGGGCTCGGAGATGTCGGGCGGCGGCGGAAGCTTCTGGGAAGGGATGTCCCCGAAGTACTTCGTGATCCAGGCGAGCGTCTGCTTCGAGTCGAAGTCCCCGGTGACCGCCATCGCCGCGTTGTTGGGGGCATAGTAGGTCTTGAAGAAGCCCTGCACGTCGGAGAGGGTGGCGGCGTCCAGGTCCTTCAGGTCGCCGTAGAAGTTGTGGGAGTTGTACCAGTTGGAGTTCGCGTACTGCGGCATGTCGAGCCAGGGGAAGCCGCCGTAGGGGCGGTTCAGGACGTTGACCCGAACTTCGGACTTGACGACTCCCTGCTGGTTAGTCAGGTTGTCCTGGTTGATCGCGAGGCCCTTCATGCGGTCGGCTTCGGCCCACAGCGCCATCTCGAGCGTGTGCGAGGGGACGATCTCGAAGTAGTTGGTGAAGTCGAAGCGGGTCGAGCCGTTCAGGATCCCGCCGTTGGACTGGACGAGCTTGATGAACTCCATCTTCCCGAGGTTCTGCGACCCCTGGAACATCATGTGCTCGAAGAGATGCGCGAACCCGGTGCGGTCCTTCGGCTCGATGCGGAAGCCGATGCCGTAGTACACGGCGACCACGACCTTGGGAGAGGTGTGGTCAGGCGACAGGACGACCTTCAATCCATTGGCCAGCTTGTGGTACTCGACGGGAATCTGGATGCCGCCGGCGGGTTTCGCGGCCGTTGCGGGGGCCTTGCTCTCGGTCGTGGTCTGAGCCGCCAGGACCCCGCAAACCCCCATTCCGGCGAGCAGGGCGATCACCCGTTTTCCCCGCTCCAGGACAATCCTCATGCAAGCCTCCCTTCGAAGCACTCCCGGAATCTACGTCGAAACCAACCTAAAGGTTTTCTCCGCCCCCTCTCGCGCTGGGAGAGGGCGGGGCGGCGGCGTAATTCGAATACATCAGAGCCGTTGCGACGGCTCGGCTATAGTCGCTAGGAGCCGGACCGAAGCGTCCGGCAGCGTGTTCTCAGGGCGGCCGGCCCTCCCGGCCGAACGGGACGACGCAGGAAAGAGAGGACCTTCCCGATGAAAAGCGCGTTCAATCCGTTCGAGATGGCGCAGGCGCAGTTCGACAAGTCGGCGGACATCCTGGCGCTGGACAGCGCCACGCGCGACCTGCTCCGGTGGCCGCTGCGCGAGTTCCACTTCGGCATCCCGGTGCGGATGGACGACGGAAGCGCGAAGGTCTTCCGGGGGTTCCGCGTCCAGCACAACGACGCCCGCGGCCCCTCCAAGGGGGGGATCCGCTTTCACCCGCAGGAGACCATCGACACCGTCCGGGCCCTGGCGATGTGGATGACCTGGAAGTGCTCGGTCGTGGACATTCCGCTGGGCGGCGCGAAAGGCGGCATCATCTGCGACCCGCACAACCTGAGCGCCCGCGAGCAGGAGCAGATCTGCCGCGGATGGGTCCGGCAGGTTTCCCGAAACGTGGGCGCGGCCGTGGACGTGCCGGCCCCCGATGTCATGACGACGCCCCAGCACATGCTCTGGATGCTCGACGAGTTCGAGGTGATCCACGGCCGCCGGGAGCCGGGTTTCATCACGGGAAAGCCGGTGGGGATGGGAGGCTCTCTCGGGCGGACGGAGGCCACGGGCTACGGGCTCGTCTTCGCGCTGCGCGAGGCGCTCCGGCTGCTCGACTTGAAGGTGGACAAGACCCTGGCCAGCGTGCAGGGCTTCGGAAACGTGGCGCAATACGCCATCCGTCTCTATCTGAAACTGGGAGGGAAGGTCATCGCCGTTTCCTCGTGGGACCAGGCCGACCAGACCGCCTACTGCTTCCGCAGGGAGGCCGGGATCGATCCCGACGCGCTCCTCGCCATCACGGACCGCTTCGGAGGCATCGACAAGGAGAAGGCGGGCAAGCTCGGATACGAGATCCTTCCCGGCGACGCCTGGATCGAACAGCAGGTGGACATCCTGATTCCGTCCGCCCTCGAAAACCAGATCACCGGCGAGACGTCCGCGAAGATCAAGGGCCGCGTGAGGGTGATCGCCGAGGGCGCCAACGGCCCCACGACACCGGAGGCCGACAAGGTCATCCAGGAGCGCGGCATCTTTGTCATCCCCGACTTCCTCGCCAACGCCGGCGGCGTCACCTGCAGCTACTTCGAGCAGGTGCAGAGCAATATGAACTACTTCTGGGAACTGGACGAAGTTCTCGGAAAACTGGATGTCAAGATGACCTCGGCGTTTCACGCGGTGGCCGATCTGGCCAGGAAGCAGAAGCTCACCATGCGGGACGCGGCCTACGTCATCGCCGTCAGCCGGGTGGCGAAGGCCTGCCACGACCGCGGCTGGGTCTGAGCGGCGCGGAGCCGGCGATGACGGCCTCGACGAAGGAGCCGGCGCTTCTCCGCTTCGACCGCGAGCTCTTCGACGGCAGCGGGCCCGCCACGCGGATCGGCGACGGGCCGGTGGGAGGAAAAGCCTCCGGGCTGATCCGCATCCGCGACACCCTGGCCGCGGCGTTTCCCCCGTCGCCCGCGGTCGAAGTCTCGATCCCCACGATGTCCGTCATCACGACGGAGCACTTCGACGGATTCCTGGAGGAGAACCGGCTCGATCCGGAGGCCCTCTCCGGCGAGAGCGACGACGCCATCGCCCGCGCCTTTCTGGCCGGTCACCTCCCGGTGGAGATCGTAGGAGATCTCCGCGCCATGGCCAATCGCATTCACGCGCCCCTCGCCGTCCGCTCCTCGAGCGTCCTGGAGGACGCTCTCGAGCGCCCCTTCGCCGGCGTCTACGCGACCAAGATGATCCCGAACAACGAGCTGGAGCCGGATGCCCGGTTCCGGAAGCTGGACGCGGCCGTGAAGCTGGTCTGGGCCTCCACGTATTTCCGGGGCGCGCGGGCTTACCGCGAGACCGTGGACGCGGCGCACCGGCAGGAGAAGATGGCGGTCCTTCTGCAGGAAGTCGTGGGGCGCCGGCACCGCGATCGCTATTATCCGGACATCTCCGGTGTGGCGCGCTCGTACGGCTTCTATCGCTTCGGCTCGGCCCTTCCCGAGGAGGGAGTCGTGCTCCTGGCGCTCGGTCTCGGCAAAATGATCGTGGACGGAGGGATTTCCTGGACCTACTCGCCCGCCCACCCCGCGGCGTCAGCGCCCTTCGCCTCCACGGCCGACCTGATGCAAGCCACGCAGACGGAGTTCTGGGCCGTGAACATGGGAAGACCACCCGCCTACGACCCTGTGCGCGAGACC
>DATIRW010000220.1:0-15802 GCA_035469365.1 Thermoanaerobaculia bacterium
TTCTCCTGCAACTGATTGGCACGTTGGATGCTATGCAACTGGACAATGATTCCCATGGATGCGAATTCCCGGTCGAGCCGGACGGGACTCCTCCTCCTACTGCTGACTCTCGCGGTCGCCGGGCTCGAGGTCTGGGGGATCGGCGCCTCGCTGAGATACCTCCTTCGCTGACGCGAGGGAGGCGGTTTCAAGTTTCAGGTTCCATGTCTCAGGCAAGGCCCGCGGCCGCCACCTGACACCTGAAACCTGGAACCTGAAACCTGTATATTCCCCGCGTGGCGACTGAGATCGAGTCTGGAAAATACTTCGGGCTGGATTCCGCCGCGCTCGTCGCCGCCTACCGCAACATCTATCTGTCGCGGCGGATCGACGACAAGGAGATCCAGCTCAAGCGTCAGAACAAGATCTACTTCCAGATCAGCAGCGCTGGCCACGAAGCTGTCTCGACGGCGGCCGGGATGGTCTGCCGCCCGGCCTACGACTGGTTTGACGTCTATTACCGTGACCGGGCCCTGTGTCTGCAGCTGGGAGTGACACCGTACGAGATGTTCCTCCAGGCGGTGGGGGCACGGGATGACCCGGCGTCGGCCGGACGGCAGATGCCGTCGCACTGGGGGTCGAAGCGGCTGAACCTGATTTCCAAGTCCTCCTGCACGGGGACGCAATTCCACCACGCGGTCGGCGCGGCAGAGGCCGGGTGGCGCAAGAGCCTGGTGGCGGAGCTCGCCCGGAAGGGAGACTTCCACGACGACGAGATCGTCCTCGTGTCGGGGGGCGAAGGCCAGACCTCGGAAGGGGAGTTCTGGGAATCACTCTCCTCGGCCTGCACGCTCAAGGTCCCGGTCCTTTTTCTGATCGAAGACAACGGCTACGCGATCTCGGTGCCGGTCGAAGTCAACACGCCCGGAGGATCGATCTCGAAGCTCGTGAAGGGGTTTCCCGGCCTCTTCATCGCGGAAGTGGACGGCTGCGATTTCCTCGAGTCCTACGACGCATTGCGGTACGCGGCGGAGTACTGCCGGGCGCGCAAGGGCCCCGCGCTCGTCCACGCGCACGTCATTCGGCCTTACAGCCATTCCCTCTCCGACGACGAGACGCTCTATCGCCCCAAAGAGGAACGCGAGCGTGAGGCCGGGCGTGACCCTGTCAAGACGATGGCCGGGTTCCTTCTTGGAGAAGGCATCCTCTCGGAGGAGGGGCTGGAGAAACTCAAGGCGGAGGTGGACCAGGAGATCAGCGAAGCGGCCGACCGCGCCCTGGCGGCGCCGCTGCCGGCTCCCGAATCCGCGTACGAGTTCGTCTATTCGCCCGACGTGGATCCGACCTCTTCGGCGTTCGAGACCCGGCCGGAATCGCCGCAAGGCGCCCGCGCCACAACGATGGTGGACCTGATCAACGCGTGCCTGCGCGACGAAATGAAGCGCGATCCCTCGATCGTCGTCTTTGGCGAGGACGTCGCCGACGCGTCGCGTGACGCGGTGCTGGCCGAGTGCAAGGGCAAGGGGGGAGTCTTCAAGCTGACGGCCAACCTGCAGCGCCTCTACGGCGGCGCTCGCGTGTTCAACTCGCCGCTGGCGGAGGCGAACATCGTCGGCCGCGCGATCGGGATGGCCGTTCGGGGCTTGAAACCCGTCGTCGAGATCCAGTTCTACGACTACATCTGGCCCGCCTACATGCAGATCCACAACGAGCTCTCGAACATGCGCTGGCGCTCGGGCAACGCCTTCTCCTGCCCGGTGGTCGTCCGGGTCGCGATCGGGGGCTACATCGGCGGCGGCGCCGTCTATCACTCGCAGTCCGGCGCGGTCCTGATGACGCACATCCCCGGGCTGCGGGTGGTGATGCCTTCCAACGCGCTCGACGCGAACGGGCTCCTGCGCACGGCGATCCGGTGCGACGATCCGGTGCTTTTCTTCGAGCACAAACACCTCTACCGCCAGACGCACAACAAGGGGGTGTATCCGGGCCCCGACTTCATGGTTCCCTTCGGCAAGGCGTCGCTCGTCGAAGAAGGCTCGGACGTCACGATCGTCACCTACGGCGCCACGGTCCATCGCTCCCGCCAGGCGGCGAGGACATTCACCGAAGAGACAGGCAAGTCCGTCGAGATCCTCGACCTGCGCAGCCTTTCGCCGTACGACTGGGCGGCGATCGAGGAGTCGGTCAGGAAGACGAGCCGCGCGGTCGTCGTATACGAGGATCCGATCTCCTGGGGCTACGGCGCCGAGATCGCCGCTCGGATTTCGACCGAGCTCTTCTCGTACCTGGATGCGCCCGTCGAGCGGGTCGCGGCGACGGACACGTTCGTGGCCTACCAGCCCCGCGTCGAGGACTTCATCCTTCCGCAGGCCGGCCGCATCGCAAAGGCCCTCGCGAAGGTCATACGTTTCTGATTCATGACTGGTCGCGTCTCTTGTCATCCACTCAGGACGGGTCTCTTCCTGGAGGCGACACCCTCTGGTGATCTTCTTCTAGCAAGTCCCTTGTTTCCAATGAGTTCGGTTTGGGTACGGGGAATGCAAGGTAGGGAGATCGACTGGGAAGGGAAACGACAGACAGCGGAGAAAAACAATGATCAGACCAAGTCAGACCGCGATGCAAATCACACTCGAGGAGATGGAAGCCAATCACCGGGCATTACGGCGGTGCCGCAGCTGCGGCTCCTACGAGCGCCCGTATGAGGCATTCAACGGCGGAGTCCGCTGCGAACGGTGCGCGAAGAAGGCGCGGCGGCAGCGACAGGAGCAGGAGAGCGAGGACATCAACGAGAAGTTCGTCGTCTGAGGAGGGATAGAATCCGGCCCATTGAGGTCCGATTACCGGGTTTCCCTCCTTCGCCGAAAGAACTTCTCTCCCACTCTTTTCTCCGTCACATTTCACGGCCCCCCTCTGGCGCGCGACGTCGCGCCCGGCCAGTTCGTCATGCTCGACCTGCCCGGCCGCGCCAGGCCGTATCTGCGCCGCGCCTACTCGGTTGCGGACGCGGACGCCGGCAGCGGCGAGATCGAGTTGCTCGTGAAGGCGGTCGGGCCCGGCACGGCGGCCCTCGCGGACCTTCCGCAGGGCTCCACGGCTTTTCTCCTGGGTCCGCTCGGAAACCGGTTTTCTCTCGAGGGGCTCCAGCCGGGAGAGCGCGTCGCGGTCGTGGCCGGAGGAATCGGGGCGGCGCCCTTCCCGCTCCTCTTCAAGGCGCTCGCGCGGGCCGGCGTGGCGGCGGACTTCTTCCTGGGCGGCCGCAACGCAATGGAGCTCTCGCTTCGAGGGCGCTTCGAGCAGATCGTCCCGGGCCCGATCGCTCTCGCGACCGACGACGGATCGGCCGGGGAGCGCGGGTTCGTCACGGATCTCTTCCGCCGCCATGCGGAGCGGACCGCCTATGCCCGGCTCTACGCGTGCGGCCCGATGCCCATGTTCGCCGCGCTCGCCCCGATCGTCGCGAATCTGTCCCTTCCCTCGCAGTTCTCGACCGAGGCGGCAATGGGCTGCGGCTTCGGCGCGTGCCTGGGGTGCGTCATTGCGGGCGTCGAGAAACCGTTCATCGTCAGCTGCACCGAGGGACCGATCCTCTCTCCTGAGAAGATTCGATGGTAACTCGAGGCGGACTGGGAGTTGGGGAGACTGGGAGACAGGGAGAAGACCTGTGAGCAACCCCCAGTCCCCCAGTCCCGCATTCCCCCGGTCACTCCCTTCATCACCGCTGGCCGTGCAACTGGGCCCGCTGCAGCTCAAGAACCCCATCTGCACGGCGAGCGGGACATTCGGCTACGGCCTTGAGTTCACCGACTTCGTGGACCTGTCGCGGCTGGGAGGCATCTGCACGAAGGGTCTGTCGCTCAATCCTCATGCGGGCAACGCTCCGCCCCGCATCTGCGAGACGCCGGCCGGGATGTTGAACGCGATCGGACTTCAGAACGTAGGCGTCGAGGTCTTCCTGCGCGAGAAACTGCCGACGCTCCGTGATCTCGGCGCCACGGTCATCGCGAATGTGTGGGGGGATGTCGAGGAAGACTACGTCGCGGTCGTGCACGCGCTCGAGCAGGCGGAAGGGCTCGCGGCCATCGAGCTCAACATCTCGTGCCCCAACGTCGAAAAGGGAGGGATGCTCTTCGGCAATTCGCCGCAGGCCACAGCCTCTCTCGTCTCCCGCGTGCGCGCCGCGACGCCTCGGCCCCTGATTGTCAAGCTTTCGCCCAACGCCCCGGACATTGTTGCCTCCGCGCGCGCCGCCCGGGAATCGGGCGCCGATGTCCTGTCGCTCGTCAACACGTTCGTCGGCATGGCGATCGATCCGGAGACGGGCCGGCCCATCCTCTCTTTCGGCACGGGAGGGCTGTCGGGGCCGGCGATCAAGCCCCTGGCCGTCCGCATGGTCTTCCAGGTGGCGCGCGCTCTGCCGGGTGTTCCGATCATGGGAATGGGCGGCATCTCGCAGCTCTCCGACGTGCTGGAGTTCTTGGCGGCGGGGGCCGCGGCGGTGCAGGTCGGCACGGCGAATTTCAAGGAGCCCGGCGTATCGGCGCGGCTGGTAGAGGAGCTGGCGGCGTACTGCGTAGAGCGCGGCGTGACCGTCGCCTCGCTCGTCGGCCGGGCGCACCGGCTGGACGTGCCGCGCCTGGAAGGAGGCGCGCAGGGATGAAGCCGGCGGCCCGGGTTTGCCTCGCGCTCGATTTTCCGACGAGGCTCGAGATCCTCTCCTGCGCGCGGCGGTTCGCGGGCCGCGTCGAATGGCTGAAGGTGGGACTCGAGGCCTTCACCGCGGAAGGGCCTTCGATCGTCCGCGAGGTTGCGGCGCTGGGACCCCGCGTCTTTCTCGACCTGAAGCTCCACGACATCCCGGCGACAGTCGAACGCGCCGTCGCCGCGGCCGTTCGGTCGGGGGCGGCGATGATCAACGTCCACGCCTTCGGAGGCCGGGCGATGCTCGAAGCGGCCCGCCGGGGCGCCGGCGGATCCGGCGAGATCAAGCTCATCGCCGTCACGCTCCTGACCTCGCTCGATGCCCGCGCCCTCTCCGATCTTCCCATCGCCGGCGACCCGAGGGGCATCGCCCGGAGGCTGGCGCTTCTGGCCAGAGAATGCGATCTGGACGGCGTCGTCTGCTCGGGAGAGGATCTTCCCGCGGTGAGGAGTGCCTGCGGCCCGGATTTCCTGACGGTCGTTCCGGGCATCCGCCCCGCGGGAAGTCCCGCCGCCGATCAGAAACGCGTCGCGACGCCTCGCGAGGCGCTGGAGGCCGGGGCGGACCTCCTGGTCGTGGGCCGCGCGGTCACGGCCGCGTCCGACCCCGACCGAGCCCTCGACGACCTCTTCTCCGAAATAGAATCGGCCCGATGAGCGACTGGAAGCGCCCTCACCCGGTCTGGATCGTGGGACACCGCGGCGCTCCCCGTCGAGCGCGCGAGAACACGCTGGACAGCCTCGACTGGGCCGAGAGCATCGGAGCCGACGCCGTCGAGTTCGACGTGCGGCAGACGCGGGACGGAGAGGCGGTCCTCTTCCACGACGAGGACATCGTTCTGGGCGGTCAGCGCGTTCCGGTCCGGAGCTTCACGGCAAGGGAAGTCGAGAAGCTTGCGCTTCCGTCGGAATTCGGCGAATACCGGATCCCCAGGCTCGAGGAGGTCTTCCACCGCTACGGCCACCAGATGCGCTACCTCGTGGAGGTCAAGACATCGGCCGCGACGCAGCTGGCGCTGATGGCCCGTCGCGTCGCGTCGCTCGCCGCCGCGTTCGGCGTCGGGGCGCGCTGCCTCGTGGCGTCCTTCGACTCCGAGTTTCTCAGGAGAATGCGCGAGATCGAGCCGGAGATCGCGACGGGCTTCATCTTCGATCGCTCCGTCTCCCTCCCCTCGCCGGGCAAGCCGACTCCGCTCTTCCCTCCGGTGGACGCGATCTGCCCGCGGCGGGACCTGGTCAACGCGGCCCTGGCCGAACAGGCCGCCGCGGCGGGACTGACCGTCCACCCCTGGACCGTGGACGACGAGGGAGAAATCCGCCGCATGATCGGCGCGGGCGTGGCTTCGATCATCACGAACCTGCCAGATCTTGCTCTGTCGGTCCGGAACGCGTTGTCGCAGGCGGCGGGAGAGCCCGCGGCCGCGAAGAGTTCGCCCGCAGGCTGAGTTCGATTCAGTCGGACGGCGCGTTGCACACGGACGGAAACCGGTTATACGCTTTTGCCTGGCCGGGAGGCGAACCAATAACTCCCGGGGAGAGGTGAATATGCATCGTCGCGACTTTCTTCGGTCCGCCGGCGTCGCTACCGCGAGCCTTGCCTTTCCCAAGGCGGCGCGCCTGTTATCCCTGGGCGAAACGCCCGGCGGCTGGCGCACGTTCGAAGTGACGACGCGCGCCGAGGTCCTGAAACCTTCGGGGACGACGCTCGTGTGGCTGCCGGCGGCGCTGATTCGTGAGACGCCCTATCAGAGAACGCTCGCGAACGACTTCCACGCCGAGGGGGGGACGGCCGAGCTCGTCGAGCGAAAGGCGGACGCGCTTGGGATCGTCGCCGCGAAATACCCGGCCGGCGTGAAGCCGGTTCTCACGCTCACGAGCAGGATCGAGACCAGAAACGTTGCGGTCGATATCTCCGCCCCCGTCAAGCGCCCGAAGGCGGACCGCGCGGAGCTGGACTATTGCCTTCGGTCGACGAAGCTCATACCCACCGACGGCATCGTGAAGGCCAAGGCGACCGAGATCACGCGCGGCGCGGCGACGGATGTCGACAAAGCGCGCGCGATCTACGAGTGGATCGTCGAGAACACGTTTCGGAATCCAAAGACGCGAGGCTGCGGCATCGGCGATGTCCGCTTCATGCTGGAGTCGAAGGACCTTGGGGGCAAGTGCGCCGATTTGAACGCGCTCTACGTCGGACTCGCCCGCGCGGCGGGGCTCCCGGCGCGTGACGTGTACGGAATCCGGGTGGCAAAATCGGACCTGGGTTACAAGAGCCTCGGGGCTGCAACGGAGTACGTAACAAAGGCGCAGCACTGCCGCGCGGAGGTGCATCTCGGAGCCTACGGTTGGGTTCCCGTCGATCCCGCCGACGTGCGGAAGGTTGTGCTCGAGGAGCCTCCTGGAAATCGGTCGCTGGACGACGAGATGGTGAAGAAGGCCCGCGCGCGGCTCTTCGGGTCGTGGGAGATGAACTGGATGGCGTTCAACTTCGGGCACGACGTCGCTCTGCCAGGATCGACCGGCGCGCCGGTCGGCTTCCTGATGTATCCGCAGGCGGAAACGGCGGATGGCCGGCTGGACAGCCTCGACCCGGACAACTTCAAGTACGAGATCATCTCCAAGGAAGTCACCAAGGCCTGACGCAGGATTGTCGGCCGACAAGTCCTAGGGGTGAATTGTCAGATGCGTTCCCCCAAGGACCTCCAGGGCGGCGCCGGTGATCCCGGCGGCGTCATCGGAGGCGAGGAAGAGGATGGTGCGCGCGACGTCCCTCGGCCAGAGTTTCTCGGCCAGTGGTGAGCGGCGGTTTTCCTCGCCCGTCTCATCGATCTTGTTTTCGACGGTGCCGGGACAGACCGCGTTGACCGCGATGTTGTGCTCGCGGAACTCCCGGGCGAGGCTCTGGGTCAGGCCGATCAGGCCGAACTTCGCGGCGCTCTGCGCGGAGAGGTTGGCGTCGCCCCGCATGCCGTGAATCGAGGAGACGTTCACGATCCGTCCCCGATGGCGCTCGACCATTCCCGGCAGGACGGCCCGGCAGAAGTTCGCCGCTCCGGTCAGGTTGGTTGAAAGGACGAGATCCCATTCCTCGGGCGTGGACTGCAGGAACGGCCGCCAGAGAAAGACCCCCGCGTTATTGACGAGGATGTCCACCGGTCCGAGCTCTTTCTCGGCCCGGGCGACGCAGTTCTCTGCGGCGCCGCGCTCGGTGATGTCGGCGGGGAGCGTCAGGCAGGGAGCGTTTCGTTTTCGCAGAAGCTCGGCGGTTTCGTGCAACTCCTTCTCGGTCCGGGCGACGAGCGCGACGCGGGCTCCCTCCTCGGCGAAGCGGATCGCGGCGGAACGGCCGATCCCGCGTCCGGCTCCCGTCACGATCACCACCCGGTCCTTGAACTTCATGTGTCCGTCCTTCCCAGCTCTTCGAAAAGCTCTTCGGAGAAGAGTCCCGCGCCATCCGCGTCGGAAAACGTCGGACCGCAGAGAAGTCGAGCGGCTGCTTCCCGGGGGCTCGGGTGGTCCACTTTGACCCGGAAGACGGCGAGCGGAAAGATCTGGCGGTCGGGATCCGCGTCGCAGACCCGTCCATGTCCTGCCGACGCCTGGATCCAGGCCACCCTGTTCGCCGCCATGTAGTAGAGCGCCGCCTTCTGGCGGCGGATGAGGTTGGCAGCCGTCAGGCTCTTCGCCTGCACCGCGACACACAGGTCGGTCGGAGACGTGGCTCGGACCTCCGAAAGGGTCAGCAGCGCCGCTCGCGGGAATCCCTCGGGATCGATCGTCAGGAGGGGGAGCGCGAGGTGTTTACGGGCCCGGAACGCCTTCCCGGACAGGATTTCCACCAGCACCCGCGGCAGCCGGTCGAATTCGGGCATCGTGACCTAGTCTAGCGGACCGTCATGCTTCGTTTCTTGCACCGGAAACGGGGCATATGATTTCCCCATGAAACCGAAACGAGAATCGATGCGAGTCGCTTTTTCAGTTCTCCTGCTTCTGGCGTCCTTTTCGGCCGTCGGGCAGGAGCGGGATGCCAGGGCGGACAAGGTCGGCAAGGAATTGATCGAGGCCCTGGGCGGCCAGTCCGCCTGGGAGAAGGCTCGCGAGTTCCGCTTCGATTTCGTCGTGGAGAACGAAGGGAAGGTCGCCGGCCGACGCTCCCACGCCTGGGACCGCTACACCGGAGACTATCGGCTGACGGGAACGGGCCCCTCGGGCGCGCCCTACGCCGCTTATTTCAACGTGAACACGAAACAGGGGAAGGCCTACGTCAACGGGAAGGCCGTCGAGGGAGAGGAGGCGGAGAAGCTCCTCAAGAGCTCCTACGCGCGCTTCATCAACGACACGTACTGGCTGCTCTGCCCCTGGAAGATCTTCGATCCCGGCGTGAAACTGGCCTACGACGGCGAGAAGCCCTGCCCGGAAGGGGGGACCTGCGACGTCCTGAAACTCTCCTTCGACAACGTGGGTCTCACTCCCAAGGACGTCTACTGGCTCTGGATCACGCGCGACGGCCGGAAGATGGTCCAGTGGCAGTACGTTCTGAACGGGGCCGACGAGCCGCCGACAACCGCGCAATGGAAGAACTGGCAGAAGATGGGCGGCGTCGCGCTCTCGATGGAAAAGCCGATGCCGGGCAAGCCGACAGTCATTCGCTTCGAGAACGTCTCGGTTTCCCCGACCCGAACCGACGCGGACTTCCAGCCGCCGACGCAGTAAAGGGACTCGAAGCTCGGGACTCGGGACTCGCGGGACTCGAAAAGCCAGCCCTGATGAAACGCGGGGTCCTCGGAGTTTTTCTCCTCCTCTGTCTGGCTCCGGGCGCGTCGTCCCGAGCCCCCGAAGTCTCGATCGAGCGCATCGCCACGGCGAGCCTTCCCGAGCCGGCGAAGGTCCTGGTCCTCCTGCCTCCCTCCTACGCGAAGGACACGGCGCGCCGTTACCCGGTCCTCTACTTCCTGCACGATGCCTGGGGAGGCGCCGGATCGCTCGACTCGAGCGGCGTCGCCGCGAAGCTCGAGGACCTCATGTCGCGAGGCCTCCTTCCGGAGTTTCTCGTGGTTGCCCCCGGGGCTCCCGGCTCCTGGTTCTCGGACTCACGTGACGGCGTTCACCGCTACGAAGAATTCCTGACGGGCGACTTGATCGCGCAGGTCGAAAAGTGCTACCGGGTAAGGACCGGAAAGAATGCCCGCGGCATCACCGGGATCTCGATGGGCGGTTACGGCGCCTTCAAGATCGCCCTGAAGCACCCGGATCTCTACGGCTCCGTGTCTTCCCTCTCGGGCGCCTTGATTCCGATGGAATGGGACGACCTGGCGCGGTACAACGCGTTCGCTCGCTGGACGCTCAAACGCGTCTTCGGCTCGAGCCGCCAGGATAACTCCCTGGCCTCAAACGACGTCTGGGAGATCCTGCGGGATCTGCATTTCGACACGCCCCCCTTTGCGGCGCATCTGCGCGCGGGCGCGCAGGACATCTACGGCCTGGACGGCGTCGCCGCGCAGTTCGGCGTCTTCCTGACGGAGCACGGCGTCCCGGCGAGCGTCGTCCTGGAGCCGGGTGGACACGATTGGGCTTACTGGCGCCGCGCGATGCTGTCCATCGCCGAGTGGCACGGCAGTCACTTTTCATATGATCCGAAGTGATGGATCCTGACGGAGGCTCTCGCAACGGCGTCCTCGTCCTCTTCGACATCGACGGGACGCTGCTGTCTGCGGGACGGGCGGCGCGCGAGTCGGTGCTCGCGGCGCTCGCGCGCGTCTACGGATGGACGCCGTCGAACGGACAGTCCCACGATTTCTCCGGGAAGACGGACCCCCAGATCGTCTGCGAACTGGTGGAAGAGGCCGTCGGCAAGGAGCGGTGCCACGCGCTCCTCTCCGCCGCGCTCGAGGCGTATCTCGAGGAGTTCTCCCGCCGCCTGTCGCCGGAGGCGGTGGTCCTCAAGCCGGGAGTCGCGGAGCTTCTGGCTCGTCTCGCCGCGCAGTCCGGCGTGACGCTCGGGCTCCTCACGGGCAACCTCGAGCGCGGAGCGCGGATGAAACTCGAACCGCCCGGCTTCAACCGATACTTCCCATTCGGCGCCTTCGGGAGCGATTCGCCGGACCGTTATCGTCTTCCCGCGATCGCCCTTGAAAGGGCGCACGCATGGTCCGGCCGCCGGTTCTCGGGCAAGTCCATCGTGATCGTCGGCGATTCGGTTCACGACGTCGCCTGCGGCCGCTCTCTCGGGGTCCGCGCGGTCGCCGTGGCGACCGGCCCGACTCCGTTCGAGCGGCTCGCGGGAGAAGCGCCGGACGCGCTTCTGGAAAGCTTCGCGGACGTGGAAGCCGCGGCGAAGGCGATCCTCGGATGAGACAGGCGGCGTTTCTTCTTCTTCTTCTCGCGCTGGCCGGTGCCTGCGCCTCAGCGGGCGGGAGCAAGGCGTCCGCTCCGCCTTCGGCGCAGCGCGCTCCCTACGACGCCGAGCCGGCCGCGGCCCACGTGATCGACCTGAAGATCGATGTCCGCGCCGCGCGCGAGATCCTGGAGTCGCTCTCTCGCCCGCGCCTGGAGCCGCAGGACGCGAAGGTGCTCGAGGATCTGCCGGCGGTGCATCTGGCGATCCAGGATTCGAAGCGCACGCCCGACGTCTTCGAACGCGATTTCGCGGCGGCCTTCGACGAGAACAGCCGGGCCTCCGTCTTCGACTTCCGCGCCGTCCGCAAGGAGCGGGAACGCTGGAGCGTCCTGCTCGCCGAAGTGGCGTCGCGAGAGAAGGATCTCGTGCGGCTCGCCACTCGGAGGGCCGCCGCGCTCCTGCCCGGCGATCGCGCGATCTCGGCGAAGGTGCAGGTCTACTTCTCTTTCGGCCTTTCGGGGCTCGCCGACCATCTCGTCCTGCCGAGCTTTGGAGGGCAGGACATCATGGTGGTCGATCTCGCGCGGGCCCTGGGTGAGACGACGGGCGAGCCGCTGGAGAGTCAGATCTCCCGCCTGGCCCGCCTCGTCGCCGGGGAAGCCTTTCGCCAGGCCTGGGCGATCTACCGGCGGGACAGTCCGGCCTGGAAAGGGGCTCGTCCCGAGACGGCGCCGATCGACCTTCTCCTCTACACCGTCGCGGAAGCGGGACCGGCGGCCATTTTCGCCGTGGACGAGAACTTCCTTCCGCTGTCGGTCTGGCTGAAGGATCCCATGAAGCGAACGATCGACGAGCTCAACCGCCGGGCCGAGCGGTTCGCTCAGGCGCAGGACAACCTGGAAGCTCGCGTGGAGCTGACGACCGAGTTGCGGCGCCCCGAATTCGGGCGCCAGCTGGCGGGTCCGGCTGGCGCCTATCTCGTCGACGCGATCGTCCAGAGGTCCGGGCTGGACACCCTGCGCGCGGCCCTGCAGAACGGGCCCAGGGCGTTCTTCCAGGCCTACGAGAAGGCCTGCCAGACCGACAAGAGCCTGCCATCGCTCGGGCACGCGGTCCTGGAAAGACTGAAATGAATTTGTGATTTGTGATTGAGCCGATGAATCCATGAGCACATGACTCAGAGTGACGGCGATCGCTCGCTCGCCATCCTGCGCGCGACGCTCGACTCGACGTCGGACGGCATTCTCGTCGTGGACGAGAACGGCAAGATCACCATCTACAACCGGCGGTTTGTCCAGATGTGGCGCATCCCCGAAGAAATCGTGAGCTCACGCGACGACGCCGCTGCGCTCGCCTTCGTGCTCGACAAGCTGAAGGACCCGGCGTGGTTCGTGACCAGGACGATGGAGCTCTACGCGAATCCCGGACAGGAGTCGACCGACGTTCTGAAGTTCAAAGACGGGCGCGTCTTCGAGCGCTACTCGCCCGCGCAGCCCCCCGGCGGGCCGGCCTTCGGCCGTGTCTGGAGCTTTCGCGACGTCACTCCCACGGGACCGTCGAGCGAGGATCTCGAAAGATCGCTCTCGCTCCTGCGCGCCACCCTCGAATCCACCGCCGACGGAATTCTCGTCGTGAACACCGAGGGGGGAATGGTCAGCCACAACCGGCGGTTCGTCGAGATGTGGCGCATTCCCGAAGCGATCGTGTCCTCCGGCGACGACAACAAGGCCCTGGCCTTCGTTCTCGACCAGTTGAAGGACCCGGACCGGTTCTTGAGGAAGGTGCGCGAGCTGTACGGACACCCGGAGTCGCAGAGCTACGACTGGCTGGAGTTCAAGGACGGGCGGATCTTCGAGCGCTACTCGCAGCCCCAGCGCGTCGCCGGAAGAGTGGTCGGGCGCGTCTGGAGCTTTCGCGACGTGACGGACCGGGCGCGGATGGAGGAAATCCTGCGGCGGCAGGCGAGGGTATTCGATCACATCTTCGACGCCGTCGTCGTGACGGACCTCTCGGGCGGGATCATGGAATGGAACGCCGGGGCGGAGAGGCTGTTCGGCTACCCGAAGGAATCAGTGGTCACGAAGAACGCGAGCCTCATCGACATGCCGGGAGAAGAGAGCGCTTCCACCAGGCACCTGCTCGAAGTCATGTGCAGGACCGGCCGCTGGTCCGGCGAGATCCGCTTCCGCAAGAGCAATGGCGCCGAAGGAGTCTGCGAGACGGTCGTCGTGCCTCACACCGACGACTACGGCCGGACCGTCGCGGCGATTTTCGTTTATCGCGACGTCACGGAGCGCAATCGCCTGGGCGAGCGCGTTCGCGAGCTCGAGAGCGACACGGCGTAGCGCGGTTCTGTGACAAAGCCGGGACTCGTTCCGTCCCCGGGTCTTGCTTCGAAGAGAGATGAGCCAGCAGGTTCTCATCGTCGAGGACGACCCGGGCCTGCGCGAGGCGCTCTCGCAGGTCCTCGCAGACGAAGGTTATGACCCCTTGAGCGCCCGCGACGGCCTCGAGGCCGTCAACTGCCTGAAGAAGGGAAACCGCCCGGACGTCATCCTGCTCGACCTTTCGATGCCGGTCGTCAACGGCTGGGAGTTCCGGATGTTCCAGAAGCGCGATTCCGATCTCGCACAGATTCCCGTCATCCTCATCACCGCCGGCGGCTACACGCGCGAAGAGGTCGCCTGGCTCGAGCCCTCCGGCCTTCTCCGCAAGCCGATCGATCTCCCCTCCCTGCTCTCTCTCGTCCGGAAGTTCTGCGTCCCGACCCCGGATCCCGAATAGTCCAGCTCGCCAGGCCTGCGGGGGCCGGATCTCTCCCTCCGGAGAAGGCGCGCTGGCTGACCGTTACCGCGCCTGCCTCAATTCGTGAGTTAGGTGAAGCTCCCTGAGTTAGGTGAAGCTCCCTTAGTCTCGTACCAGGTCCGTAACGGCCCGGAACGCGCCGTTGACAACCTCGGCCATGCGCTCGTAGTCGAGGGTGTCCGGTGCGTCGGTCTGCCGGTGGTAGTTGGGGTTGCGGAAGAAAGCGGTGTCCGTGATCATGACGGCAGGGAATCCCGCTTCGCGGTAGCTCACGTGGTCGGACAGGTCGAAGGGGACCGTCGTCGAATAGACGGGCAATTCTCCTCCGGACTTCATCGCGTTTTCCACGCGCTCAACGAAGCGAGGTCTGTCTCCCACGAGCGCGATGAAGTTGCCGCGATCCGCGCCGGGGAGCCGGCCCACTTCGGGGGGCAGTTCCTGGCTGCCGGGTTCGTCGCGGAAATAGCCGATCATCTCCAGGCAAAGCATGCCGCTCACTCGGACGCGGGACTTTCGCAGTGACCGTGCGTGGACGGCGCTGCCTCTGGCGAAGGGCATCTCTTCAAGAGCGTAAGCAACCAGCTCGACGTGCCGGCCGAGCTCGATGCCCGAGAGGATGTCGGCAAGTTCCAGCAGGCCGGCCACGCCGCTCGCGTTGTCGTCTGCTCCTGGCGTTTGGCCGCTGGCGTCGTAGTGCGCCCCGACGACGACGACTTCTCCCGTCTCCGGGCCGAGCGCGCCGATGACGTTGCGGTAACTCTGGCCCTCCACCGGGAAGGGCTGTCCCGAGACCCGGGCGCCCGCGCGCTCGAACTGTCCGGCGATCCAGCCGGCCGCGCGGGCGAGGTTTTCGGGATGAGAGAGGTCGCGCGGGGAGTAGTCTTCGACCAGTCGTCGAACACGGGCCTCCAGCCGGCCCGCATCAGCGCTCGAACTCTCTCGAGCTCTGCTCATCGCGTTATTGTCGCTCCGACCCTCACTTCTCCAGGATTCGCAGGATCGGCGCGCGGGGTAGAGGCGTCCCCGGCGCGCCCGGAGATTTCCTCGAGCATTCGCGCCGACTGGATCGTCGTCACTGCGGCTCGAGCGGTCGGGCCGCGCCGGGCTCGGCCCGCCGGAGCCGCTCGTTTTCGAGCATGCGCTGGAGCACGAGCCGGAACAGATAGAAGCCGAACGTGGGGTTCTGGTGGTAGAGCTGTAACACCTTCTGATTCGTGATCGCCCCGATCTCCACGCCGCTCTCGCAGACCGCCGTGGCCGTCCGCCGGTTATCGGGGGCGAAGACTCCGATCTCTCCAACGAGCGCGCCCGGACCGAGCGCGACGTCAAGCTCCACGATCCGCACCGACCCCTCCAGGACCATGTACATCGAGGCCGCCGGTTCGCCCTTGCGGAACAGGAAATGGCCGGACTCGAATCGATGATGGGTCATCAGCGGGATGAGCCATTCCATGGAAAGGTTGCCGCGGGAGGCTTCCCGGACCTTCCGAATGAGGATCTGCATCTGGCGCAGTCGCAGGCAGTTCAACGGGAGCAGCACGGAATGGAGCACGAGCACGGGGTAGAGGCGGCCCGCGAACCCGTACGTCATGAAGGCCACGTTGCTCGCGATCGCGACGCTGCGCAGCGGGATCATCGTCTTCATATAGAAGGTGCAGAAGACGAGGAGCGAAGCGACATATCCGACCGCATCCACCCAGCCGATTCGAGCCATGAGCCCTCCCAACCGGCGCGTCCCGCCAGGATCCAATGACCCGGCAGAGCCGAGCTTCCCGTTGGAACCATACTCGACTCGTCAGCGCCCTGAGGCGGCCGGGAGGACTTCGAAGCCCATCTGCCGGAAGTTTCAGTCGGTCGTGAGAACTGCATGAGCCTGAGTTCTTTCATCACGACGCCGCCCGCACTTTTCAGCAGCCTGCTAGCGCTCTGACTTCTCCTTCTTGGGCTCCCTGGGCTGTCCCTGCGGCTGCGGATGCTCGGGAG
>DATIRW010000221.1:0-4958 GCA_035469365.1 Thermoanaerobaculia bacterium
CCCCCCCCCCCCCCCGCGACGGTCAGTCGCAGTAGCGGTTGAGCGTTTCGATCAGCGTCGCGACGGGAATCGGCTTCTGCACGTACCCGTCGGCCTCGAGCCATGCCGCGTGCCGCGCGCTGTCGTTCAACCCCGACACGACGATGACCGGGATGCGCGAAAGCTCCGAGTCCTGACGCTGAGCGTCGCGGAACTCCCACCCCGTCATGATCGGCATCATCAGGTCGAGCAGGATCACGTCGGGCCGGCATCCGCCGCGCAGGCGTCCGAGCGCCTCGAGGCCGTGGCGCGCGCACTCGACCGTGTAGCCCTCCCCCTGAAGGAACGAGGCGAGCGAGCCCAGCAGCTCCGGATCGTCTTCCACGACGAGCACCTGGCGGCTCATGTCCCGATTCTCGTCCCAGCGGTCCGAAGAAAGAAAATCCCTGACGTCGAAAACATACTCTGCTCGAAAGGGTGCAAGACCTCTGCCGTGTCCTCGAGCGAGGACGACCCCCTGCCGCCGCCGCCGTCAGTGCAGGTGCGCGCTCGGATCGCCCGGCGGAAGAACGGCGAACGCGGGGTGCTGCGCACTGCCCCGCGTCTGGATGATCGCGTACAGAAACGGACCGAAGCTCGTTCCCTTCTTGCCATTGACGACGACGATCGGCGTGCCGTCGGAGTCGTAGTGAGAGGCTGCGGCAATGTCGCTTTCGAGCATGCCGCGCGTCGTGGGAGCGTCGATACACGCCTCCAGCGCGGACCGCGGCATGAAGGGCGCCGCGATCTCGAAAACCTTTTCCCGGGTCAGCCCCTTCTGCCGGGCGAACAACGCATCGGCGAGCTTGGGCTCGTTGCCGGACGGTTCCAGGCAGATCCTGGCTTTCGCGGCCACGCATCGGACGTCGTCCTCCCGGCTGCCGCCGACCAGGGGATTGCAGCGGCTGTCGAGCGGGAACTGCCGGGAATCCACGTTGAAGCTGCCGGGCGGCAGGGATTCGCGCAGGGTCTTCAACGTCTCGTGAAGGGTCGCGCAGTGCTCGCAGAGGATGTCCGTGAACTCCGTGATCTTGACCGGCGCCAGGTCCGAGCCGACCAGGGCCCGCGGCGGCGGCGGCATGAACGTGGCCGAAGCTCGATAGATCGCCAGCGAGTCCGCGAGCGTCTGCTTGAGCGGCGGCTCGAGAGAATTCACGAGTTCCGTCAACTTCTCGTCGCGGCGCGCGTCACCGGTACCCACCGCGACCGGTCCGCCCGTTTCCTGGCGCGCGACTTCCTCCACCGCCTTCCGCCCCGCCTCACCGCTCGTCTTCGGCGTGCGCAACCCGGGGTAGAGCAGAAGGAGAAAGGCCGCGACCGCGGCGACGGCCGCGAGCGCCGCACCGCGGCGCGCAGCCGGGAACCCCGCGGGACGCCACTGCAGCAGCGCGATGAACGCGTAGGCTCCGACGAGGACGTACGTCCCGATGCACCCGATGCAGATGGCGCCGGCGATCGCGCTCTCCGCGATCATCACGGCCACCGACAGGATGCCGGCGAGCGCCGTCAGACGCACGGCGGAAACCAGCGGATCGATGGGCTTGCCTTCCGCACTGCGAAACAGCGCGACGAGCGGCAGAAAGAACGCTACTGCGCTCCATGCCAGGCCCCAGCCGGCGATCGGCAGTCCCGTGAACCCGTGGACGGCGGACGCGAACGCACCGTTCCAGACGGCCGCGCAGTCGAACTTGCCGCCGAAGCCGCAGAAGGAGCTGCCGCCCGAACGCACGAGGACGAGCTCCTCCCACAGGACGACCGACCACAGAGCTGACAGCGCGCCGAGGACGATGAGCTTGGCGAGACTCCTCGGCCCGACCACCGGCGGCAGCGCATCGGCTCCCGCTTCCGCGGATTGCCGCCGCTCTCTGGCCTCCGCGACCCGGCGCTCCCTCTTACCCATGCGGCTGCGAGTTTGACACGACTATCTCTCCGGCGGTTCGCCGGGCGGGAGCGGAGCCGCCATCTGCGCCACGGCGATCCATTCTCCGTTCCGCCTTGCGTAGACGCGGATGTAGCGCACCCGGTTCGGGACGTCGCGGCCGCCTTCTCTGCGGAAGCCCTTCGTCTTCGCCGTCACGACCCCCGTGTCGCCGAAGATCCGGGCCTCGACGTCGAAAATCGCGAGGTTGGTGTATTTCCTCGCGCCCGTCCGATAGGACGCCATGATCTCGGCCTTGGCGCTCGTCTTGCCGGACGTCTCGAAGGCGACGTAGTCGTCGGCGACGATCCTGTCGTATGTCGCGAGGTCTCCCCTGCCGATCGCCGAGACGAGATCCCGCTCGCGCTTTTCCAACTCGCGCGTCGCGTCCGGCGCCGCCGGCACGGGCACGGCGAGCGCCGCCAGGACGAAAGGGCAGGCCAGACGTAATCGTACGGAACTCATGAATGAAACCTGTCCTCTTGCGGCGTGGTCAAATCCCGCAAGGGAGCCCCGACCTGCACCGTGAGCATCGAAATCGATCCGCCGTCCACGCCTTCGACCGGAAAGGTGACCACGTCGTCCCTCCGTCGAGCGCCGATGACGTACAGCAGCGGCAGGTAGTGATCGGGCGTCGGAATCGAGAGCAGGGCCTCTCGCCCGAGTGTCTCGTAATCCACGAGCGGCTTGTGGTCTCCGGAGAGGAGCAGTCCCTTCACTTCGTTCTCGAAGCGGACCGCCCAATCGTATGGCTCCGGCACGTGCCGTCCCCAGGCATAGGCGTGCAGGTTGTGGACGAGGTTGCCGCTGCCCACGACCAGGACGCCTTCCTCCCTCAGCGCGGCGAGCTTTCGACCGATCTCGAAGTGGAAGGAGGGGGGCTGCGACTCGTCGATGCTCAACTGCACCACGGGAACGTCGGCGTGCGGGTAGACGTGGCGCAGAACGGACCAGGTCCCGTGGTCGAGTCCCCACGAGTCGTCGAGCGTCACCGGCAGCGGCGCCAGCAGGTCCTTCACCCGCCGGGCGAGCTCTCGGTCGCCGGGCGCCGGGTATTGCACCTGATACAACTCCCGGGGAAAACCGCCGAAATCGTGAATCGTCCGTGGCGCCGTGCTGATCGTCACGCCGGTTCCCGGCACGAACCAGTGAGCCGAGATCGACAAGACGGCGCGCGGTCTCGGCGTGTCGTCCCCGATGCGCCGCCACCCCACGGTAGAGGGGTTCTCGAGCACGGCATGCATCGGGTTGCCGTGGCCGAAGAAGATCGCGGGAAGCACTTCAGACATTCGAGTTCATTGCCGGAGCCTATCTCCCCCGTAAGAGCAAGTCCCCGGGGGGCAGGCGAGGACTTCGGCGTTTTCGGGCCGAATGAAGCCACAATGCATGATCAACCCATCATTCTTTCGGCGCGACTGCGAGGAGGTGCCATGACGAAACTCTGGGGAGCCCGGACCTGGCGCGGAATCCTCGGCGGGGCGGCGGTAGTGATTGCCGCAGCGGTGCTGCCGGCGGCGACCAACAAGCCGCCACTCCACGCGCGGAAGTGGATCGCGATCACCGGCAAGCCGCTCGCGGCGACGGCCGGCGCGATGATCTTCCAGAAGGGGGGGAATGCGGTGGACGCCGCGTGCGCGATGATCGCGGCGACCTGCACGATGTGGGACACGCTCGCCTGGGGCGGCGAGACGCAGGCCCTCATCTTCAACCCCCGAACCGGCAAGGTCATCGGCGTGAACGCTCTCGGCGTCGCGCCGACTGGCGCCACGCCCGAATTCTTCCGCGGCAAGGGCATGTCCTGTCCGCCGGAGTACGGCCCGCTCGCCGCCGTCACTCCCGGGACGCCCGGCGGGATCATGGTCATGCTCGCCGAGTACGGGAAGCTCTCGCTCGCGGACGTCCTCGCGCCCGCGATCGAGATGGCCGACGGTTATCCCATCGAGCAGCAGCTGGTATCGACGATCGGGCGCCAGCGAGACTGGCTCATGAAGTGGCCCGAATCGCGTCGCGTGTTTCTGCCGCACGCGGGCGACCAGCCGCCCGCCGCGGGCGAGATCTTCCGGCAGCCCGACCTCGCCGCGACGCTCCGCAAGCTCATCGAAACGGAAAGACAGGCGCTCGCGGCGGGCAGGTCCCGCAGAGATGCGATCCTCGCCGCCAACGACCGCTTCTACAGGGGCGACATCGCGCAGGAGTTCGTAAGCGGCTCGCGGGAGATCGGAGGACTCCACACGGTCGAGGACCTCGCGAACTGGAAGGTTCGGATCGAAGAGCCCGTCAAGACGACGTACAAGGGCATCGACGTCTACAAACTCGACTTCTGGACGCAGGGACCGGCGATGCTCCAGGCGTTGAACATCCTGGAGACGCTGGACGTCAGGGCGATGGGCTACAACAGCGCACGCTACCTCCACGCCCTTTACCAGGCGATGAACCTCGCCTTCGCCGACCGCGATTTCTATTACGGCGACACGTACTTCCCGCCGGAGGAGCCGCGGCGGGGTCTCCTCTCGAAGGACTACGCGAAAGCGCGCGCCGCGAAGATCGACTGGACGAAAAACGATCCGAAGGTCAAACCCGGCGATCCGTATCCGTTCCAGGGGGGAAAAAACCCGTATGCGGATCTGCTGGAGAAGTGGCCGCCGCCCGCCGCGCCGAAGACGAGCGGTACGGGGCCGGACGCCGCAAACCGCATCCCCGATTTCCGGGAGGGGTTCTACGCCGGCACGACGTCGGTCGAGACGGCCGACGCCGAAGGCTGGGTCGTCTCGGTCACGCCGTCGGGGGGCTGGGTCCCGGCGGCGATCGCCGGAAAGACCGGGATCGGCATGAGCCAGCGCATGCAGAGCTTCGTCCTGGATCGCGCCGAGAGTCCCTTCAACGTGCTCGAGCCAGGCAAGCATCCCCGCGTGACACTGACCCCCACCCTCGCGCTCAAGGACGGCAAGCCGTATCTCTGTTTTTCCGTCCAGGGCGGCGACTCCCAGGACCAGAACCTCCTTCAGTTCTTCCTGAACGTCGT
>DATIRW010000222.1:0-10422 GCA_035469365.1 Thermoanaerobaculia bacterium
CGGCGTCGAAGAAGTCCGCATCATCATCGGCGTCAGGGACGGCACCCCATCGGCAAAGAGACTCCTGGCCAGTCCCGATCCCGAGGGAGAGCCGGAGCGGCGCGTCCTGCGCGTGGCCGCGCAGAAACGCCTGGCCGAGGAGATGACTCCGCGGAAACTCGCGGTGCGCCACTATTACGAGAGCTTCTCGATGCTCGCCGGCACAGCGACGCGGGAGGCCGCGATCACGCTGGCAAACCATCCGGATGTTGCCTGGGTCCAGCTCGACAAGCGGGCCTACCTCCTCCAGACGACGCCGCAGAGCTCGCAGGTCCTGATCCGCAGCAACGAGACCAACTCGCTCGGCTTTACCGGAGCCGGCCAGGCGGTCGCCGTTATCGACACCGGCGTGGACTACACGGTCCCGAGCATGGGCGGCGGGAGCTTCCCCAACGCCAAGGTGATCGGCGGCATCGATGTCGCCGACGGCGACAGCGATCCCATGGATTGCGAAGGACATGGAACCGAGGTCGCCGGTGTCATCGCCGGGCCCACCGGCGTGGCACCCGGCGCCAAGATCGTGGCCATCAAGATCTTCCCTTCAAAGGACGCGACCAACGCGACCTGCGACGATACCGCCTCTTTTTCTGACATCTTCAGCGGAATGAACTTCGCCGTCATGAACAAGGCGGCGCTCGGAATCACGGTCATCAACCTGAGCCTGGGAGGCCCGCTCGATGATTCGGCGGACCACGGCTACTGCGACAAGGACGATCCAGACACCGTTGCCGCGGCTACCGCGGTGGACGCCGCGACGGCGGCCGGGATCGTCGTTGTCGCTGCCGCCGGAAACGACGGGCTCCCCAATCAGCTTTCGGTGCCGGCCTGCGTGTCGTCGGCCGTTTCCGCCGGCGCGGTGTACCCGGAGAGCCGGACCCGCGTGAGCTGGCTGGACGACAGCGGCACAGGCACCCTCTGCACCGACCAGCCGGCCAACACCGACGGCGTCATCTGCTTCTCCAACTCCACCTCGAGCCTCTCCCTGCTCGCCCCGGGCGCGTTCTGGAGAGTCGCGACGAAGGGGGGAGGCACAGACTTCGGCTTCGCGGGGACCTCGGCCTCCACTCCTGCCGTGGCGGGGGCTGTTGTGCTTCTGCGCCAGGCGCGTCCGGACCTGACCCCGGCCGGCGTGATCGGAGTCCTGCGCGCGACGGGCAAGCCGATCACGGATCCCCGCAACGGCGTCGTGACGCCGCGCGTCGACACGCTCGCGGCCGTGAAGCTCTCCGCCTCGAACTTCGCCGTGTCCTCCGCTCCCGCCACAGGCCTCCCCGACGGCGCCGGCTCGGCCAGCGCCACGGCGACGATCTCCGGTTTCACGCGTCCGATCGCCGCCGTCCAGGCCTGGGTCGAGATCAACCACCCCGAGCCCGAGCAGCTGCGGCTCACACTCACCGGCCCGGACGGAGCGTCGGCCCTGCTACAAAACCTGACGGGAATCTCCCAGCACCCGATCAACACGATCTTCGGGAGAGGTGAGTTCACCGGCCGGCAGGCCAATGGAACCTGGACGCTGAAGGTCGAGGACCTGGTGACGGGCGCGACGGGCAGCATCCGGTTCTTCGCCGTAACTCTGATCCCCCTGGCGGAGAGACAGACGGTAACGAGGAGATCCTCGCCGCGCACGCCGCGGACGATAAACCCGAGACCGTGAGCCGTTGCGCGGTGTTCGGTGTTCGGGGAGACCCGGTCACCGAAAACTGAGCACCTTGAATCTTGCCAGGGGCTAGAATCCGCCTCATGAGCGAGGCCGCGTCCTCCACCCAGAAACCCGCAGGCGTCCTCCGTCCATGGCAGCGGCGGCTCTATGGACTCCTCCTGATACCGCTCGGCTTGATCGCGGCCAACGCGATCTACCTCTTTGCCTTCACGCGCGATACGGCGTTCTTCTACGTGATGCTCCTGCTCCACCTGACGCTCGGCATCCTCATCGCGATCCCCTTCTTCGTCTTCGCGCTGACTCACGCCAAACGCATGATCCGGATGTGGAACAAGCGGGCGAAATACGCCGGCCTCGCGATCTTCACGCTCGCCGTCGTCTGCGTCTCGACGGGCGTTTTCATGGCGTTCAAGGGCGCAACGTTGAACAACCGGGCGATCTGGCTCGCGCACGTCTTCGCAACGCCGCTGGCGCTCGTCGCCTTCATCCTTCACCGGCGCGCGCACACGCACAAGCTGCAGTTCCGGCGTCTCTTCGCATGGGGAGGAGCGGTCGTCCTGTTCCTCGCCGCGATGGGCGTCGTCGGGAAGCTCGAGAGGCCCCCCAAGCGGATCGTGAACGTCAACGGCGACACGGTGTTCTTCCCGTCCTACTCGGAGACATTCGATCAGGGGCTGCTGGACGCGAAGAAGCTCGCGGCCAACGACTACTGCCAGTCCTGCCACCCCGACTCCTTCCACCAATGGCAGCGCTCGGCGCACCGTTTCTCCTCCTTCAACAATCCCTTCTACCGGAAGAGCGTCGAGCTGATGGCGGACCGTGTCGGGCGTGAGCGGACGAAATGGTGCTCGGGATGCCACGATCCGGTGGTCCTCTTCACGGGACAGATGGGCGCGGCGACGCAGGCGAAGTTTTCCTACGATTCCTGGGAGGCGCAGCAGGGCCTGACGTGCATGTCCTGCCACTCGATCGCGGAGGTCAAGGATCTGCGCGGCAACGGCTCTTACGTCATCGAGGAGTCGAAGCAGTACCCCTTCTCCTTCTCGAAGAACAAGACGCTCGCGGCGATCAACCGGCTGCTGATCCGGATGGAGCCGTCACTTCACCGGAAGACCTTCCTGAAGCCTTTCCACCGGGCGCCGGAGTTCTGCTCGACCTGCCACAAGGTCGAGCTGATCCCGGCGCTCAACAGCTACCGCTGGATGCACGGGCAGAACCACTACGACACCTGGTACGACTCGGGCGTCTCCGGCCGGGCCGTGCGCTCCTTCTACGACGCGCCGCAGCCGAAGGCCTGCCGCGACTGCCATCTGCCTCCGTACCGCTCCGACGAGTTCGGCAACAAGAAGGGGCAGCTGCACGACCACCTCTTCCTCGCCGCCAACACGGCCCTCCCCTTCATCCGGGGGGACAAGGAGACGCAGGAGCGCATCCACAAGTTCCTCGAGAACAAGGTGCTGTCGGTGGACCTCTTCGCGATCAAGCGCGGCGACGAGGTCGTTCCAATCGGTGAGAAGCCTCCGGCCGTCAAGCCGGGCGAGACCCTGGACCTCGAAGTCGTGGTTCGGACGCGAGGCGTCGGGCATCCCTACACCAATGGCACCTCCGACTCCAACGAGACGTGGGTCTCGGTCGAAGGCGCTGCCGGAAAAGAGAAGTTCTTCCGAAGCGGTGTGCTCGACGCCGGCGGCCGCCTCGATCCCGCGGCCGACACGCTCTCGCTTCTCGTGATCGACCACGACGGCAGGCACATGGACCGCCGCCAGCCGCAGGACATCCACGTTCCGCTCTACAACAACGGGATCGGCCCCGGCGCCGCGCGCGTCGTGCACTACCGGGTGCGTGTCCCCGACGAGGCGAAGGACGCGATCACGCTCTCCGCAGGCGTTCACTACCGCAAGTTCTCCCGCGATTACACGACCTTCTCCCTCGGCGCCTCCTCTCCCTCCCTGCCCGTGACAACCCTTGCCAGCGACACCGTCACACTGCCGATTGCGCGCATCCCCCAGTCCCCCAGTCCCTCAGTCCCCCAGTCCAACCTGCGGACTGGGAGACAGGGAGACGGGGAGACGGGGGGAAAGCGCGGCGACCCCGACAAGCCGTGGCTCCGCTGGAACGACTACGGAATCGGCCTCTTCCTCCAGGGCGACTACCGGGGTGCCGCGCGCGCCTGGAGCCGCGTGGTCGAGCTCGCCCCGGACAAGCCGGACGGACCCTTGAACCGGGCACGGGCCGAGATCGCCGAGGGCCGCCTCGAGGACGCCAAGCGGTCGCTCACGGAGGCGGAGCGCCGGCGGCCGGGCTGGGCGAAGACCGCTTTCTTCCGCTCGACCGTCGCCAAGGACGAGGGGCGGTTGGACGACGCGGAGCGAGACCTGAAATCCGTCCTGTCGAAGTTCCCGCTCGATCGGGTCGCCTGGAACAACCTCGGATCCATCGAATGGTTGGCTGGCCGGTACCCGCAGGCGATCGAGGCGTACGAAAAGACCCTCGCGATCGACCCCGAGGACCTGAACGCGCACTACAACCTGATGCGCGTTTACCGCGCGCTGGGGGACCGCTCGAAGGCGGTGTTCCATGAGGCGGAGTACCGCAAGTACAAGGAGGATGAGACCGCGCGCGCCCTGGCGGCCGACTACCGCCGCGACAACCCCTGGGACAACCGGGAGTCGCTGCCGATCCATGTCCATGCCGAAGCGCAGCCGCCGCCCGCTCCCGCGCCATCATGGGTTGCCTCGATCGGCCCGAAGGGATACCAGACGGACATGGGCTATCTGACCCGCACGCACCCGCCGATCATCCGGGAGGCACGCGACGAACGCCGCCCGCCCAAGCCCGCCGCCTCCCAGCCTGGTGCCGGTCCGAGGCCCTATTCCTCGCCGTAGGCCCCGGCTTGTCATCCTGATCAAAGCGAAGGATCTCCTCCGTTGAGCCCGAAGAGAGCGCACCTGTCAGCCGGCATTCTCTCCGCTCTGCTTCTCCTCTCCTGCCGCCGCCAGGAACCCGTCAAACCCGCGCCCGCAATCCCACCGGCACCCACGCCGGTGACCGCCGCGCGCTTCGAGGAGAAGGCGGAAGCGATGGGGATCCGCTTCACGCACGTCAACGGCGCCCGCGGCGAGAAGTGGATGCCCGAGACGATGGGGGGCGCCATCGCCGTCCTCGACTACGATGGCGACGGAAGGCCCGACCTCCTCTTCGTCTCGGGCTGCTACTGGCCCGGCGATCCCCGGGGCAAGGAGATGAAGTCCTCCCTCGCGCTCTACCACAACGAGGGAACAGGTCCCGACGGCCTCCCCCGCTTCCGCGACGCGACCCGCGAGGCGGGACTGGAGAAGGTCTTCTACGGCATGGGCGCCGCCGTCGGCGACTACGACAACGACGGCCGGGACGACGTCTTCGTGACGGGCCTCGACCGCGACTACCTCTTCCACAACCTGGGCGGCCGCTTCGAGGAGGCCGCCGTCAGGGCCGGCGTCGCCGACTCGGGCTGGGGAACTTCCGCCGCGTGGTTCGACTACGACGGGGACGGCCTGCTCGACCTCTTCGTCTGCCGCTACGTGGACTGGTCGCCGGGCAAGGACCTCTTCTGCACACTCGACGGGAAGACGAAGTCCTACTGCACGCCCGAGCGCTACCCCGGCACGCCCTCGCACCTCTACCGCAACCTCGGCGGCCGCCGCTTCGAGGACGTCACGAAGAAGGCGGGAGTCTGGAACGCCAACCAGAAGGCGCTCGGAGTCGCTCCCTGGGACTTCAACGGCGACGGCCGCGTGGACTTCCTCGTCGCCAACGACACCGCGCCCAACAACCTCTACAGGAACAAGGGGGACGGAACGTTCGAAGACGTCGCGGTCGAGGCGGGCGTCGCCGTGGACGAAGCCGGGCGCTCGCGCGGGGCGATGGGAGTGGCCTGGGGCGACACGAAGAACGGGAAGGGGACGGCGCTCGCCATCGGCAACTTCTCCAACGAGTTGAAGTCCCTCTACTGGACCGAAGTCGGCGACGTTTTCTTAGACGAGTCTCCGCGAAGCGGCGTCGGGCCGGCCTCGCTCCTGTCTTTGACATTCGGCCTCTTCTTCTTCGACGCGGACCTCGACGGCCGGCTGGACCTCTTCCTCGCCAACGGCCACGTCGAGCCGACGGTGCAGCAGGTCCAGAAGGACGTGGCCTACAGGGAGGCTCCGATTCTGTACCTCAACCGCGGCGAGAACCGCTTCGCTGTCGCGGCGGCGGAGGGCCTCGCGATGCCTCTGGTGGCGCGGGGCGCCGCCTTCGCGGACCTGGACGGCGACGGGGACCTCGACGTCGTCGTCGTCGAGAACGGCGGTCCCGCGCGGGTCTTCGTCAATCGTCTCGACCGTCCCATGCAGAGCGTGCGGGTCCGGCTCGTCGGGACTGGCAAGTCCAACCGGGACGCCGTCGGGGCGCGCGCCATCGCCACGATCGGTAACCAGACGCTCGCTCAACAGGTCTCGGGCGGCCAGTCCTACCTCTCGGCCCCGGAAAAGACGCTGACCTTCGGGCTCGGCGGCACCGGCAAGATTGACAGGCTGGAGATCCGCTGGCCCGATGGCCGCGTCGAGATCTACCGTGATCTTCCGGGCGGCACGAACTCCGTCCTGACGGAGGGGAACGCGAAACCCTGAGGGCAGCGCTTCTTCTGGAAGAGAATACGAGGCCGAGGACCGAACGTCCGAGAGGAGGTCGAGATGTCCACGATCCATGATGACCTGTCGTCGGGCCAGGGGAAGGTAACCGAGCAGCACATCGCGTTGTCCAAAGACGAACAGGGGAAGCTCCACGCGGTCAGCAGCGTGTGCACGCACATGGGCTGCGACGTGGAGTGGAACGGCGCTGACAAGACCTGGGACTGCCCCTGCCACGGTTCCCGTTTCGCGCCGGACGGCAAAGTCCTGCGCGGCCCCGCGCAGAGACCGCTCCCGCCCGCGGACGCTCCGAAATAAGCGGGCCGGCTACCTCGCCTCCAGCGGCTCTTCCGGACGGAGACGGTAGCTCCTCCGGGCGGTGACGTCGTGGAAGACCTGGCTGCGGCCGCCCGGCCAGGTGATGGCGATCTCCTCTACCCGCTCGGCGTCTCCCAGCCCGAAGTGGAGGTCCGTCAGCGTGCCGGAAGCGTAGGACGGGGAGACGAAGAACTCCTTCGTCTGCGAGCGGCCGCCGGCTGTGACCTTCACCTTCGTCCCCAGAGCCGTTCTTCCGTCATGCCCCGCGCGCGGCTCGATGCGGATCCAGCTCTTGCGATTCCCGATCACGTTCTCGAAGAGGCGGGACGGTCCCGCCAGGTCCACGACAAAGAGGTCGAGGTCTCCGTCGTTGTCGATGTCCGCCACCGCGCTGCCGCGTCCCGACATCCGGAGCTCCGCGAGATCGCCGGTCTCCTTCCATTCCTCGAAGCGGCCACCGCCGAGGTTGTGGAGCAGGACCGTCTTCTGGGCATAGCCCGGATCGCCCACCTCGAGGTATGCCGCCTTCCCGCTTTTGTAGTGGCCGACGAGGCGGACGATCCGCGGGGCAAGGTGTCCGCCGACGGCGTAGAGGTCGGGCCAGCCGTCGTTGTCGAAGTCGGCGAAGTGCGTGCCCCAGCGCACGAACGGCGAACCGATCGGCCCCGCCCCGGACGACGCCCCGGCATCTTCGAAGAGCGCCCCTGAGACGTTGCGATAGAGGCTGTTGGGCTCCCCGCCGAAGTTCGTCACGAAGAGGGCCGGCCACCCGTCTCCGGCGGGATCGCCGACCGCGATCCCCATGCCCGCCCGCGCGCGTTCGCCGAGCACGCCCGCGCCCGTTTCAGCCGTCGTCTCTTCAAAGGTCCCGTCGCCGCGGTTACGGAAGAGACGGTTGCCGACGCGGTCATTGACGAAGAAGAGGTCGGGCTTTCCGTCCCCGTCGTAGTCGAGCGCGGTGACCCCCAGCGTCTTCGTGTCCATCGGGTTCATCTGGAGGCCCGCCTGACGAGTCACGTCTGCAAAGCGCCGGCCGCCGAGATTACGGTAGAGGCGGGGGGGCTGGCCGACATAGTCCTCCGGGACGCGCAGCTCGAACTGCGGCTGCTTCGCCTCCCACTCCGGCGTCGAGTCGAGGTAGTTGGCGACGGCGACGTCCACGCGCCCGTCCCCGTCATAGTCGAGGAACGCGGCTCCGACCGAGAAGAGCGGGTCCTCGAGACCCGTGTCCTTCCCCTCCTCGAAAGTCCCGTCGCCGCGATTCCAGTACACGACGTTCGGGCCGACGTTGGTCAGATACAGATCGAG
Source organism: Thermoanaerobaculia bacterium (assembly GCA_035469365.1). Classification (GTDB taxonomy): domain Bacteria; phylum Acidobacteriota; class Thermoanaerobaculia; order UBA5066; family Gp7-AA6; genus JAWOLE01. Next base: position 7,975 of record DATIRW010000222.1, read on the forward strand.
CTTCCCATCGCCGTCCAGGTCCACCCAGAAGGCTCCCATGCCGAGGCCGCAGGCGTGAATGCCCGCCCGCGCGGTCACGTCCTCGAAGCGCCCGCCGCCCCGGTTCCGGTAGAGTCGGCCACAGCTCTTCTCGTTCTTCTCCCCCCAATGAGGAATCGAGTTGGTCACGTAGAGGTCCGGCAGGCCGTCGCCGTCATAGTCTCCGAACGCGCAGCCGCCGATCATCGTCGGGATCAACTTCAGCCGCCTCATGTCCGATCCGATCCGGAAATCGATCCCCGATGCCTTGGTGATGTCCCGGAAGACGCCGGCCCTTTTCGACGATGTCGTCAACGTCGTCGCGCACGCCACGAGCAGAGTCGTCGCTGCGACGAAGAAGAACCCTCCCTTCATCGAGGAAGTCTCGGCGTTCCTCCGCCGTTCCCCGTTTCCCGTTTCTCGTTTCCCGGCTTCAGCGCGTCTATGAACTCTTGCGGGCCGCCACGGCGGGTCAGGGTCTCGGCGCGAAAACGGAGATGGGCCTCGTCGTCGGGAAGGCGCTGCGGCTCTCCGTAGCGCGCGTCGTCCATGCCGTGGAAAGGCAACGGTTCGACGGTCTGGCCGGCCACCGTGTTCTTGTCGGCGTCCTTGTCCCAGCCGTCGAGCACGAGGACGTAGTCGCGGACCCAGCCCGGCGCCAGGGGGGGCAACGCCGCCGCATCGAACTCCATGCGCACGGCGTCCCCTCCCTTCATCACGACGTAGCGGTCATCGGCCGCCTGCAGCAAATCGCGCACGGAGCCAAAGCGCGTGTAGAGGCCGGCCATGTCCGCCCAGCGCGGCGCGGTCTCGATCTCGTCGTGCACGAAGACCTGCGGCCCGCCGGGCGTCTCGCGCGTCATCCGCGAGAAGCCGCGGAAGAGGAGGTCGGCGGAGACGAGGGGCGCCGGCGTTGATCGGAGCGGCGCCGGCTCCTCGTCCACGGTGTAGAAGATCCGGTCCCAGGAGATCTCGAGGTTCGTCCGGATCCGCACCCGGGGATCGCCCCGGTTGAGCACCGCAGACAGGTCGACGGGCATCGTCTTGGTCTTGCCGGCCGGATAGCCGAGCGCGGGAATCGCGACGGTCCAGCGGCCGCTCGCGTCGGGGACTTCGAGCACCGGGGGCAGGGGCGTCAGGGTCTTGCCCTGCGACAGCGAGACGTTGATCGAAGTGTCGGCATAGAAGATCCATCCCGTCAGGAAGAGCACGACCTTCTTGCCCCGGCGCGCCAGTGGCAGGTCGAGCACGAGATCGTGCGAAGCGACGATCCCCTGGTAACGGGTCGGAGCGAAGCCCGCGAGATAAACGCCGTCGGCGCGCGCGATCTCTTCGGTTAGGTCGCGGCCCTGCTCGTCCGTCGCCGTCGGCGTGAAGGGACGCGAGACGGTGAAGAGAGCCTTCTGCGGAAAAGGCGGCGGGACCATCTTCTCGTTGGCGACCAGCTCGACGCCGGCGGCATGGTCCACCGCGTAGAGCTCCGCGAGATCGAGGTACGCGGTCTCCCAGAGCTCCTCGGTGAAATCGAGCCGCAGCCTGCCGCCGGAGGGCCGCAGCATCCGACCCGGAACGATCAGCCACTCGCGCGTGTCGGCGGGCGCCTGGTGGACGCCGTCGTAGAGGAGTCCGGCGGGGCTTCGCCCGAGCGCGTCGGTCACGAAGCTCCAGGCCTCACCGTCGTAGGCGTAGACAAAGGGACAGGAGCCCTTCAGTTGCTGTACTTCCTTCACGAGCGTTCTCACCGGCGGGGAGAGCATGTTCTGGGGGATCCCATTGGTCCAAACGACGCGCAGGACCTCCGCCTTCCGGTTGGAGCCGAGCCCCAGGTGCGTGACCGGCCGCGAGACGGTTCGCAGCGCATAGAGATGGCCGGACTTGATCTCCACTTCCGAGCCGTACCCGAGCCGGTTGACCTTCGCGGAGCCCGTCGGAAGGCCTTCGAGCGCGACGTCGAGCCAGCCGTTCGCGTTGCCCCCCTGGTTTTCCAGCAGCACCCCCGTCCCGCCCGCCGTGACGATCACGAGGTCGAGATCGCCGTCGCCGTCGAAGTCCACCGCCTCGGCGTCCAGCGCCGGCGGGAAGGTCCCCTCGACGCGCCTGAGGGAGCCCGCGCCGTCGTTGCGGAAGAGGGCCGAGCCCCCGGAGCCTGCGAGGAAGAGGTCCAGGTGCCCGTCGTTGTCGAAATCGAAGAGGAGGGGTGCTCCTCCCGCGGCGAGTTCGATCGCCGGAAGAAATGTGCCGTCGCCGCGGTTCAACGCCACGTACGCGCGGCTCTCCGTGGTCCAGACCAGGTCCGGCCGCCCGTCCGCGTTCAGGTCGCCGGCGGTCACGGACAGGAAGCTGCCGGCGCGCGGCAGACCCGCCGGTTTTTCCGCAAGCCGGCCGCCCCGCAGGTTGTCGAGCAGCAGGAGCCCGCCGCCGCTCGACACG
>DATIRW010000223.1:0-8182 GCA_035469365.1 Thermoanaerobaculia bacterium
GCCATGGACATCGACGTGCTCCTGGACGGCGGCGCCTACGTCACGCTCTCCCCCGTCGTCCTCTCGCGCGGCGTCCTTCACGCCACGGGGCCCTACCGCTGTCCCGACGTGCGCATCCGCGGCCGCGTGACGATGACAAACACGCCGCCCAACGGCGCCTTCCGCGGATTCGGCGCGCCGCAGACGCAGTTCGCCGCCGAAGTCCACATGGAGCGCATCGCCGAGGCGCTCGGCTTGGACCCCGTCCGGCTGCGGGGGATCAACGCCTTCCGACCGGGGGACACGACGGCGACCGGCCAGAAGCTCGGGCGCGACTGCAGCGCCTTGCGGGTGCTGCGCGAGGCGGTCCGGCGGACTGACTTTGCGCGGCGGCGCCGGACGCTTGCCGGAAGTAACCGGGGAATCGGTCTCGCGCTCTTCTTCCACGGCTCGGGGTTCACCGGCGGCGGAGAAGTCAGGCTCGCCTCGAAGGCGTCGCTCGAGCTGACGGCGCGGGCGGCGCGCATCCTGGTGGCCTCGACTGAGATCGGCCAGGGAACCCGCACCATGCACGCCCAGATCGTCGCGGACACGCTCGGGATTCCTTACGACAGGGTGGAAGTCTCCGAGGCCGACACGGCGCAGGTTCCCGACAGCGGTCCGACGGTCGCCTCCCGCACGTGCATGGTGGTCGGAAGGATCCTCCAGAACTGCGCCCGCGAAATGAAGCGGCGCCTTGGGAGGATGTCACCGCGCGAGTACCTGGAGAAACATGGCCCGCTGTTGATCACGAAGGAGTACCAGAAGCCGGCGGAAATGCTGTGGAGCGATGAGACCTACCGCGGCGACGCTTACGGCGCCTTCGGCTGGGGCTGCGACGTCGTCGAAGTCGAGAGAGATCCTGTCACCTTCGCCGTCCGCCCCATTCGCGTCACCGCGGTCCAGGAGTTCGGCAGGGCGATTCATCCCGTCCTGGCTGCCGGCCAGATCGAGGGGGGCACGGCCCAGGGCGTCGGCTACGCTCTGCTGGAAGAAGTCGTCATGCAGGACGGGCGCATGGCCAACGCGCAGCTGACCAACTACACGGTGCCGACGACGCTCGATACGCCCGAGATCGAAACCGTGATCCTCGAGAATCCCTATAAACACGGCCCCTTCGGCGCCAAGGGCGTCGGCGAGATGCCGATCAACGGGCCCGCGCCCGCGATCGTCAACGCGATCCGGCACATGGGGATGGATGTGCGGGAGATCCCCGCCACGCCGGAACGGCTCATGCCGGCGCGGTCGATGTCCAAGATCCAAGGTCCAAAGTCCAAGGTAAGAAAGCGCGTATGAAGTTCACGCTCAACGGCAAGAGGGTCGATGTCGAGGCGCATCCGATGAAGCGGCTGCTCGACGTCTTGCGGGAGGAGTGCGGACTGACCGGGACGAAGGAGGGATGCGGGGAGGGAGAGTGCGGGGCGTGCACGATCTTGCTCGACGGCGAGCCGGTGAACTCCTGTCTCATCCCGTTCGCCCAGGTCCGCGCCGCGCGCGTCAAGACGATCGAGGGACTGAAGGGAAAACATCCCTTGCAGGACGCCTTCGTCACAGAAGGCGGCGCTCAGTGCGGAATCTGCACGCCCGGAATGATCCTCGCGGCCGCCGCGCTGTCGAAGGACGCGACACTCGAGGAGATCCGGCTGGGCCTCGCCGGCAATCTCTGCCGCTGCACCGGCTACGAAGGGATCTACCGCGCCATCCGAAAGGCGAAGCGGAAGACTCGGAGAGCCACTCACTAATGCGGACCGCTATCTCTTCACTGGCGCTTCTCGAACCGAAGTCTGTTCGAGAGGCCCTGGTCATGCTGCGCGACGAGGGTCCGCTCGTGCCTTTGGCTGGTTGCACCGACGTCTATGTGAACTTGAACTTCGGGACGCTGCCGCAGAAACGATTCCTGAACCTCTGGGCGCTCGACGAGCTGCGCAGGATCGAAATGCGGCACGGCGCGCTTTCGATCGGCGCGCTCGCGACGTACACCCGGATGATCCGATCTACGCTCGTTCGCAAGAGGCTGCCGATCCTCGCCGCGGCATCGCGGGAGGTCGGGGGCGCGCAGATCCAGAATCGCGGGACGCTCGGGGGCAACATCGCCAACGCGTCGCCCGCGGGCGACACGCTGCCGGTCCTGGCCGCCGCCGAGGCGATTCTCGTCTTGAGGAGCGCGGGAGGGACGCGGCGGGTCCCGTTCAATTCCTTCTATACCGGGTACCGAAAGAGCGTGGCGCGGCCGGACGAGCTGATTGTCGCAGTCGAGGTCCCGCCCGTCCCCGGCCGCCAGTGGTTCCGGAAAGTCGGCACGCGCGCGGCGCAGGCGATTTCCAAGGTCGTCATGGCGGCGGTCCGCGCCTCCAGGCCGCGCATCGCGCTCGGCAGCGTGGCTCCGACCGTCATCCGCCTTCCCCGGACGGAAGCCGTCCTCTCCGGCGGCGGTTCGGTCGAGGAGGCGCGCGAGATCCTCTCCGGCGAGATCCAGCCGATCGATGACATGCGCTCGACGGCCGAGTACCGCCGCCGCGTCTGCCAGAACCTGCTCGAACAGTTCTGGTCGGAAACCGCGTGATTGCCCGGCGGGATTACTCTCCGGGGATCTCCTCCTTGAAGCCCTCGATCCGCCGGTAGAACACGTAAGACGCGACGACCGACACGAGCGCGGCCGCGCCGGCGACGATCATCATCGGAATCAGGCCCGCGCCCGCCAGCGCGAGGGCGAACATCGCGAGGCCGGCGAGAACGAAGAGCTTGCCGGCCAGCCGGTGGGTCTTCATCCAGACCTCGTCCGAAGCGAGCGTCCAGGGCGTGCGGATGCCCACGAAGAAGTTTCGCGTGAGCTTGCCGAAGAAATTTCCGACGACGGCGAGGAGGAGGCCGACGCCGGCCTCGACACCTCGCGTCATGTCCACCGGCTTCCCGATCGCGGAGAGGAGGATCATCGCGTGCACATACAACAGAAGAGCCAGAACCGCGGCCTGAAGAATCCCCCAGATGCCGCGGAAACGCTCGAAGCGGAATCCACGGGGCGAGACGGCGGGCAGGGCGAGAAGGATGACAGCGAGGACCGCCATGACCGCCGGCAGGACGAACGGCCCGAACGGCTTGGAGCTGTAGGAGTCCACTTCGCCCCGAATGTTCCAGTGGCTCGGGATCCTCTCCGGAAGCCGGGAGTAGAGCGCCCCCGTCACGACGAAGGCCACGAGCACGAGAGCGATTGCGAAGATTTCACCGCGATGGAGTTTCATCACGCGTCTCCGTTTCTTTGCGGCCAAAGAGATCGAGAAGCATCGAGGCCGCGTCCTCGAGCACAGAGGTATTGAGCGAGTAGACGATCTGCTGGCCCCGCCTCTCGCACCGGACGAGGCCGGCGGCCTTCAGCACGTTGAAGTGGTGCGAGAGTGTGCCCTTGGTCATGTCGAAGCCGTCGGAGAGCTCCCCCGCGGTCCGAGACCCGCCCTGCAGGATCTTGAGAATCCGGCGCCGGCTCGGATCCGAGAGCGCCTTGAAGACCTGTTGCGTCGACACGATTTGATATTTTGACAAATATCAAACTATCCGACAAGAGGAGACGTAAACACTGCCTCATCAAAGGTTTCGACTCACGGCCTGGCAGCCGACGCGGCGGCCGGCAGGGCGATAGTATGAGGTCACTCAACAGCAGGAAGCGGAGGCGGCATGCGAACGGCGGCGTACCCCAACACGAAGCAGCATGGGGACGGGCGCGTCGAGCTGATCGATCCGACGCGGATCGAGGCGAGCCCGCTCTACAACAAGGACCTCGCGCCGGTCCCGGTCGCCCGCCGCAACTGGACGACCTACAACTACGCCGCCCTGTGGATCAGCATGGCTCACTGCATTCCGACCTACATGCTCGCCTCCGGGCTCATGTCGGCGGGAATGAACTGGTGGCAGGCCCTGATCACGATCCTCCTCGGCAACACGATCGTCCTCGCGCCGATCCTCCTCAATTCGCACCCGGGAACGAAGTACGGGATCCCCTTTCCGGTCTTCGCGCGCGCCTCCTATGGCACGCTCGGCTCGAACCTGCCGGCGCTCATGCGCGCGATCGTCGCGTGCGGGTGGTTCGGGATCCAGTCGTGGATCGGCGGCGAGGCGCTCTACACATTCTTCGCGAGCCTGATCCCATCCTTCCCCGGCCTGCTCGGCCAGGGGCCCGGCGGACACACCAACACCGAGTGGCTCTCCTTCCTCCTCTTCTGGGGGTTGAACGTCTTCATCATCTACCGCGGCATGGACCTGCTGCGCAAGGTCGAGAACTGGGCCGCGCCCTTCGTTCTCGTCATGGCGGCGGTTCTTCTCGTCTGGGCCGTGCGCCAGGCGCACGGGTTCGGCCCGCTTCTGGCGCAGCGCGGGAAGTTTTCGACACTCGCGGAATTCCTTCCTGTCTTCATCCCGTCGTTGACGGCCATGATCGGGTACTGGGCGACGCTCTCCCTGAACATGCCCGACTTCACTCGCTTCGGACGCAGCCAGCGCGAGCAGATCGTCGGCCAGGTCGTGGCCCTGCCGACAACGATGTCGGTCTTCGCGGCGATGGGCGTCATGATCACGAGCGCCACGGTCCTGATCTACGGCCAGGCGATCTGGGACCCGGTCCAGCTCGTGGGAAGATTCAAGGCTCCGATCGTCGTCGCGATCTCCATGTTCACCGCGGTCGTCGCGACTCTCGCCGTCAACATCGCCGCCAACGTCGTCTCTCCGGCGAACGATTTCTCCAACGCCTTTCCGCGATGGATCCGGTTCAAGACCGGCGGCCTGATCACGGGCATCCTCGGCATCCTGATGCAGCCGTGGAGGCTGCTCTCCGACGCTTCCGGCTACATCTTCACCTGGCTGCTCGGCTACTCGGGAGGCCTGGGATCCATCGCCGGCGTGCTCATCGCCGATTACTGGCTGGTGCGGAAGAAGCGCCTGAGGCTCGAGGACCTCTACCTCACGCACGGCGTGTACCGCTACGCCGGCGGCTGGAACTGGAGGGCGGTGTTCGCGACGCTCGCCGGCTGCGCGCTCGCCTGGGGCGGCCTCGTCGTGCCGCCCTTGAAGCCCCTCTATTCCTACGCCTGGTTCGTCGGCTTCTTCGTCTCCGGCGCGCTCTACTGGGGACTGAGCCTTTCGCGCGAGCCCGTCGAGGCCGCGCCGGCGATCCCCGCCGAGACCTCCTAGGGAATTCTCAGCGCCGTCGCCGCCATCACCCGGCCTGCCGGCCGCTCGCTACGCGAGACGCGACCTTCGGTCGCGGCCGGCGCTGAAGTTCAGCGGGGGGAGACCCCCCGAGCCCCTTCCGCGGGCGGCGAGGGAGAGGGAGTGGGACCGGGCGGCGGCTTGATCATGGCCGCGCCTTTCTCGTAGACGGCGAGGCGTTCGAGGAGCCAGACCTCCATCGGCTGCTGCTTCCCGTCGGCAAGACGGATTTCGTACGGTTTTCCGGACTCCGAGGAGCGCGAGGCGACCCCGACGATGAATTGCCGGGCCGTCTGCACCCGGCCGCCCGCGAAGCGGAGCTTCAGCTTCAGGTGCGAGACGGCGGTGGACGCGTCGTACTCCCTGCCGTTGCGGATGAAGGTCGCCTTCGAATTGCCGATTTCCGCCAGGAGCCAGTCGATCCTGATCTGTTCCGCCTCCGGCCGGCTCGCTCCCAGCGAGTAGGATGCCGCGAGAAAAAGCGCGGCAAGAATCAGAGACCGCGACCCCGTGATCCTGGACCCTGGACCTTGGACCTCAGGCACTCTTGTCAATAATACGGCTCCCAGATGTAGGAGAGTACCTCGCTCACGCGCTTGGGCAACCCCCGGTTGTCGAATTCCTCGTAGGTGATCTCGTCGCAGCGTTTCAGGTCCTCGCGGAACATGTCCTCCACCTTCCGCGCGAAGGCGGGGTCATAGAAGGCGAGACTCTCTTCGGCGTTGGCGTTCTTCGAGCGGGTATCGAAGTTGATCGAACCGATGGTCGAGAAGATGCCGTCCACCGCCATCGTCTTGTTGTGCATCATCGTGTCCCTGTACTCGTAGATCTTCACGCCCCCCTTCAACATGTCGCCGTAGTGCAGCCAGGACGCGAGCCGCACCATCGGCAGATCGATGTGCCGGCCGGGCACCATGACCTTGACGTCCACGCCGCGGGCCACGGCATTGATGAGGGCGTCCCGGACCTGTTTGTCGGGAATGAAGTAGGCGTTCTGGATGTAGATGCTCTTCACGGCCGACTGGATGGCCACATAGTAGAACATCTTGGCGAGCGAGGACGCGTCCCCGCGGGAGGCCTTGATCGCCTGGGCCTGGACCTGACCGCCCGGTCCGTCCCTCTTCGGATAGAACTTCTCCCCGGCCAGGATCTCCCCGGTCGTGTAGGTCCAGTCCTCGGCGAAGATCGCCTGCATCTGGTCGACGACGGGGCCCGTCACCCGCACCTGCGTATCGCGCCATTCGCTGGAGTTGCGCGCGTTGCCAAGCCACTCCTTGGAGATTCCGAGCCCGCCCGTGAAGGCCACCTTGCCGTCCACGACCAGGATCTTCCGGTGAGTCCTCTTTCCAACCTTGTAGATCGCGAACGCGCGGATGGGGCGGTACTCGCGCCAGTGAATGCCCGCCTTTTCGATCTGATCGCGCAGGTCGCCGACCTCGCCCCCCCAGGCGTCGATCAGGAGCCGAACTTCGACGCCCCGATTCGCCGCGTCGATCATCGCGTCGGCGAACAGCCGGCCCGCTTCATCCGGCTGAAAAATGTAGGTCTCCAGGTTGACGGAGGTCTTCGCCCGCCGGATCGCTTCTGTCATCGCGGGGAAGATCTGGTCGCCGTTCTTCAGCAGCTCCGCCGTGTTCCCGGAAACCATGGCTGTGCCGAACGTGTCGAGCGAGCGTCGGAAGGCCGGATCCTTGACCGAGAATTCATGGTCGAACTTGTAGACATCGCGCTTTTCCGAACCGATGAGGTCGCTCATGACCGTGCAACCGCTGCCGGCGGCGGCGGTCGCGGCGAGCAGGGCGAGGCGGAAGAGGAACTTTCTCATCTCACCCTCTCCTACGCAAAAGTCTTGCCGGATCGCGGAACCTCCAGTCCAGCCGCCCGCATCCCGCGCGGGGGCTTTCAGTCCTTGAAGCTATGATGCTGTCCCGGGGCGGGCGGAGTCGCCTTCCCGAGGGGAGGACCGAACGCATGGCAGGCAAGGGACGCGTGGCGCTCGTAACCGGGGGCACGCGGGGGATCGGCGAGGCGATCGCGCGCAGGCTCGCTGGCGACGGTTTCGCCGTGGCAATCTCGGGCCGCACGAAAGGATCCGTCGGGAAGGCCGTCGAAAGGTTCCGCAACGACGGCATTCCCATCGCCGGGCTCGCCGCGGACGCTCGCAAGGAGGAGGAACAGGAGGCGCTCGTCGAATGGATCGGAAAGGACTTCGGCCGGCTCGACGTCCTCGTCAACAACGCGGGCATCGGCGGGTTCGACAGCGTCGAGAAGATTCCTCCCGCGCGCTTCCGCGAGATCGTGGAAACGAATCTCTTCGGACCCTACTACGCGATCCACTTCGCCGCGCCGCTGATGAAGAAGGGGGGCGGAGGCTTCATCGTCAATATCGCCTCGCTCGCCGGGATCAACGCCTTCGCCGGAGGCGCCGCCTACAACGCTTCGAAGTTCGGCCTGCTCGGCCTCTCCGACGCAGCCATGCTCGATCTGCGCCACGACGGGGTCCGCATCGCCGTCATCCTGCCCGGCTCCGTGGCGACGGAGTTTTCCCACTCCCACGGTTCGCACGAGTACTCCTGGATGCTCTCCTCGGAGGACGTCGCGCGTGCCGTCAGCGACCTCGTGAAATACCCCGACCGGGCTATTCCCTCGCGCCTGGATCTACGCCCGTCGCACCCGCCGAAGAGATAGCCGGAGTCGTCCCGTTGTCATCCTGAGCGAAGCGAAGGATCTGCTCTCCTACGAGTTGGAGCAGATTCTTCGGCGCTTCGCGCCTCAGAATGACAGGGGACTCAGACATTAGACTCTCCCGGTCATGCACCCCTGGGCCGTCGCGGCCGGCGCCGCGCTGATTCTCGTCATCCTCTGGGATGCCTTCGAGACGATCATCCTGTCGCGGCGCGTCTCGCGGAAGTTCCGGCTGACGCGCCTCTTCTACCGGGTTCTCTGGACTCCCTGGAGAGCCGTTGCG
>DATIRW010000224.1:0-2197 GCA_035469365.1 Thermoanaerobaculia bacterium
GTGGCTCTCCGAAGTCGGGTTTAGACTCGACGGCATCCTCGCCAAGCGCCTCGACCTGCCCTACCAGTCCGGCAACCGCACAGGCATGCAGAAAATCAAGCTGATGCGCACGGCCGAGTGCGTCGTCGGCGGCTTCCGCTACGGAACCAACTCGAAGACCGTCGGCTCGCTGTTGCTCGGCCTCTACGACGCAGGGGGCATGCTCGACCACGTCGGCTTCTGCTCGAGCATGGCCGCCGCGCAGAAGAAAGAGCTGACCCCGCAACTCGAGAAACTTATAGAGCCTCCCGGCTTCACCGGCCGCGCCCCCGGCGGGCCCTCCCGCTGGTCCACCGAGCGCTCGGCGGAGTGGGAACCCCTGACGCCCACGCTCGTCGTCGAGGTCCGCTACGACCACTCTCCCAGGGCCGCTTCCGCCACGGCACGAAGTTCCTCCGCTGGCGCCCCGACAAGCCCCCAAGGCAGTGCACACTGGACCAGGTCAAGCGGGGAAGTGCCTCGGCGCCCGCTTCCCTCGGGAAAGGGCAGGCGTGAGGGCGCCGCCCGAGCCGAGAACTCTTATCGCCTCGCCCCGTATCTTCTTGCTGCGAAAAGGAGTCTTCATGCGACTGACGCACTCGATTGGATGCTCCGTCCTCTGTCTGGCGATCGGGTTGTCCCTCGCCTGCTCGACCGGGTCCCGCCCAGCCACCACCGCCACTCCGGTGAAGGCACCTGCCGCCGCACACGCAGCCCCGGCCTCGCGCGGACTCGATCCGGGGGACATGGATCCGAGCGCGAGCGCCTGCGGCGACTTCTACCGGTACGCCGACGGCGGGTGGCTGAAGAAGAACCCGGTCCCGGCCGACTATCCGAGCTGGGGGGCGTTCAACGAGTTGGATGAGAGAAACCGCGAGATCCTGCACCAGACCCTGGAGAGACTCGCCGCCGGGCCTCCGCCGCCGGCAGGGTCCGAGGAGAGGAAGCTCGCCGATTTCTACGCGAGCTGCATGGATGAGCCTGCGATCGAGGCGGCCGGAATTACGCCGCTCCGCGGAGAGCTCGACTGGATCGCCGCGATTCGGGACGTGGCCTCGCTCCAGGAGGAGATCGCGCGCCTGCAGGAACGCGGAGTCAGCGCTCTCTTCCAGGTTGGCTCGGAGGAGGACCGCAAGAACTCGAGCCAGGTCATCATGGCGGCGCTCCAGGGCGGCCTGGGCCTGCCCGACCGCTACTACTACACGAAGACCGACGACGAATCGAAGGGGCTCCGGACGAAATACGTCGCGCACGTCGCGAAGATGCTGGAGCTTGCCGGGGACGCGCCCGCGGCGGCCGCGGAAGAGGCGAAGACTATCCTCGAGTTCGAAACGAAGCTCGCGATTCCCGCGATGACGCGAGTCGAGCGGCGCAATCCGGACAACACCTACCATCCGTACCGCGGGGAGGAGCTGGCGCGGTTGACGCCGCGGTTCTCCTGGACGGCTTACCTGCGCGGAGAGGGGGTCCCGGAAGGAATCACGATCAATGTCTGGCAGCCGAAGTTCTTCGAAGCGGTCAATGGGCTCCTCGGCTCGGAACCCCTCTCCGTCTGGAAGACCTACCTGCGTTGGCAGCTCGTCAACGCTGCTGCCCCTTACCTCTCAAAGAAGTTCGTGGACGAGGACTTCGACTTCAGCCAGAAGACGCTTCAGGGGACCGAGGAGAATCTTCCGCGCTGGAAGCGCTGCGTCGCCGCGACCGACCAGGCCCTCGGGATGGCGCTCGGAAAGATCTACGTGCGCGACCATTTCCCGCCGCAGGCCAGGGAGCGCGCCGACCGGATGGTCAAGAACCTGATCGCCGCCCTGCGGGACGACCTCCAGAATTTGCCCTGGATGGGCGCGGAGACGAGAAAGGCCGCGCTCGCCAAGCTCGACGCTTTCGCGCAGAAGATCGGCTACCCGGCCAGGTGGCGCGACTATTCCTCTCTCTCGATTTCCCGCGGCCCCTACGCGCCCAACGTCCTCGCCGCCTCGGTCTTCGACTTCCGCCGCGACCTTGCCAAGGTCGGCAAGCCCGTGGACCGCACCGACTGGGAGATGACGCCGCCGACGGTCAACGCGTACTACCAGCCCGCCCGCAACGAGATCGTGTTCCCCGCCGGGATCCTCCAGCCCCCGTTCTTCAACGCGAATGCCGACGATGCGGTCAACTACGGCGGCATCGGCGCCGTCAT